>NZ_CAFI01000343.1 GCF_000239775.1 Bradyrhizobium sp. ORS 375
AGGCGACGCTCGCGCCGCTGCACATCCTCGACGGGTTCGGCGCCTTCGGTCCGCCGTCTTCGACCACCAAGCCGTTGCCGGCCGATTTCAACGACAGGGCCTCCCTGGATCATCCACCCGGCTTCTATGGCCCTGCCGAGGGACCCACCGCAGTGAACACGCTCAGCCCAGCCGATCGCATTCTGCAGCTCGACACGTCAGCGCTGCGCGCCAAGCGCGCCAGCTACACCACTGCGGAGCCGCGCGATCTCCGGGGCATCCTGCTGTCGACGGCGCTGCTGCTGTTCCTGGTCGATGCGGTCATCGTCGCGCTGCTCGGCGGCGGGCTGGCCGCGCTGATCCGGCGGCGGCGCGCAGCACCGGCGGCCATCGCCATCGCCCTTCTCGCCACCGGCGCCCTGCTAGCGGTCACCATGCCCACGCCCGCGCGCGCCGATGCGACCAGCGACGATTTCGCCATGCGCGCGGTGTCGCAGACGCGGCTCGCTTATGTCGTCACCGGCAATGCCGACGTCGATTCGATCGTCAAGGCCGGGCTCACCGGACTGACGCTGTTCCTGGCGCAGCGCACCGCGCTCGAGGCTGGCGACCCCGTCGGCGTCGACCCCGCCCGTGACGAGCTCGCATTCTTCCCGCTGATCTACTGGCCGATCGTGCCGGGCGCGCCGAAGCCGCCGCAGGACGCGATCAACAAGATCGACGCCTATATGAAGCAGGGCGGCACGGTGCTGTTCGACACCCGCGATGCGATCGAGGCCCCGCCGGGCAGCAACGGCGCCCAGCAGACGCCGGGCATGCAGTCGCTGCGCGACATCCTGTCGTCGCTCGACGTGCCCGAACTGGAGCCGGTGCCGCGCGAGCACGTGCTGACCAAGACATTCTATCTGCTGCGCGACTTCCCCGGCCGCTTCACCGCAGGCCAGACCTGGGTCGAAGCGCTGCCGAAGGAGGACGATGAGGACACCGCCTCACGCCCGGCGCGCGGCGGCGACGGTGTCTCGCCGATCATCATCACCTCGAACGATCTCGCCGGCGCCTGGGCGCTGCGTCCCGACAGCCAATACATGCTGCCGGTCGAGCAGCGGCAGCGCGAATTCGCATTCCGCGCCGGCGTCAACATCGTGATGTATACGCTGACCGGCAACTACAAGGCCGACCAGGTGCACGCGCCGGCGCTGATCGAACGGCTCGGACAGTGACGCTCATGACGCGCGTCGAACGCGCCAAAACCTCCACCGTCATGCCTGGCCTTGAGCCGGGCATCCACGTCTCATCTTTCGCACGGAACGACGTGGATGGCCGGGACAAGTCCGGCCATGACGAAGCCAGCGAGTTTGCCTCATGAACTACGGCATCGCGTTCACGCCCCTGGTCCCGACGATCGTGCTGTGGCTCGCGATCGGCGCGATCGTCGTCATCGCCGCATTGCTGCTGATCGGCCGCTCGCGCTCCGCCTGGATCCGAGTGACCGCGCTGGCTCTGATCGCGCTCGCGCTCGCCAATCCGCAATTCACCCGCGAGGACCGCGAGCCCTTGAGCTCGGTCGCCGCCGTCGTCGTCGACAAGAGCCCGAGCCAGAATTTCGGAGAGCGCACGAAGCAGACCCAGGCGGCCCAGGAGGCGCTGGTCGACAGCTTGAAGAAGATCAAGGGCCTCGAGGTGCGCGTGGTCGAGGCCGGCCAGGCCGACGGCGAGACCGACGGCACGCATCTGTTCGGCGCCCTGACATCGGCGCTGTCGGACGTCCCGGTCGACCGCGTCGCCGGCGCCTTCCTGATCACGGACGGCCGCGTCCACGACATCCCCGGCAATGCCGCCGCGCTCGGCTTCCAGGCGCCGCTGCAGGCCCTGATTACCGGACAGAAGGCGGAACGCGACCGCCGTGTCGCGATCACCGCCGCGCCGCGCTTCGGCATCGTCGGCCAGCCGCAGACGATCAGCTTCCGGCTCGACGATCAGGGCGTCACGGGCTCCAGCGCGAAGGTGGTGATCCGCCGTGATGGCGAGGTCATCAGCGAGCGCACGATGACCAGCGGCCAGGCCGCCAATATTGACGTCGACGTCAAGCACGAAGGCCAGAACATCGTCGAGATCGAGGCCTCGCCGCTCGACAACGAGCTGACCCTGGTCAACAACCGCGCCGTGGTCTCGATCGATGGCGTGCGCGACAAGCTGCGCGTGCTGTTGGTCTCGGGTGAGCCGCATTCCGGCGAGCGCACCTGGCGCAATTTGTTGAAGTCGGACGCCAGCATCGACCTCGTCCACTTCACCATCCTCCGGCCGCCGGAGAAGCAGGACGGCACGCCGATCAACGAGCTGTCGCTGATCGCGTTTCCGACCCGCGAGCTGTTCCAGCAGAAGATCAACGAATTCCAGCTGATCATCTTCGACCGCTACGCCCGCCAGGGCGTGCTGCCGATCGCCTATTTCGACAACATCGCACGCTACGTCAGGAATGGCGGCGCGGTGCTGGTCTCGGCCGGACCGGACTACGCGTCGAACACCAGCATCTGGCGCACGCCGCTCGACTCGGTGCTGCCGGCCGAGCCGGTCGGCGTCACCGAGAAGCCGTTCTATGCGCATCTGTCGGATGCCGGAAAACGCCATCCGGTCACGCGCGGGCTCGAAGGCTCAGGTACGGAGCCGCCGCGCTGGAGCCGCTTCTTCCGCACCGTGGAGACGCGCAACGCGGTCAGTCCGCCTGTCATGACCGGCGCCGACGGCAAGCCGCTGCTGCTGCTATCGCGCTTCGGCGCCGGCCGCGTTGCGCTGCTGCTCTCGGACCACATCTGGCTGTGGGCGCGCGGCTATGAAGGCGGCGGCCCGCATCTCGATCTGCTCCGGCGCACCTCGCACTGGCTGATGCAGCAACCCGACCTCGACGAGGAAGCGCTGCGGCTGCAGGTCCAGGGCAAGGACCTGGCCGTCATCCGCCAGACCATGGGCGACACCGTCCCGCCGGTGACCGTGACGTCGCCGTCGGGCCAGACGCGCGAGCTGACGCTCGCCCAGGGCGATCCCGGTGAATGGCGCGCCACCCTGCCGGCCAGCGAGCTCGGCCTGTGGCAGGCGACCGACGGCACCTTGAAGGCGCTGATCAATGTCGGCCCGACCAATCCGAAGGAATTCTCCGAGGTCACCTCGACCACCGAGACCCTGAAGCCGCTGGCGCAGGCCAGCGGCGGCGACGCTCGCCGCATCGCCGACGGCTCCAGCCTCGACATGCCGCGCATCGTTCCGGTGAGGTCGTCGACGATCTTCAACGGCGACGGCTGGATGGGCGTCCGCATGCGCGACGCCAGCGTCGTCAAGGGCGTCGGCGTGCTGCCGATGTTCGCCGGCGTGATCGGCTTGTTGCTGCTGCTCGGCGCGCTCGCCGCGACCTGGGTGCGCGAGGGGCGCTGAGCCTAAGGCGTTTGCTCGCACGGCATGGTACGAGCAACGTGGCGCGAAGGGCACAGCGGCCCCAAATCTGGCCGCTGCTTCAGCGCTCCGATTGACGGTGCCGAACTCCCCTGCGATGTTACATTGTAACAATAGCTGAGCCTCTCAGCTAACGGGGTGGCCGATCGACATGAGCCAACGCTGGCCATGAGCTGGTTTCGCGCGAACATCAAGGATGGCTCGCGGCTGGCGCTGTTCGCGCTGCTGCTGCAGTTCGCGCTCGCCTTCGGCCACGTGCATTGGCTGGCCGGGCAGGCGGTGGATGGCGGCGGCATCACCGTTGCCGAACGGCACACCGGCTCCACTCCTGCCAGTCAAGACCCGGATCAACAGCCCGCCGCGGATGGTTGCGCGATCTGCGCCGTCATGGCGATGGCGCAGTCGATCCTGCTCTCGCCGCCGCCTGCGCTGGTCGTGCCCACGGCGGTCGAGATTCGTCCCCTCAAAGCGATCGCCGCATCGTTCGACGATGTCGCGATCGGCACGGCTTTCCAGCCGCGCGGCCCTCCCATCCCCTGATCTGAACCGATCGAGACGCTGCAACCGCTGCGCTCACGCGCATCCGACAGCGTGGAGGAATGGATCCGTCGCAACACGACGGCAGGCGCACCCCATCGATGATCAAGACCGTGGGACGCCTGATCAGGATCAGGAATGGGACAAATGTTGCCGAGAGCTTTGATGTCGGGCTGCAGCGCCGCAGCCTTGTTGTGCGTTTTGGGCGCGCCCGCGCGCGCTGATGATCCTAAGCCGGTGACCGAATTGCCCGAGGTCAACGTGACCGCGCCGAGCCCGATCCGCGCGCGCAAGCCGGTCGTGCCGCGGCCCAATCCCGCCGCACGCGTCGCTCGCAGCAGCACGCGCGCACCGGCCCAAGCGCAACAGGCGCAGACGGCGCCGCCTCCGCCGCAGCAGGGTGTACTGCCTGTTGTCACCGACCAGTTCGCCACCGTCACCGTGGTGCCCAACGAGGAGCTGCGCCGCTCCGGCGCCGCTACGCTCGGCGACCTCCTGAACGCCAAGCCGGGCATCACCGGGTCGAGCTTCGCGCCGGGCGCTTCGAGCCGGCCGATCATCCGCGGCCTCGACGGCAACCGCGTCGGCATCGTCGAGAACGGTGTCGGAGGCGGCGGTGCTTCGGATCTCGGCGAGGATCATTTCGTGCCGATCGATCCGCTCACCAGCGACCAGATCGAGGTTGTCCGCGGCCCTGCGGCGCTGCGCTATGGCTCGACCTCGATCGGCGGCGTCGTCAGCGCCACCAACAACCGGATCCCGAACGCGCTGCCGACCTGCTCCACCGCGCCGTTCCAGACCTATGGCCTGCCGGCGAGCGCGCCGGCCGCGGGCAGCGCGCCCTGCGTCACCGCGGAGACCCGCACGTCGTTCAGCTCGGTCGATCGCGGCGTCGAGGGCGGCGTGCTGCTGGATGCGGGCGGCGGCAACTTTGCTGTCCATGCCGACGCCTATGGCCGCAAGACCGGCGACTATTCGATTCCGGGCTACCCGTATCTGTTCGACCAGACCCGCCCGGTGAACGGCCGCCAGCCGAACTCGGCCGTGCAGAACGACGGCGCCTCGATCGGCGGCAGCTATTTCTTCTCCGGCGGCTTCATCGGCGCCGCGATCCAGCAGACCGATGCGCTCTACCACATCCCCGGCATCGACGGCGCCGACAACCGCACCCGGATCGACGCGCACCAGACCAAGATCACCGCGAAGGGCGAGTACCGTCCGGACTCCGCGGCGATCGACGCCATCCGCTTCTGGGCCGGCGCGACCGACTATCGGCACAACGAGATCGGCCTCGCCGACCCCGCTGATCCGACCACCGACGGCGTGCGCCAGACCTTTACCAACCGCGAGCAGGAAATTCGCGTCGAGGTGCAGATGATGCCCGTCAATCTGCGCTTTGCGACGCTGACCACGGCGTACGGCATCCAGGCCGGCCATCAGGAGCTGAATGCGCCGAGCCCGGACAATCCCGGCTCGGTGTTCAACGGCCTGTTCGGACCCAACACCAACAACCGCGTCGCCGGCTACGTGTTCAACGAGCTCGCCTTCTCGCCCTCGACCAAGGCGCAGATCGCGGGCCGCATCGAGCATGTGGCGCTGAACGGCTCGACGCCGAATTTCCCGGTCGACTATCTGCCGGACGGCACGCCGCAGTCGAACATCGCGCGCAATCCGTCGTACACGCCAAAGAGCGCCAGCGTCGGCCTGCTGCAGAACCTGCCCGGCGATCTCGTCGCGAGCGTCACCGCGCAATATGTCGAGCGTGCCCCGAAGGCAGCCGAGCTGTTCTCGCGCGGCGGCCATGACGCGACGGCCACGTTCGACATCGGCAATCCGAATCTCACGCTCGAGACCGCCAAGACCGTCGAGGTCGGCCTGCGCAAGGCGACCGGCCCGTTCCGCTTCGAGGCCACCGCCTACTACACGCAGTTCAGCAATTTTATCTATCGCAGGCTCACCGGCGTGATGTGCGATGATGATTTTGCCTCCTGCGGCACGACAGGCACGGAGCTGAACCAGGCGGTCTACTCGCAACGCAACGCGCTGTTCCGCGGTGCCGAGTTCCAGAGCCAGTTCGACGTCGCCCAGCTCGGCAGCGGCATCTGGGGCATCGAGAACCAGTTCGACGTCGTCCGCGCCACCTTCCCCGATGGCACCAACGTGCCGCGGATCCCGCCGATGCGCGTCGGCGGCGGCCTGTTCTGGCGCGACGCCAACTGGCTCACCCGCATCAACCTGCTGCACGCCTTCGCGCAGAACGACATCGCGCCGATCGCGGAGACGCCGACGCCGGGCTACAACCTTCTGAAGGCCGAGGTCAGCTATCGCACCAAGCTCGATCCGAACATGTTCGGCGCGCGCGAGATGCTGGTCGGCCTCGTCGGCAACAATCTGCTCAACGAGAAGATCCGCAACTCTGTGTCCTACACCAAGGACCAGGTGCTACTGCCCGGCATCGGTGTGCGGATCTTTGCGAACCTCAAGTTCTGATTGAGAACTCGGTGGGGCGCAGAGGACGACTAACCTGCGCCCCTACGTCGCCATTGCGAGGAGCGAAGCGACGAAGCAATCCACAGTCGTAGGCTGGACTCTGGATTGCTTCGCTTCGCTCGCAATGACGGTGAATTTTCAGCGCGCGTAGTCCCAATCCGGACGGATGGCGCCTTCGACGCCCTCGAAGGCGCCGTCGACCAGCTCGTTCACCAGCAGCCGGTTGTAATCCACTGGCCCCGGCATCGTCGCCCTGCCCTTCGGCACCGGCTTGAAGCCGACGCGCGTGTAGTAGGCGGCGTCGCCAACCAGCAGAATGAGACGATGGCCTTGCGTGCGCGCGTCGGCGATCGAGCGCTCCATCAGCATGCGGCCGATGCCGTGCTTGCGGAACGGCGGCTCGACCGTCAGCGGCCCGAGCATCAAGGCCTTGGTGTCGCCGATGCAGATCGGCAGCTGCCGGACCGAGCCGACCAGCAGGGTGCCGATATGGGCCGTGAACGACAATTCGAGCAGATGGTCGACATGCTCGCGCAGGCGATAGGCGCTCAGCACGAAGCGGCCGGGGCCGAAGGTACGTTCATGCAGCCGCTCGATGGCTTGCGCATCGCCCGGCTTCTCGGCTGATATCGTAATGGACAGGTCACTCATGTGGGGTGGCGGGATAGCATCCCAGGGCGGCGCGGTCCATGGCTCCCTCTCCAATCGCATGAACCCGGCGGCGAGCCGCCGGGTTCCGGCTGCGCGTCACTCCGCCGGCATCGTCTTCTCGACCAGCCGCACCCAGTAGGACGCGCCGTGGCCGAGAATGTTGTCGTTGAAGCGATAGGCCGGATGATGGCAGTCCTTGCCGTCGCCCATGCCGAGGAAGACGAAGGCGCCGGGACGGGCCTGCAGCATGAAGGCGAAATCCTCGGCCCCCATCAGCGGCGGCGCGTTGTCGACGACGCGCTCGGCGCCGACGACATCGCGGGCGACATCGGCGGCGACGCCGGCCTCGCGCGCATGGTTCATTGTGATCGGATAGAGACGCGTATACTTCGTCGTTGCCGTGCCGCCATAGGTGCGGGCGATGCCGTCGGCGACCTCCGCGATCCGGCGCTCGACCAGGTCCTGCACCTCGGGATCGAGCGTGCGCACGGTGCCCTTCAGCTCGACCGTCTCGGGGATCACGTTCATCGCCTTGCCGGCCTCGACCATGCAGATCGAGATGACAGCCGATTTGATCGGATCGACGTTGCGCGAGACGATCGACTGCAGCGCGGTGATGATGTGTGCGGCGATCAGCACGCTGTCCACCGCCTTGTGGACGCCGGCGCCGGCGTGACCGCCCTTGCCGTGCACGGTGATCTCGAGCTGGTCCGACGAGGCCAGCATCGGGCCCGGGCGCAACGCGAACACGCCCTCGGGCACACCGGGCGCATTGTGCAGGCCGTAGACCTCCTGAATGCCCCAGCGGGTCATCAGGCCGTCGTCGACCATCGCCTTGCCGCCGGCGCCGCCCTCTTCGGCAGGCTGGAAGATCACGATCGCCGTGCCGTCGAAATTGCGGGTGTCGGCAAGATGTTTCGCGGCGCCGAGCAGCATCGCGGTGTGGCCGTCATGGCCGCAGGCATGCATCAGGCCGGGTGTCTTCGAGGCATAGGGCAGGCCCGAGGCCTCCTCGATCGGCAGCGCATCCATGTCGGCGCGCAAGCCGATGATGCGGCCCGAATCGGTCTTGCGGCCGCGGATGACGCCGACCACGCCGGTGCGGCCAATGCCCGTCACCACCTCGTCGCAGCCGAACTCGCGCAGCCGATCGGCGACGATGCCGGCGGTGCGATGCACCTCGTACATCAGTTCCGGATGCTCATGGAAATCGTGGCGCCACGCCGCCATGTCGTCGGTGAGCGCGGCGATGCTGTTCAGGATGGGCATGAGGTGGCTCTCGTTGAGGGGCGGTTCGGCGCGAACCATCGCCGGAACGCCCCGCGGACACAAGCTTCGATCGGCCCCATTCCTGATCGCAACGTCACCCTCCAACCGGCTGCTGCGCAAGATACGCCAGCAGCTTCATCTCGCGGCGGCCGCGCGTGACCGTATCGAGAACCAGCCCCGACGAAGCCGACAGCAGCGCCATGATCATCAGGCCCATCGACAGCACCGCCGTCGGCAGCCGCGGCACCAGGCCGGTCTCGATGAAGGTGACGAAGATCGGAATCGCGAAGCCGATCGAGACCAGCGCGAAGAAGATGCCAATCGCGGTGAAGAAGCGCAGCGGCTTCTCCGAGCGGTACAGTTTCAGGATGGTGTTGAGGATGCGGAAGCCGTCGCGCCAGGTGTTGAGCTTGGAGACGGAGCCTTCGGGCCGCGCGTAGTACGGGGTCGCGATCTCCGCGACTGGCAGCGCCAGCTCCAGCGCATGCACGGTGAGCTCAGTCTCGATCTCGAAGCCGTCGGAGAGCACGGGAAAGGATTTGACGAAGCGGCGCGAGAACACGCGGTAGCCGGACAGGATGTCCTTGAAGGCCTGGCCGAACACCTCTGCGAGGAAGCTCGTCAGCATCCAGTTGCCGGTGCGATGCCCCATGCGATACGCGGCCTGCTCCTGGTCGACCCGCAGCCCCACGACCATGTCGAGCCGCTCGCTCACGAGCCGCTCGATCATGCGAGGGGCGCTCGGCGCGTCATAGGTGGCATCGCCATCGACCAGCACGTAGATGTCGGCATCGACATCGGCGAACATGCGCCGGACGACGTGGCCCTTGCCCTGGCGCCGCTCGCTGCGCACCTCGGCGCCGGCCGCGCGGGCGACCTCGATGGTGCGATCCTTGGAATTGTTGTCGTAGACGTAAACGGTCGCCGTCGGCAGCGCCTGCGTGAAGTCGCGGACCACGGTCGCGACCGCCGCCTCTTCATTGTAGCAGGGCACCAGCACGGCGATCCGCATCGGTTGTGAGCTCATGGACCCGTCTCCCATGGCCGGGAGATTGCCCGTATTCGGTGCAGAATCTCATAATGAGCCGGCGCCTTCGGGCCGCCATGTGGGAATGATCTTAACGCCATCCAGCACCTCGCGCAGGCGGGACAGCGTGCCGAGCGTGGTTCCTTCCGGCAACGCATCGAACGCGAAGAATCCGGTCTCGACGATCTCTCGGTTGGGCTCCGGCGGCCGGTCCTGCGTAAACCTCTTGATAACGAAGACCGCGACGTGGTCGCGCGGCGAGACGTGGCTGTTGAGGAAGATGCCGTGCAGCTCCGGCTCCCCGGCAATCGCGATCCGTCCCTCCTCGAACAGCTCCCGGCTCAAGGCCTCCAGAAACGTCTCGCCGACCTCGACCCCGCCGCCCGGCAGGTGCCAGCCGGAGACATAGCCATGCCGGACCAGGAACACGCGGTTCTCGGCATCCAGCACGACGCCGCGGACGCCGAGCGTCATGCCGCGGGCGAAACGCCAATACAGGTGGAATCCGCGCCGCAGCACCGGCTCGAACCGGATCCGCAACCTGCTGAGCTGTGTTGTCGTCAAATGCCACCGTCCCCGGTTGTTCTTGCGCTCGAAGGCCGGGCTTGCCATGAGAGCCGCAGCATGAGGGATAGCACGACATGACAGCTGGGCGCGCACGCATCCGACATCGGCGTGGGGACCGGTGATGGCCGCCTTCACGCTCGCCCATCTGTCCGACCCGCATCTCGCGCCAGTCCACCGGCCGCGGCTGTCCGAGCTCGCCGGCAAGCGGGCGCTCGGCTATCTCAACTGGACACGCAACCGCTACAAATATCACCGCCGCGACATCCTCGACCTGCTGATCTCCGATCTGCACACGCAGATGCCGGACCAGATCGCAGTGACCGGCGATCTCGTCAATTTCGCCCTGGAGTCGGAGTTTCCCCTCGCCCAGGCCTGGCTCCAGACGGTGGGCCCGCCGGACAAGGTCACCGCGATCCCCGGCAATCACGACGCCTATGTGCGCTCGACGCGGTTGCGCTTCGCCGAGAGCTTTGCCGCCTATTTCGGCGGTGATGCTGAGGGACCCGCGACCTTCCCGTCGTTGCGCCGGCGCGGGCCGCTGGCGCTGATCAGCCTCTCCTCCGCGGTGCCGTCGGCGCCGTTCATGGCGACCGGCCGGCTGGGCAGCGCGCAGCTCGCGGCCTTGGAGCAACTGCTCGAATCCATCGCGCATGAGCCGCTGTTTCGCGTGCTGCTGGTGCATCATCCGCTGCGCTCGGCCAACCGGATGAAGCGGCTCACCGATTCCAGGGAGCTCATCGCGCTGCTGGCGCGCCATGGCGTCGAGCTCGTCTTGCACGGCCACGATCACGTGCATTCGACGATCTGGATCGACGGGCCGGAGCGCAAGATTCCCGTCGTCGGCGTGCCCTCCGCCTCTTCGCTCGCGCACGGCCACACTCCGGCCGCCGCCTACAATATCTTCGCCGTCGCGCCGGACGGCAATCACTGGCGTTGCGACATGACGGTGCGCTCCGTGAACGACGCGCGGCGCGTGCGCGAGATCCGGCAGATCCGTTTGCTGTAATCGCGCGATCAGAACGAGATCGGCTTCAGGCTCTCGTAGAGCGCGAAGCCGAACAGCGAGAGCGCGCCCAGCACGAAGCCGAGCACGAACGGCCAGAATCGGCCCCGCCTGGGCGCCTCGGCGTTCGGCGCAGCCTGCATGCGGGCGACGCTGAAGGCGCGCTCGCGCTCGACCATGCGGCGGGCGACGTAGTCGGTCACCGCCTTCACGATCGCGCCTGTCTCGTGCGACTCGGCCAGCACGATGCGGCCGTTGCGGGTGTCCTGCACGAAGCGATACTGCCGCTTGTCGCGCCCCATCACCACGTGAGCAACGACGTCGATCCACAGCCGCGGCGTCTCGCCCTGGCTGATGCCACGGTCGAACAGGTCGATCTGGTTGGGGATCTCGGCGAACAGCGGATCGAGCGCATCGTTGAGGATCTCGAGCCTCGCCACCTCGGCATCGCGCAAATCGACCACCACCCCCGTTCGGTCTGCGGCTTCGAGCCGGGCCTGACGCAAGGCCTCGCGGAGGCGCACGGGACGCGGTTCGGTGCTGCTGTCGGGGGCCTCGGACATCGCTTACGCTTTCACGGTTCGGCCCTGGTTTCGCCAGGATTTCTCCCATTAACCTATCAGTAACCCAGTATTCCGCAAACCCCATTTGTCTTCAAAGGGTTATACGCACGGTGAGATAATCAAGGACGCCAAAACGGACGTGGGCGGCCTCCTCCGGTGTGACCCGGCTGAGACCGCCCCGTCCTTGGGCTCTTCCTCGAGCTTTATTCAGATCCCCGGCAAGGCCGTCCTTGCCTGACCGCCTCAGGCGGCCGGAGCGCGCTGCGGCTCCTCGACGATGGAGAAGCGGACGCCGGCCTTGTGGCGGTTCTCCTCGGACACCTCGCGCCAGCAATCCTCGGCTTCCTTGCGCGACTTGAACGGACCCTTCACCTGGGCCGAGCCTTCCACCAGCTTGTGGAAATTCATCGAGCCGAACTCGCCGCCGATCACCCAGAAATTGCTGGTCATGAGACCCTCCTTCAACCGTCACAACTTTGACAGTGCATTGCGATTTGCGTGACCAGAGATAAACGCGAAACCGGCAGCTTCGTATAGAGGCCTTGTTTTTGAATGGTGATGTCATGTAACATCATCACTTGTCACAAATATCATTTTGTAAATCTTGTCACAAATCAGGAGCCGCGCGGCGCGCGGGAGATCGCGATGCCCGGTGAGTCCGGAAAGAAGCTGTTCGTCGGCCCGCGCTTCCGGCGCATCCGCCAGCAATTGGGGCTGTCGCAGACCCAGCTCGCCGAGGGGCTCGGCATCTCGCCGAGCTACGTCAACCTGATCGAGCGCAACCAGCGGCCGGTGTCCGCGCAGATCCTGCTGCGGCTGGCCGAGGTCTACGACCTCGATCTGCGCGACCTGGCCACCGCCGACGAGGACCGCTTCTTCGCCGAGCTCAACGAGATCTTCTCCGACCCGCTGTTCCGCCAGATCGAGCTGCCGAAGCAGGAGCTGCGCGATCTCGCCGAGCTCTGCCCCGGCGTCACCCACGCGCTGCAGCGGCTGTACGCAGCTTACGCCGAGGCGCGCCGCGGTGAGACGCTGGTGGCGGCGCAGATGGCCGACCGCAATGCCGGCGGCCATTTCGAGGCCAACCCGATCGAGCGCGTGCGCGACCTGATCGAGGCCAACCGCAACTACTTCGCCGAGCTCGAGCAGCAGGCCGAAGCCTTGCGCGACGCGCTGGACGTGCCCGCCGAGGGGCTCTATGCCGCGCTGGCCGCTCGGCTGCGCGAAAAGCATTCGGTGCAGACCCGGGTGATGCCGGTCGACGTGATGCGCGAGACCTTGCGCCGCTACGACCGCCATCGGCGGCAGCTCCTGATCTCCGAACTGGTCGACGGCCCCGGCCGCACCTTCCAGCTCGCGGTCCAGCTCGGCATGGCCGAGTGCCTGCCGCAGTTCGAGATCATCATCGGCCGCGCCGGCGCGCTCGACGACACCTCGCGCCGGCTCTATCGCATGACGCTGGCGAGCTACTACGCCGCCGCCGTGATGATGCCCTACGCGCCGTTTCTCGCCGCCGCCGAGGCACTGAGCTACGACATCAACGTGCTGGCGCAGCGCTTCGGCACCGGCTTCGAGCAGGTCTGTCACCGTCTCACCACCTTGTCGCGCCCGAACGCGCGCGGCATTCCCTTCTTCATGCTGCGCGTCGACAATGCCGGCAACGTCTCCAAGCGCTTCTCATCGGGCACTTTCCCGTTCTCGAAGTTCGGCGGCACCTGTCCGCTGTGGAACGTGCATTCGACCTTCGACACGCCGGACCGGCTGTTGAAGCAGATCATCGAGCTGCCCGACGGCTCGCGCTATTTCTCGATCGCCCAGATGGTGCGCCGTCCGGTGGCGCCGCACCCGCTGCCGCAGCCGCGCTTCGCCATCGGCCTGGGCTGCGAGATCAGGCATGCCTCGCGCCTCGTCTACGCCGCCGGCATGGACCTGGAGACGGCGGAGGGCACGCCCATTGGCGTCAACTGTAGGCTCTGCGAGCGCGAAAACTGCGCCCAGCGCGCCGAGCCGCCGATCACGCGCACGCTGATCCTGGACGAGACGACGCGCCGCGTCAGCTCGTTCGCGTTCAGCAATGCGCGGGAGTTGTGAGGCCATTGCTCTCTCATCCGTCATTCCGGGGCGCGCGAAAGCGCGAACCCGGAATCCATTTCGCGACAACGCATGCGGCCCGATCGATTCCGGGCTCGCGCTACGCGCGCCCCGGAATGACACCGGGTTTTTAGCACCGCCCTATCCACGTCATTGCGAGCGAAGCGAAGCAATCCAGAGTGACTTGCGGAGCCCTGGATTGCTTCGCTTCGCTCGCAATGACGCGGAGAAAACAACGCACCAACGCGGACACACGTGACGCTGAGACATGTGAAGCGCGGATATTTGGTGCGGAGAGACATGCAGGCACCTCCTCGCGGCGCATTTGCGCCCGAGCTTTGCTGGTCGTTCGCCCTCCTCGAACACAGAGGGCGCAGGGAAGACCGGGAGCACGCCGCCCCCATGGCCCCCGTGCGTGAGAAAATGCACGGGGCAGGAACCACAGGTTCGGCTGGGACATCCCGGCCTTCCCTGCGCGACGGCTTTACGGCTTACTCCGTGCTCTCCCCAGGGACCGGCTGATTGACCCTGTCATCAACGCCATCCTCGGCGCGAACTTGATCTCGGCACCGGGAGATCAGGACCACACGGCTTGGCCGTGCGCATCGGACCGTTCGTCGGCACGATTGCTCGCGCTGCGATCCAACACGCCCATCGCGTCCCGCACCAACGCTCGTGACGACCGCGATACGCCCCTCAGATCGAGGCGGGACAAGGGGGAGTGAACATCAAATTCTGAAAAATGGAAACAGGAATATTTTCGCCCATGGGACTGGACACGTGTGATCCAGCTGAACTGGCTGGCGAAATCAGTCCATCAGCGCACACAGAATAACAGTTCCACAAGCCCTGGGAGGGTAGCGCGCGCTGCAAATCCACCAAGTCTGAGCGGCCGATTTGCCCGACGGGCTGACGGGATCTTCGCCGTCGCCAAGGCGCAACGTCTGCAACAGGCCAGGCTCCCGATCTAGCATGCGCTGCAATCAAGCGATGCAAATGTGATCCTGTAGAGAACTCGGCATCGATAACTTCTCCAGCTCCTCGATGCCGACAGGAGGCTCGCTGCGCCACCCCAGGATGAAGGCGCGCTTGGCCAAGCCCGCCTGCACACGAGCGATCTGAGTCCGCTCTCGCGCAATCCGCGCCTGCAACAGGGGATCGCGCGTTCCGGAAGCGACGAGGCATTTGTTGATGACCCAGCCGAACGGCTCGATGTCCGCGCGCCGCAAGTCCTCCTGGAGCGCGGCCGCCTCAGAAACCGGTGTCGTCTCCGGCAGGGTCACCAGTATCACCCTCGTGTAGCTGGAGTCCTGCAACCGCATCAGTGGCGTAATCAGACGCCCGGCGCCGCTTGGCGCCAATTGGCTCGTCATCTGACGATGATACGCTCCGGTTGCGTCGAGCAGGAGCAGGGTATGACCGGTCGGCGCCGTATCGAGCACCACAAAGGCGCTCCGGGCCTCCGCAACGATGTGCGAGAAGGCATGGAAAACGGCGACTTCCTCCGTGCAGGGCGAAGCCAGATCCTCAAGCAGCAGAGCCTTGCCCTGATCGTCCAGGTCACGGCCACGGCTCGCCAGGATCTTTGCAACATAGCGCTCGGTCTCGCGCCGAGGATCGATCCGGTCGACCGTAAGCCCCGGCATCGCGCCACTGACGACATCCGTGACGTGGGCCGCTGGATCGGTGGTACTGAGGTGGACGGCATGTCCGCGCTTCGCAAGGCCGACAGCGACGGCCGCGGCAACCGTCGTCTTTCCGACGCCGCCTTTGCCCATGATCATGATGAGACCGCTCTTGCCCTGGGCAATCTCGTCGATCAGGCGGTCAAGGCCCTGCATGTCGACGGACACGACAATTTGGTCGCCGGTCGAAAGCCGTGGATTGGACGACGACAACACCGCTCTCAGCGCCGCAAGCCCCACGATATCGAATCCCAACAAGGGAATTTCGTCACGGGGCAGCTTTCGCAGCGCTTCCGGCATCGAGCCGAGAGCCTCGTCCTGCTCGCGCGCAAGTGCGACTGCGACCGCGTCGGCAGGGTCAGTGGCGTGAAAGCGTCCATTCACCGCCAGCGTCTGGTTGGAGAGATTGAGCGCATGGAGCTCGCTCGACGTTCTCGCCGCCTCCCGGATCGCGCTGCGGTCGGCGCGGGTCACTAAAACGACGGTCGTTCGCCTGGGATCGCCCAGCGCCTGCAACGCTTGTCGAAAACGCTCCTCCTGCATCTTCAAACCGGAATGTGGTCCGAGGCAGGACGCCCCCCGGTCGTTGTCCTCCAGGAAGCCGGTCCATGCCTTCGGCAGGCTCAGGAGGCGCAAGGTATGGCCGGTCGGCGCGGTATCGAAGATGATGTGGTCGTAGCCCGCCCTGTCGCCGTCCAGCAATCCGACGAACTCGTCGAACGCGGCAATCTCGGTGGTGCAAGCGCCCGAAAGCTGCTCGCGTATCGTCGATCTCTCCTGATCAGTCGCCGTGGGTTCGAGCTGGTCGAGCACGCGCGCCCGGTAGCTCTCGGCTGCGGCTTCGGGGTCGATGTTCATCGCGAACAGTCCTGCCGCGTTCGGCACCGGCACCGGACTGTCGCTTAGCTCAACCTCCAACATCTCGTCGAGATTCGACGCAGGATCGGTGCTGACGAGGAGGACACGCAAGCCACGGTCGGCGAGAGCCAGCGCGGTCGCACAAGCGAGCGACGTCTTGCCCACGCCGCCCTTGCCGGTGAAAAAGAGAAATGGCGTCGGAGCGTTCAGCGCGCGCAATCGAAGCATTCAAATCCCTTCCAAGTGATTTGTGCGGCATTGCCGACCCGAGACTCACTACGACCACTCTCGTCGGCCTTCGTTCGATTCCGTGCACGAACCTGACCCGGAGTGCCTAACCGACTCCGCCGTCCCTTTTCGGTGACCAGCCATCCTCTTTTTCGTGCCAGGATCGGTTGCCGCAGATCAATCGATTGGTAGAGCCCCGGCCGGACGCCTTGTTGCGATGGATCAATAATCGTGGTGCGGGAGCAACCAGCGTCGGCATTGTCGCAGCCGCTATGCGCGATCTCGCGACGTGGAAGACCGGTAGGCCGGCCTTCGGATGCCGCCCCACGCCTTCCGGCGTAAGACACGAGAAGCGAAATTGTCGTGGCGGGCGTGAGCAGGTCGAACAATTCACGTCTCGGCTCCGCGTTGCCTCGCGACCGTCGCTCAGGCTGCGTTCAGAACGGCGCGCACATGATCTGCACGCGCCGGAGTGATCGCCGGGCGACTCCTTCGGCTTCTTACGATGGAACCGCAAGGCTCCAGAAATGTTGCTCCGCAGTTCCACATCGCAAAGCGAGAATAAGTTGAATCGCCGTCAGTTCATTCAATCTGCGGCTGCGATCCCGGTCGCCGCATCCTTGGCGCGGGGTGCATCGGCCGCGCCTGCGGCGCAGCCCTTCAGTGCGGCCACGGTGCGCGATCTCGCGCGTGCGCTCGCCGCGAAGCCGTATGCCGCGCCGGACGACAAGCTGCCGGATGCGCTGGCGAAGCTCGACTATGACGCCTATCGCTCGATCCGGTTTCTGCCGGAGCATGCGCTGTGGCGCGACGACAAGCTGCCGTTCCAGGCGCAGTTCTTTCATCGCGGCTTCATCTACAAGGATCGCGTCGACGTCTACGAGGTGGCGGACGGACAGGCCAAGCCGGTGGCCTATCGGCCTGAGGATTTCGCGTTCGGGCCGCAGGTGCCGGCCTTCCCCGCGGCCGATCTCGGCTTCGCGGGCTTCCGCATTCACACGCCGATGAACCGGCCCGACTACTATGACGAGGTCTGCGTCTTTCTCGGCGCGAGCTATTTTCGTGCTGTGGCCAAGGGCGAGATCTACGGCCTGTCGGCACGCGGGCTGTCGATCGACACCGGCGAAGCAAAGGGCGAGGAGTTTCCGGTGTTCAAGGCGTTCTGGCTGGAAAAGCCGGTCGCCGGCGCGACGGCGATGGTGGTGCATGCGCTACTGGACAGCAAGAGCGCCACCGGCTCCTACCGCTTCACCATCCGCCCCGGTGACACCACGGTGTTCGACGTCGAGGCTTCGCTGTATCCGCGCGTCGAGATCGCTCACTCCGGGCTGGCGCCGATGACCAGCATGTTCTTGTTCGGGCCGAACGACCGCAGCGACAGCGACGACTTCCGTCCGGCCGTGCACGATTCGGACGGGCTCGCGATGTTCAACGGCAAGGGCGAGCAGCTGTGGCGGCCGCTCAGCAATCCGCGCGACCTGCAAGTCAGCGTGTTCAACGATCTCAACCCGCGCGGCTTCGGCTTGATGCAGCGCGAGCGGCAGTTTGCCGCCTATCAGGATCTGGAGTCGCATTTCGAGAAGCGGCCGAGCCTGTGGATCGAGCCGATCGGCGACTGGGGCGAAGGCGCCGTGGTGCTGTTCGAGATTCCGACCAAGCAGGAGATTCACGACAACATCGCCGCGTTCTGGCGGCCGAAGACGCCGCTCGCGGCCAAGGGCGAGCACAACATGACCTATCGCCTGCATTGGGGCCCGGACATGCCGAAGCCGCATGCGCTGGCGCGCTTCACGCGCAGCGGCGTTGCCGCACTGGGCGAGGGACGGCTGTTCGTGCTCGAGCTCGCGGGTGATGCGTTAAAGGGCCTCGATCCCGCGACGGTCAAGGGCGTGGTCAGCACCGACAAGGCGGAGGTCAGCAACGTGGTCGCCCAGCCCAACCCGGAAACCGGTGGATGGCGCCTCAGCTTCCAATGCGCGGCCAAAGACGCTCCCGTGGAGCTGCGAGCGGAGTTGTTCGCCAGCGACAAGCTGGTGTCGGAAACCTGGATCTATCGATGGACGCCATGAGCGCTAGGCTGCGGCGCCCGGATGAGCGGCCAGCCGCGGATTTCCTTCCCGCCGAGGCCCCGCGGGAGATGGTGCCGTCACCTCTCTCTCAGGCCGCCTCTCCACGGCGCGCGATCGGCAGCGGCGCGAGCGTCGCCCTGCGCCGCGGCCTGGTGCTGGCCGGCACGGCTGCGCTGACCCTGGCTGGCTGCGTCAAGATGTACGAGGTCGTCGAGGTCGGCGGCGTGACCGTGCTGGAAGGCCTGGTGCTGGCGCTGTTCGGCATCCTGGTCGCCTGGATCTCGTTCGCCTTCGTCACCGCGCTGGCCGGCTTTGGCGTGATGCTGCTACGGCCGCGCGAGACCATCGCGATCGACCGCGCCGGCCCCCTGCCCGCGCTCTCGACGCGCACGGCGATGCTGCTGCCGACCTACAACGAGGACCCCGATGCGGTCATGGTGCGGCTGCGCGCCATGATCGACTCGATCGCCGAGACCGGTGCGGCCGCGCAATTCGACTGGTTCCTGCTCAGCGACACCACCGATCCCGACATCTGGATCGGCGAGGAAGCCGCTTATCTTTCGCTGCGCGACGCGTGCGGGCCGCATCGCATCTACTATCGGCATCGCGCCGACAATGTCGCGCGCAAGTCCGGCAACATCGCCGAATGGGTGCGGCGGTTCGGCGCGGCCTATGATCACATGATCATCCTCGATGCCGACAGCCTGATGAGCGGCGAGACCATCGTGCGGCTCGCGCATGCGATGGAGCAGGCGCCGCAGGCCGCGCTGATCCAGACGCTTCCGGTCATCGTCAACGGCACCAGCCTGTTCGCGCGGCTGCAGCAGTTCGCCGGCCGGCTCTACGGCCCCATCATCGCGTCGGGCAACGCCTGGTGGTACGGCGCCGAGGGCAATTACTGGGGCCACAACGCGATCATCCGCGTTGAAGCCTTTGCACAGGATGCCGCCCTGCCCGAGCTATCAGGCCGCAAGCCGTTCGGCGGGCATATCCTCAGCCATGATTTCATCGAGGCTGCGCTGATGCGCCGCGCCGGCTGGGGGATCTACATGACGGTCGATCTCGGCGGCAGCTACGAGGAGGTGCCGCCGTCGCTGATCGACTATGCCGCGCGCGACCGACGCTGGTGCCAGGGCAATCTGCAGCATCTCGCGGTGCTGCCGGCGCGCGGTCTGCACTGGGTGTCGCGGCTGCATCTTCTGATCGGCATCGGCGCCTACGTCACCGCGCCGCTCTGGCTCGCCTTCCTCGTGCTCGGCATCCTGATCTCGCTGCAGGCTAATTTCGTCCGGCCGGAATACTTCCCGAAGGGGTTCGCGCTTTTCCCATCGTGGCCGGCGCAGGACCCGGTTCTCGCTGCACAGGTGTTTGGCGCGACTCTCGGCCTGTTGTTCGTGCCCAAGCTGCTGGCCTGCGTCGCAACGCTGCTGACGTCGGAGCGCCGCCACGGCTTCGGCGGCGGCTTGCGGCTCTGCGCCGCCGTGCTGGCCGAGACGGTGCTGGCGGCGCTGATCGCGCCGTCGATGATGATCTTCCAGTCGGTGGCGGTGATCGAGATCCTGCTCGGCCGCGACGCCGGCTGGCAGGTGCAGCGGCGCAGCGACGGCGGCGTCAGCCGCAAGGAGATCGTTCGAAAATTTGCGCTGCCGACGGCGTGCGGCCTGGTCATGGCGGCGAGCGCCACTGCGGTCTCGCTGCCGCTGCTGGCTTGGATGTCGCCGGTGATCGCCGGCCTCGTGCTCGCGATTCCGATCGGGCTGCTCACCGCGGGCCGCGGCGGGCTTGCGCGGCTGTTCACGACGCCCGAGGACCGTATGCCGCCGCGCGTGCTGGTCCGAGCCCGGGAGCTGGCGAACGCGCCGCCACCCCCGTGCGGCCCGGCGCTGGCCGAGCTGCGCCAGAACGCCGAGCTTCGCCGGGAGCACGTCAGATCGCTGCCGCCGCCGCGGCGGCGCGCGCCGGGCGACATCGACGTCGACCTGGCCACGGCCAGAGCGCGCATCGCCGACGCCGAAACGTTTGCACAAGCGGCCGGTTTCCTGTCCCGCCGCGAGACGCTGGCCGTGCTCAACGACGGCGCAACTCTGGAGCAGGTCGCGACGCTGCCGGGTTAGCGCCGCGCAGCCTGCCTACTTCGTCAGGTGCGCCGAGGCGATCGCCTGCTGGAACAGCGCGTTCAGCGCCGAGCCGATGCTGCCACTGGAGTCGACCTCGTAGTAGTAGCCGGGGCTGGCGCAGGATTTCATGATGTCGCCGATCGACGACCGCCACGGCGCGATATAGGTCGTGTACCAGCTGTTGTTGGTGATCGCGAGATAGGTGGTGTAGAGCACCGCGATCTTGATGCCGCGGGCCTTCAGCGACGTGCAGGTCGCGGTGTTCAGCGGCTCCTGGCAGCGGCCGCCGGAAACGGTCGTCTTGCTGCAGGTTGACGGATAATAATAGTCGGCGACACCGTCGGAGACGAAGAACAGCCATTTCTGCGGATTGGATTGCGAGCCGTCCCCCTGGGCCGGGATCGCCTTGTCGGCTGCGGCCAGGATGCCGTCGAAATCGGTGCACATGTCGTTATTGTAGCCGCTGTAGGGAATGGTCATCAGGTCGAGCGAGCCGATCGACGACTTCACCGAGGACATGCTCGACGACAGGCTGGCGATCGTGCTCAGTCCCACCGAACCGCAGTCACTGCCCATGCTGTAGACCGCCATGCGATACTGATTGCTGACGACCTGGCTCGCCGTCGCGGTGTCCGTCATCGACTGCGTCGCCGAGCGAACCACGTCGATCCGCATCGTCACGCCCTTCTTCTTGGCGATCGAATAGTAGCTATTGGTCTGCAGCGTCTTCTTCGAGCTCGACGTGTAGGTGTCGTGGCAGGCGAAGGCGCATTTGTCCGACGTCGCGTTCTGCAGCGTCGTCATGTCCGCCGTGGTCGCGCCGAGTCCCTGCGACGGCGAGTTGTCGAGCACGACGTAGAAGTCCATGTAGGTCGGGAACGAGGCCGAGGCCGACGACGACGCCGACACGGTCATCGTCGGATAGCCGAACATGTACATGAAGGCGGTCTTGACGACCACCGTCGCGGTGCCAGTCACGGTCCGCGCGCTGACGCTGTCGTTGATGTCGATGCTCAGCGAGTTCGCCGACAGATTGTGCGCGGCCATCTGTCCGTTGAACATGTTGGTCGCCGCGGTCTTGGCATCCGAGGTGCTGCCGCGCATCGCGGTATAGCCGGTAGCGGCCAGCAGCGCGGCGTCGATCGAGGCCGACAGCTTGGCCTTGGCCCGCACCGCCATCGAGTAGTCGATGGCCGAGCCGACGAAGGTCAGGATCGGCAGCAAGGCGAGCGCGAAGATGATCGCGATATTACCGCTGTCGTCGCGATGGAACCGCGACAGAAGACTGAAGTACCGATGTGCGGCCCGCACGGGCAAACTCCAACAAGCAAGGTCCGTTTGCAGGCATGTTGCTGACCAACAGTTGCATTGGAATTGATACGAATGCAGAGACTCGGTTACATCGTGTTTCTGATTGTCGTAAGCGGTGCCGACGCACCTTTCTTTCTTCGGTGCATGACTTCATGCCCGGCACCGTCGACCGGACGGCAACGACCTTGCGAACCGGGACGCGCGGCTGCCGGGCCCGGCTGCCCTCCTCCGATACCCCGATTGCAAAGTGGCGGCGCGGATAGCATAGTCCGCGCGCTTTGCGGCGCCCGGGGGGCGCTGATTCTTGAGGGGTTTTCGGGGACGACGATGGCGGATGCCGATCTTGATGCCGTGATCCGGCAACTGGCCAAGCAGCAGAACAAGGCGATCCTGGCGGCGGCGAAGAAGCGGAAGGACCGCTTCAACGGCCTGGCCACGAAGGCCAAGGACAAGGACGCCAAGGAGCGCTTCAAGATGCTCGCCCGCGAATCGGTCGAGCAGGCCAATGCCGCCGCCCGCCGGCTCCTGATCTCGGCCGACAACGTCGCCGACAGCTATGCCCGCGCCATGCGCCAGGCCGCCGCGGCGGAATTGCCGAAGCCGCCGCCGGAGAAGAAGGCCGAAGCTGCGACGGCCAAGCCGGCCGGCGGCAAGGCGGCCAAGAAGGCCGCAAAGGCCGCGCCGAAGAAGGCCGCGAAGTCCAAGGCCTGAGTCGCCTCTCGTGCCTGAGCGGCCTGCCTCTGCCCTTTCGTGCCGCGGCGCCGGTCCGCCCTGGCGCGGACTGGCGGCCCGAAAATTCAGCCTTTGATAGCAACCATCGCCGCGCCCCCGACTTGCTCCGAGAGTCTTTTGGACGCGGAGATGGGAATGAAGGCGCTGGTCTGGCATGGCAAAGAGGACATCCGCTGCGACACGGTCAGCGACCCCGAGATCGAGCACGCGCGCGACGCGATCATCAGGGTGACGAGCTGCGCGATCTGCGGCTCGGACCTGCATCTGTTCCACAACTACATCCCCGCGATGATGCCCGGCGACATCATGGGGCACGAGACCATGGGCGAGGTCGTCGAGGTCGGCTCCGGCGTCAACGGCAAGCTCAAGAAGGGCGACCGCATCGTCGTGCCCTTCACGATCATCTGCGGCGAATGCGAGCAGTGCAAGCGCGGCAATTTCTCGGTCTGCGAGACCACCAACCGCAACAAGCACCTGGCTGAGAAGGTCTTCGGCCACACCACGGCGGGTCTGTTCGGCTATACCCATCTGACCGGCGGCTATCCGGGCGGCCAGGCTGAATATCTGCGCGTGCCCTATGCCGACGCCACCCATATCAAGGTGCCCGACGGCATGACCGACGAGCAGGCGCTGTTCCTCAGCGACATCTTCCCGACGGGGTGGCAAGGCGCGGCGCAATGCGACATCGAGCCGGACGACACGGTCGCGGTGTGGGGCTGCGGGCCGGTCGGCCAGATGGCGATCCGCAGCGCCATCCTGCTCGGCGCCAAGCAGGTGGTCGCGATCGACCGCATCCCGGAGCGGCTGGCGATGGCCGAGGCCGGCGGCGCGATCACCATCAATTTCGACAAGGAGAGCGTCGTCGAAAGGCTCAACGAGCTGACCGACAACAAGGGCCCGGAGAAGTGCATCGACTGCGTCGGCTTCGAGAGCCATATCAGCATGGCGCAGCCGGACAGCGTGCTCGATCGCGCCAAGCAGATGTTCATGCTCGAGAACGACCGGCCGCACGCGCTGCGCGAAATCATCTATGTGTGCCGGCCAGGCGGCATCGTCTCGATCCCCGGCGTCTACTCGGGCTTCTCCGACATGGTGCCGATGGGCGCGCTGATGAACAAGGGGCTGACGATCAGGACCGGCCAGACCCACGTCAACCGCTGGACCGACGATCTCAAGCAGCGCATCGCCGACGGCCAGATCGATCCGTCCTTCGTGATCACCCACACCGTGCCGTTGTCGCAGGGGCCCGAGATGTATCGCGCGTTCCGCGACAAGCAGGACAGCTGCGTCAAGGTCGTGTTGAAGCCTTAAGGGAAACGCACAGCATGTTTCATTTTTCCAATCTCGTCAGATCCAAGGGCGATCCGAAGATCATCTCGACCGGCCCGAGCTCGCTGACATCGGCCGACCGGCTGGCGCGTGGTCTCGGCTGGTTCTCGATCGCGCTCGGCACGCTTGAGCTGCTGGCGCCGCATCGGGTCACGAATGCGCTTGGCATGGAAGGACGCGAAGGCCTGGTGCGCGCCTACGGTCTGCGCGAGCTGTTCGCCGGCGTGATGACGCTGTCGGTGGAGAAGCGGGCCGGCCTCATGAGCCGCGTGGCCGGTGATGGCCTCGACATGGTGACACTGGCCAGTGAGCTCAGGCCGAGCAATCCGCGCGCGGGCACCGTGCTGGCGGCGATGGTCATGGTCGGCGGCATCACCGCGCTGGACTACATGTGCGCGCAGGACTTGAAGGCACAGCACGATCCGCGACGCGGCCGCAAGCGGCTCTACACCGATCGCAGCGGCTTCCCGAAGGGAATCACCGCCGCCAAGGGCGTCGCGGCGCTGCCGCGCCCGACGCGCAGCACCGCCACGACCTGACAGGTCGAGGCGGCAGCGGCCAGCGTCAGGGCTTGAGCGTCACCGAGAACAGGCGGAAGCCCGCGATCTTCGGGAATGCCTCGGCAGCTTCCGGTGAGGCCAGCGCCACGACGGCGGCGTTCACCTCGCCGCTGCTCAGACGTGTGATCGCGGTCGCCTGCCCTTCCAGCAGAAGCACCTCGGAGGCGCCGGCCGCGTTCATCGCCGCGGTGATCTTGGCATTGGACTTGGCGTAGCGCTCGTCGATGGCGATCACCTTGCCGCTGAGATCGCTGAGGCTCTGCACGTTGGGACGCACCAGCAGCACGGCGACGAGACGATGGTCGGCGGGACCTTCCGGCACGCGCAA
>NZ_CAFI01000342.1 GCF_000239775.1 Bradyrhizobium sp. ORS 375
CAAGGCCAGCCCGACGGCGCTGACCCGGCTGGCCGGCGGCCGCAACAACCAGGTCTTCCGTCTCGACACAGCCGACGGCCCGCTGGTCCTCAAGCGCTACTTCACCGACGCCCGCGACACCCGCGACCGTCTGGGCGCCGAGTGGAGCTTCATCAGCCACGCCTGGACTCACGGCGTCCGCGTCGTGCCCGAGCCCTTGGCCTGCGACCGCGCCGAGCAGGCTGGCCTCTACAGCTTCGTCGAGGGCCGCAAGCTGACCGCGCTCGAACTGGCGCCGGCTCACGTCGATGCCGCGATCGACTTCGTGCTGGCGGTGAACGCCCCGCCCCGTCCCGCGCTGGCGCCGGGATCGGAGGCCTGCTTCTCCCTGGCCGAACACCTCGCCACCGTCGAGCGCCGGGTGGCGCGGCTGGCGACGCTCGATGCCGACGTGCCGCATGTCGTCGAGGCGAGGGCCTTCGTGGCGAAACGGCTGCAGCCAGCCTGGGCGGAGGTCAAGGCGACCATTCTGCGTGGCGCCGCGGCCGAAGGGCTCGCCCCGGACGTCGCCATCCCCGCCGATCAGGTCTGCCTGTCGCCGTCCGATTTCGGCTTCCACAACGCGCTGATCGACGACCAGGGCAAGCTCACGTTCCTCGACTTTGAATATGCCGGCCGCGACGACCCGGCCAAGCTGGTGTCCGACTTCTTCTGCCAGCCCGAGGTGCCGGTGCCGCTCGCCGTGCACGAGCACTTCATCGACCGGCTCACCGACGGCCTCGGGCTCGACGCAGCCAGCGTCGCGCGTTGCCGGCTGCTGATCGATGCCTACCAGGTCAAATGGACCTGCATCATCTTGAACGACTTCCTGCCGCTCGGTGCTCTCAGACGCGCCTTCGCCGACACCGGCGCCTGGGCGCAGCGTTGCGCCGCGCAGCTCACCAAGGCCGAGGCGCAGCTCGGCCTGATCGGCGCCACATCCGACTAACCGACAATCCCACGCCTGGAGATCTTCATGGCCTATCGCGAGTTCGTCAGTCTCGTCCACAAATCGACCAAGCGCGACTATCTCGCGCGCGTCACCCAGCGCGACAAGGCCGATGTCGCGGAGATGGCGATCAAGTACGACTACGACTATTGGGACGGCAGCCGCGAGACCGGCTATGGCGGCTACAAATATGACGGCCGCTGGCGCAAGGTCGCCGACGCCATGATCGAGACCTACGGCATCAAGCCGGGCATGCGCGTGCTCGACGTCGGCTCCGGCAAGGGCTTCATCCTGCACGATTTCCGCGAGGCCATCCCGGATCTCGAAGTCGCCGGCATCGACATCTCCTCCTACGGCGTCGAGCACACGATGGAAAGCGTGAAGCCGTTCTGCCAGGTCGGCTCCGCGGCCAAGCTGCCCTACCCGGACAAGTATTTCGACCTCGTCATCTCGATCAACACGCTGCACAACCTCTACAACTACGATCTCGACGCCGCCTTGCGCGAGATGGAGCGCGTCAGCCGCGGGGCCAAGTATCTCTGCGTCGAGGGCTACCGCAACGAGCGCGAGAAGGTGAACCTGATGTACTGGCAGCTCACCTGCCGCATCTTCCATACCCCCGAGGAATGGGCCTTCGAGTTCAAGCGCTCCGGCTACACCGGGGACCACGAGTTTATTTTCTTCGAATAAGCCCACTCTGCCGGACTCCGCCGCCGCTGCCACGGGCCCCGACGCCGCGCAGCGGCGTCGGCCGGAACCGCCGCCGAGTCCGGCCGACTCTCGGACCGGTTGTGGATTGCCTCGGCCAGACCCTGGAAAAGTGTCGGCTGATTTTGCGAGCCCGCGAAAACGTCTATACTGTGCGGTAAAATCGGGAACGTGGGACCGGGTGGCGATGGCGAATTCTCTGAGGGCGACGATTGCAGAATGGTTTCCTCGCCCATTCGTGTTCAGGGTGCGCTCCATCAAGCGCGCCATCATGGGGCAGCCCCCTCCGGAGCACTGGGAGAGCAACGTCGACAACGATACGACCGACGAGCGCGGCCGGCCCCGGCCGCGCACACGTCAAACCGAGGCGCTCGAGCGGTTGCACGAGCAGAAGATCAGCTCCCCCTATCTGTTCTACGAAGTGGACGATGTCCTCACACTTCCCGCCAAGGAGATCGCGCGGACGTTGACGCTGGCCACGATGTATATCAACAGCGCCGATGTGAAGGGCGACGTGGCCGAGTTCGGCACCATGGGGGGCTTTACGGCGCGCACCCTCGCCAACGCGATGGTGTTCGATCCACGCTACCAGCCCAACCAGCCATTGCGGAAGCTGCGCCTGTTCGACAGTTTCGAAGGCTTGCCGGAGATCACCGATCCGATCGATCTCGAGTCACAGCATGTGAAATCGAAGGCCTGGGCCAGAGGCGGCTGCAAGGTGCTCGGCGCAAAGGATCTGCGGGCCATGGTCGAGGCGATCATCCCGCCGAGCCGGATCGAGATCCATGAAGGATGGTTCGCGGACACCATCAAGACGTTGCCGGATGATACGCGCTTCGCTCTCATTCACTTCGACGGCGACCTTTATTCCTCGACGATGGACGCGCTGGTGCCCTGCTTCGAACGCGGCTTCATCTCGAAGGGCGCCATGCTCTGCTTCGACGACTGGAATTGCAACGAGGCCGATCCGGAGGCCGGGGAGCGCAAGGCCTGGGCCGATCTGGTCAAGCGGTTCGATATCGTGGCGAGCCATTGCGGCGACTATTCGATCCAAAGCACGAAATTCATCATTCATTCGTATCGTGGCATCAAGCCACGCAGTTCTTGATTGCGAGACCGAGCGCAGCAATGCGACAAACGTCCTTGCGGTAGGATGAAAGCCTGGGGAGGCCGCAATGAGCTGTCCGTACCACACTCTGCCCGCGAGCAGTTTCTGGCGTCAGGCCGTGGCGGATCGCACCACGTCGGACCTCGATCCGCACCTCCCGTCAGGACTGCAGTTCGGTCCCGAGCAGCGCATCGCGTCGGCCGGCAGCTGTTTCGCACAGCACATCTCGCGGGCGCTGAAGGAGCGCGGCTTCAACTACTATGTGACGGAAACGGCCCCGTCCTACGTGACGCCCGAGCAGGAGGAGCGCTTCGGCTATGGCGTGTTCTCCGCCCGCTACGGCAACATCTACACCACGCTGCAGCTGCTGCAGCTGATGCAGCGTGCGTTTGGAGGTTTTCAGCCAGCGGATCAATTCTGGACCGATGGTGACGGCCGCGTCTTCGACCTGCTGCGCCCGCGCATTACGCCGAAGGGCTTCGCCTCGTCGTTCGAGGCAGAGGCCGACCTCAAGCAGCATCTGAAAGCGGTCCGGCAGCTCATCGAAACCACGGATGTCTTCATCTTCACGCTCGGCCTCACCGAATGCTGGGTGTCGAAGCTCGACGGCACGGTCTATCCGACCTGTCCCGGCTGCGGCAGCGCCGGCGAGTTCGACGAGACCAAATACGCGTTTCACAATCTGTCGGTGACGGAAACCACCGGTTATCTGGCCGAGGCGATCAACCTGATGACCGCGGCCAATCCCCGGCTGCAGATCATTCTCACAGTCTCGCCTGTGCCGCTTGCCGCCACCATGGAGCCGCGCCACGTGCTGCAAGCGACGACCTACTCGAAGAGCGTGCTGCGCGTCGCGGCCGAGGAGATGGTGCGCCGTTACGCGAACGTGCACTACTTCGCGTCCTACGAGGTCATTACGAATCCCAAGAACGCCGGCGCGTTCTTCGCCGAGGACGCCCGCTCGGTCACCCCCGAAGGCGTCGCGCGGGCGATGCAGCTGTTCTTCGCGCATTTCACGGGTGCGAGCGCCGACGCGGCGGTTCCTTCCGCCCGCGTGCCCAAGCGTCCGGCTGCGCCGGTCGAGGATCCGAAGATCGTTTGCGACGAAGACGAGTTCTACCGGGCGCTCGCTGCGAGCCGTCCCAAGTAGCGATTGAATCGAGAGGAAAGTTGAGCGTGGATACCGAGTTCGAAACGGTCCTGCCGGTCTACATCGTCGGCGACAGCCATTCACTTCCGTACAAGAACATGGTGTTCCGGGAGAAGTGGACCGGCGCATTTGTGATGGCGCACACGAAGTACATTCCGGGCATCACGGCAAAGGACTTCTACAATCCTGCGACCGGCGAGTTTCATCCCGACTTCATCGCCTTCCTGGAATATGAAGGATTGGTCCGCAACGGCCGCGCCACCCATCTGTCGATGGATGAGGTCGACTTCTCCATCGCGAAGGCCGTCGGTCAGGCGGTAAGGCCGCCCCTGATCATGCTGACGATCGGCGAGATCGACGTGCGCGGCCCGATCATGCAGCTGTTGAAGGACAGCCACGACTTCGTTCCGCCCTTTCCGACCACCCTGCCGGTGCTCGACAAGCCGCTGGTGCCGTGGGATCTCATCGATGAAGCCATCGAGGCCCGGCTCCGGCCGTTTGCCGCGGGGCTGGAGCACCTGGTCCGCGCCGGCTTCAAGCGCGTCTACGTCCAGAGCATCGTGCCTCCGTCGCGGCAGGAAGCGCGCGTCAAGGAGCTGCAGAGCTACGAGTGCCCGGTGACGGTGCGCACCAAGCTGGTCCAGGCCTATAACTGGAAGCTTGGCGCGAAGGTTCGCTCGCTCAATCTCGTCATGGTCGACCGCTGGAACGATCTGACCGCGGATGGCCTGCTGCGGCCGGAGTTCGACTTCGACGGCGTGCATGTGCCGCCCAAGGGCGCCCGTCTGCTGCTCGAGGGGCTGATCGACGATGCGATCGACAGCCGCGGCCTCGTTGCCAACCACCCCCGTTACGAGCTCTATTACCAGATGGCATGCGGCCTGAACCCGTTCCAGGCCGCCAAGTCGAACGCGACATGAGGACATGATGGCCGTAGGATCCATGATCAGAACTGCCACGCAGCGGCTCAAGGGCGGCGTCAACCAGGCCCTCGGCGCCCTCGGCTATCAACTCGTCCGGACCGAGACGCTCGGCGGGTTGAGCGGCTTTTTCGAGCCCGCGCCGCCATCGGCGGCGGGCGTGGAGAGCCGCCCGGCCGCGGTGCAGCCGCGCCGGCTGACGCTGCTGCCGGCCGCCAACGCGGCGCCGGCGATGTGCACCGCTCACGCGCCGAAATTCGATCCGCAGAAGACGCCCAGCCAGCTGGCCGACAAGATCGTCGAATTCCAGCAGAACGGCGTCACGGTCATCAGCACGAATCCGGAAAAGGCTGCGACGTTCCGGGAGACCGAAAGCTTCGACCGGGACGTCAGCAACCGCCACTCCGCCTGGGACTGGGCGGGCAACAGCGTTGCGCCGTATACGAAGGACCTGCAGACCGGAATCCCCTCGGCCGCGCTGCTCGACTATCTGCATGGCCTGTTCAGCGGCGGCGACTTCGATTCCTTCTTCCGCGGCGTTCTCGGCTGCCCCGCCCAGGTCGCCAACGTCCGGCTGGTGCGCTCGCTGCCGCATGAGACCGCGGGTGTCGGCCCGCAGGAATGGCACAGCGACGGCTGTCCGGCCGGCGTCATTCGCGGCGTGCTGTATTTGTGTGACGTGGACACGCAGACCGGTCCATTCCAGTATCGCGACGCTGGCGGCAAGGAGCACACCGTTCTCGGCAAGACTGGAGACCTGCTGGTGTTCGACGCGACGCGTCTCATGCACCGTGGCAGCCCTCCCTCCCACAAGACGCGGTCCGCGATCGACCTCGTGTTCATGCCGCGGATGCCCGGCGAGGACATGAAGATCATGGTTGTCGGCATGAACCATTGGCCGGCGGACCCCTTCTTCGTCAAACTGCCGAAGGAGCGGGCAGCCGATCAGGAGGCAGTCGCGGGACGCGCGACAAGCCTGTACTGAGGCCGGGCTCGATCGAGTTCACCCGAGCGCTGTCCGGCAGGAACGGTCCGGCTTGCACCACCCCCCAACGACCGCTAATCCGGTGGTCCGTGGCCTGGAGCGCGTGCGGCTCCAGGCGGTATCAACCCTGCTACACCGGTCATGCCGGAATGACGTCGGAGAAGTTGTATGCTGACCCCGCTGAAGAGCGCCATTGCCGAGACGCTGTCGCCGAAGGCGCTGTACTGGCTGCGGTCGGTCAAGCGCGCCGTGATGCTGGAGCCGCCGCTGCCGTGGCCCTTCGCGACCACGGGCGAAATCACCCGGGCGCAGGCTCTGGCCGCCCCACCCGTCGACGACGGCCGGCCGATCCAGGACACCGCGCTCCAGCGCTATCAAATGCGCAATCTGCCGTCGCCGGATTCCTTCTACGGCTATGACGACGTGCTGCCGCTGCTGGCGAAGGAGATTGCGCGCGCGCTGACGCTGAGCGTCCAATACGTCAACAGTTCGCACGTCATCGGCGACATCGCCGAGTTCGGTACCATGGGCGGCTTCAGCGCGAAGGCGATCGCGACCTCGATGGTGTTCGATCCTCAGCGCCAGCCGCTCCCCAAGAGTGCGTCGGGAGAAAACCCGTTCCGCGTGCTGCGGCTGTTCGACAGCTTCGAAGGCCTTCCCGAGATCACCTCGCCGATCGACCTCGACTCCCCCCACGTTGTCTCCGGCGCGTGGGCCAAGGGCGGCTGCAAGGTGCTGGCGGCCCCCGAGCTGCGCGAGAGGATCGGCAAGATCCTGCCGCCGCACCGCTTCCAGCTCTATGAAGGCTGGTTCGCCGACACCGTGAAGACGCTGCCGCCGGAGACCCGCTTCGCGATGATCCATTTCGACGGCGATCTGTATCAGTCGACCATGGACGCACTGGTCCCGCTGTTCGAGCGCGGCATGGTCTCGACGGGCGCCATGCTCTGCTTCGATGATTGGAACGCCAACCGGGCCATCCCGACCACCGGCGAACGCCGCGCCTGGAAGGAGCTGGTCGAGATGTTCGCCATCGAGGCCAGCAATTGCGGCGACTACTCGGTCGGCGGCACCCGCTTCATCATCCATTCCTACCGCGGCATTCCGGCCGATCCGGTCTAGCAAGGCGTTACGGCTTCGCTGGCAAGACGCGGTCGAGCGTGTGCCGGGCGAGAAAGATGGATCCGGGGACCGTGAGGTGCCCCGGATCGAACGCTGTCAATTGCGAGGCGCCGGGGCCGATGCGGCTGAGACAGCCGTCGTCGTTGCAGAAGACGTCGCGAACCGAGACATAGTCGATGCCGAGTTCGGCCGTGAGCTCGCGAAACAGGGCATCGCGTCCCCTCGTCCATTCGTCATTCGAGCGGAAGAAGGTGCGTTCGGGCAGCACCTGCCCGCTCTGACGATAGTAATCGAGCACATTGCGAGACAGCCCTGCTCCTTGCCAGCTCGGCGGCGGTCCCATCAGCACGATCCTGGCGATGCCGCTGGCCTTGAGCTCTGACACCGTGCGCGGCAGATCCTGTCGCAGCACGGTCTCGGCGTGTCCCCAGGTGGCATCGAGAATGACGACATCGGGCCGGAGGCGGCCGATCCGTGCTGCGACGTCGTCATTGATGCTCTTGCAGAACGGCCGCGCCTCCAGCGTGTAGCCGATCAGCGGCGGACAGGCGGACGCGGTGTATTGCGCCACGTCATAGCCGCGCTCGTCGGCAAAATGCAGCAGGCCCGGATAGAGCGCCGCGCCGTAGGAATCGCCCCAGATCAGCACCAGCGGCCTGCGCCCCTGACCCGCGCAATCGGCGCCGAATTCCGACGCCGGCTGCAACAGCAGCAGGCAGCGGCCACGCCGCCAATGCACCGAGGTCTCGGTGCCTGAAAGCATGAAATCCCTGATCTCCGGGGCGAAGCGCATCGGCAGCCCGCGCGTGCTGGTCGCCGCGATGCCGACCGGGATGACGGCCATCATGGCCGCGAGCAACGCGCCAACCCGCCCGGCGACCGGTGTCGATCCGAAACGGATCGGAAGCTCGATGAAGCGATAGGTCAGCCAGGCGAGCAGCACGCTCAGGACGAGCATCGCGAGCAAGGCGGATGCCGGCGCCTCCGCCGAGAAGTGCAGCTTGATGAAGGCGATCAGCGGGAAGTGCCAGAGATAGAGCGGATAACTGATCAACCCGATGCGGACCGCCGCCGGGCGGGCCAATGCGCGGTGAACCGCCGTGCCATCGGTCGCGATCAGCGCCATGGTCGCGAGCACGGGGAGAAGCGTCCGAACGCCCGGCCACGGCGATGCGCCGCTGAAGCCGAAGAAGGAAACCAGCAGTCCAACTGTCCCCACTCCGGCAAGCAGAGCGCTGATTGCCGGTCCCATGGTCGCTGGTCCAAGACCCTGGCCACGGCGCTTACGCAGCCAGACGACGAGAAACGACCCCGCCAAGAGCTCCCAGCCCCGGGTGGTGGGCGAATAGAAGGCCCATGCAGCCTCCTTGGCCGGTGTCGTGAGGCACAGGATCAGGGAGCCGAGCCCCAAGCCGGCGATGATCACGGCCTTGAGCGACGGCCATCGCGCCAGCACGACGAAAGCCGCTGGCCAGAAGATGTAGTATTGCTCTTCGATCCCGAGCGACCAGAGGTGAAGCAGCGGCAGACGCTCGGCTCCCGGATCGAAATATCCGACGACCTGCTCGTGCAGCATGAAGTTCTCGATGAACGCGGCCGCGCCCTTGATGTTCGATCCGAGCGCCTCCATCTCGGCCACCGGCAGCACGAACCAGGCGATCAGGAATGTCGCGATCACCACCGTGACGAGAGACGGGAAGATGCGCAGAATGCGCCGGGCATAGAAGGTCGCGAAGCTGAAGCTCTTGTCCGAACATTGCCGGTCGACAATGCCGGTGATGAGATAGCCCGAGATGACGAAGAACACGTCGACTCCCGCGAAACCGCCGGGCAGCAGTTGAGGAAAGGCGTGATAGACGAGCACGGCCGTCACCGCGACCGCCCTCAACCCGTCGATGTCAGGACGATAGTCCCTCGCCTCGACCGACCCGAGAGGCTGCGCCCTGCCAGTCCCGGCCAGATCAACGCTGCCGGCGATCCCCATTGTCGCGCACTCCTTGAAACGCACGCGTCCGCTCCAGCGCCTCGACGAGATCCCGCGTGAAGTCGGCGGCTCCCTTGCCGTCGAGATGACCACCGCCATCCCAGCTCGAATAGTCGGTTCGCTCCGGCAGCGCCGTCTCTACTCCCAACGCGTCGGCGATCTCACGGACCTGGGTCAGACAGCCGTGGAAGTTGGGGACGAGGGTCAGCACGACCGGTGCCCCCAATGATCGGACCACGTCGCGCGCATTGGCAATGATCTCCGGCGAGGTGTGGCAGTCGGGATCGCGCGTCATCTTCACTCCGGGATTGTCGGAGGCGAGAAAACGCGGAAACAACCGCATGTCCGCGGCGCCGGTCTGCACGTTGCGTTCAAAGGCAGGAACATGCCCCGACTTCGCGAGCCCGAGAACTTGACGCAGGTCCCGCGTTGCATCCTCGAGCCGCCAGCGCAGATTGCGGCGTATCACGGCAGCGTACGCGCCAAAGCGGCTCGTCGTGGTGCTCGGGATCGGCCGAACGTCGGCCCCGAAGGCGCGCACCAGGTTGCGATGAAAGAAGTTGCCGCCGCCACCGCCGTCATCCGCATTGAGGATCCAAAGCCGCGGGCGCAGCTGATACTTTTGCGCGATTTGCCGGGCAAACTCGCTGCTCGCGACACCGACAAACGCCATGTTGTAGAATTTGAGCCCGTGACGCTGCTCGAAGCGGTCGTGAATGACGGCTCCATCGAGCGCAAAGGACACCAGGGACGAGCCCAGAATGATGACGTCGGCCTGCTTCGCGTAACTGATCGATTGGCCGATATCATGATAGAAGAGATCCTGATCCTGGATCTCCGTGACGGCTTCGCCGCCGAAATCGCGAAACCACGCTGCATCGCCGGGCCTGCTGATCGCCCCCAGATGATCGCCCCCCTGGAGCGTCAACCAGATACAGAGGCTTCCCAAGAGCACGACGGACGGCGCCGCGAGCCATAAGAGATAGCGCCGCGCCGCCCGGCCGAGACCGGGCCGGTCGTCTGGCTCATCGACGCGAAGGGGCCGATCTGTCCGATGATCCATGATGGCCCCAAGGCGCTCGGACACGGTCTATTTCGGCAGGCCCGGCACGGCATCGAGCACATGCCGGGCGACAAGGAGCGAGGCGGGATAGGTCAGATGTCCCGAATCGAAGGTCGTGATCTCGGATCCGTCGGGACCGATCCGTGTCAGGCAGCCGCTCGCGTCGCACATCATGCTGCGCACCGACACGTAGTCCACCCCCAATCGCTTCGCCTGCTCGGCGAGAAACGCATCGAACGGCCTCGTCCACTCGTCGACGCTACGGATCCAGGTCCGCTCAGGAAGCACGGTGCGGGTCTGGAAGTAATAGTCGAGCAGATTGGCCGGCAGTCCGTCCCCCTGCCATGTCGGCGGCGGCCCCGCGATCACGATCGTCGACACGCCGGCGGCCTTCACCAGCGGGATGGTCCGCTCGAGACCGAGGCGAGCCTCCTCGTCAGCGAGCCTCCATGTGCCATAGAAAATGACGACGTCGGGCTTCAGCTGCGTGATGTGCTTCAGCGCCGTATCGTTGGCGGGCTTGCAGAGCGGCCGTTGAACATTGACGTAGCCGATGAGCGGCGCGCAGGCTGAGATCGAGAACTGCGCGACATCGAAGCCCCGCTCCTGGCCGAAATGAGCCAGTCCCGGATAGAGCGAAGCGGCATAGGAATCGCCCCACACCGCCACGAGCGGGCGGCGGCCGGTGCCGAGGCATTCCGGCGCGAACTCGCTCTGATCGGCGAGCAGCAGGCATTTGCCGTTGCGCCAGAAGGACGACGTCTCGCTGCCGTCGAGCATGAATCCACGAATCTCGTCGGGTATCCGCGCCGGCCAACCATTGCTGCGATCAGCGATCACGCCGACGATGCCGAGCGTCGCCATGCCGGCGAGCAGACCGCCGATCTTGAGCGGCACCAATCTCCGGCCGAAGCGGATCGGCCGTTCGATCAGCCGGTAGGTCGCCCAGGCGAGCAGCACGCTGGCGATGATGACCGCGATCATGGCCCAGACGGGCACTCGGTCCACAAAGTGGATGCGGGCATAGGCCATCAGCGGATAGTGCCACAGATAGAGCGGGTAGCTGATCAGGCCGATGAAGACCGCAGGCGGCGACGAAAGGACATGCCGATGCACCAGCGTGCCGCCCGTCGCAATCAGAGCCGCCGCTCCCAGAACCGGAAGCAGCGTGTGAATCCCCGGGTGCGGTGTCAGTCGGCTGTAGCGCCAGAATGCGAAGCCGATCGCAAAGATGGCTCCCAGCGCGATGAGCTCGCGCAAGGCACGATGATCCGGGAGTGGCAGCGGAGCACGCGAAGCCGACATCTGTCCGCTCATGAAGAGCGCGAGTCCGGAGCCGACCAGCAGCTCCCAGGCCCGCGTGACCGGCAGATAGAATGCGTAGTCGGCGGCGGTCGGCTGCACGATCAGGCAGGCGACAAGGGATGCCGCCGCGAGTGCTGCCGTGATCGCCAGGCTCCGCCGCCGCCAGGAGCCGATCAGCATCAGCAGCAGCGGCCAGACGATATAGTACTGCTCCTCGATCGCCAGCGACCAGAGATGCAGCAGCGGCTTCTTCTCGGCGGCGAGATCGAAATAGCCGACCTGGCTCAGCAGAATGAAGTTCTGAATGAAGATCGCGCCGCCGGCGATGTTGGTGCCGAGCGATTTCAGCTCCCGCGGCGGCAGGATCAACCAGCCAATCAGCAGGGTGGTCAGCACGACCGCGATGAGCGCTGGAAAAATTCGTCGGATCCGGCGCGCGTAGAAGTCGGCGATGCTAAACGTCCCCGCCAGCATCTGCTTGTGGATGATCCCGGTGATCAGATAGCCGGAGATCACAAAAAAGATGTCCACCCCGTAAAAGCCGCCAGGAACGGCCCTTGGAAAGGCGTGATAGATCACGACCGGCAGCACGGCGACCGCGCGCAGTCCGTCGATATCCTCGCGATAGCCGAGCGGCGTGGCCCGTGCTTCAGCCTGCGCGAGATTGGGATGGGCGAAATTCATCGGACCAGCGGGTTCAGGAACGGTCGTCCATCAAAGCGGGATATTTCTCGATGAAGTAGCGCGCCGGCCGCGAGCTGCCGAAGAATCCTGGGATATTCACACGTTTTTCCCAGTCATCGCTCACCGGCGCGATGGTCGGCAGCGCCCCCGAGGTCAGGTCCAGCACTTCCCGGGTGGTTTCCAGAATCTCGTCGCTGCTGCTTTCGCTCACCGTCAGGCCCGCGCTCTTGACCGTTTCATAGGTCGGGAACGTCCAGCGCCAGGTTTCGGAGGTCACATCGCTGAGCGACAGCAGGCGCCCTTCGCGGGTATGGACCGGCTTGAGCGAGAATCGGGTGTCCTTCGACCACAACAGGCCCACCGAGCTCAGCGCATTCACCATGGCGGTCGGGATGCCGAAGCTGGTCGCCACATAGGCGAAGCCCGAGGTCGTGCCGATGAAGATTCGGGCCCGGCGCATGAGGTGAATGTCCATTTCGGGCATCTGGTCCTCGCTCCGCGCGTAATCGACCACCCGCGGCATCTCCGGCAACGCCGGCGCCTTGCGTCCGCCCATGCGGATGACCCAGCCGCCCTGATCGGTGATGAAGCGGACCGTATCGAGGTAGTTTCCGATCGCCGCGCTGCGGATCGACTCGCCCGTCCCGAGGGTCTCGCCCCGCGCCTCGGCGTCGCGCATGTGCAGGCAGACGAACCAGTCGTCAGGCTTGAGCCCCCATTTCTTGCGCAGAGCCTGATACACCGTCTCGGTCCGGTCGTCGGCGCGCATCCGCGCGTCGTAGATGTCCCGGAGCGGAAAACCGCGATTGTCCTGCTCCCATTGCTGCAAGGCCATCGATCCCGCATCGTTCCAGTACACGCACCGACCGTCCTTGAACTGGAAGGCCTGATGGGAATCGCCAAGGAAGGGCGTCAGACTCGCCAGCTCGTGCCACATTGCGGGCGAGACGTCTTGCTCGCCGAGCGTCAATGTCGGGCAGATGTCGGAGAACAGCGACAGAAAGGTCTTGTTGGCGATCCGTTCGTTGTAGGCGAGCAGCACCGGCTGCTCGTCCCACCAGCCCATCTGGCGCATCATCAGGTGGACGTTGAGATGGCCGTTATGGCCGATCAACGCGCTCCAGTCGGGCGACAGCAGACGCACGTTCGAGAGATCGGTGCCGATGCGGTCCAGATAGCGCTTCAGCTCCTTCGACGGCGACGGGAGGTTGCGGCGGAGGAGGCGCTGCGTGTCCATGCAGCGCGTATAGACCAGCGGGACGAGATCGCCTTCGCCATTGTGATAGGTGCGCAAGAGCAGGTGCCGATAGGCGTAGAACATGTAGACGTCGAACGAGTCGGCGTTGTCTTGCGTATCGTTGGCGACACGCTCCCCGTCGCCGCCCTCAGAACCGGCCGTATCCGGCGAGGCGTCCCCTTGCTCGAGATTGAGCTCCTTCATCAAGCGATCGACGACGTCCGGATCGCGGAAGAAGTTCGGAATGTAGTCTCCTACCCGCGCATCCGTCGGCAGAGCCAAGACATCGCGGCGCTGGAAAAGCCCCTCCTCGTACCGGAAATTGCGATGCTCGAGCATCAATCGCATGAAGGTCCGCATCTGCGGCGACGCGCCGGCAAGCCAGCGCCATTGAAAACGATGGACCTGGGTCAACACGTCCATCGAGTAATAGCTGGCGAAGACGTCGATCCCCTGCGAGTTGCCGACCTTGACGGGCTTATCGAGCAGTCGCACGAACCTGAGGGCATCGTCGTAGCGGTCGCTCAGGAGGAGGAAGTAGACGACCTCGTCCGGATAGCCACGCAGCCATTTGCTCTCGAATATCCACTTGCGATGGTGGGTCATGAGCGGAGCGCAGAAGAAGGAGAAGTGGCGATCGAGAGCGCCGTGCTCGAAGACGTAGCGGAACCACACGCTCAAGCGAAAACGCATTCTGAACGGCAAGCATGTGAAAACGAGGTGACGGACGAAATGCCGGCCGCGGACCCCGGAGAGAACCTTGATGCTCCTCTGGCTCAGGAGCTTCAGCTTCTGACGGCTGCGGCGACGCAGACGGTCGCGGAACGTTCCAGGAGAGACCTCCGCGGCTGAGACTATGTCATACATCACTTTTTCCCGGTCCTCGCCTCAGAACGAAACTTACGATTACTTCGGGGGCGCCCGTCGATCAACATGTGATCGGACTCGCACAACGTGAGCTCGTGTCAGCGGTGAATGAACCTTGCGCCTGCAGGCACATCGTGCGATGGCGTTCCGCTCGTCTGCCCATGAACGCGAAGCAGCGGACATGGGCATGCGGCTGCAACCTTTCCGCCTGCACGCTGGGTTCAATTCACGTTTGAATGCACAGGCATGAAAAGGAGCGGTGGTTGGGAAACTGGCTGAGAATCAAGGCGTTGCCGTGATCGCTGGAAGCGCTTCGACGGTGTCCCGTGATTCGAGGTGAGGAATCGGAGCACCAGATGATTTGGTCCTGCCGCCTTTGCGGAAGCGGCATTCATTCTCCTGCTCTCGCGCTCGGCCCACTTCCGATTTGCAACGACTTCAATCGGAAAGCAGTGAGCGATCGTCGGCACGATCTCGACATCGTCGAATGCGAAACATGCCAGCTCGTCCAGCTTCGTGACGCGCCCTCGCCTTCGCTGCTGAGTCCGGCGGTGCCGTGGATCCGCTACCGCGAGCCCGAAGGCCATCTGGATGCGCTGGTGACGAGCCTGCTGGCGCTGCGCCCTCACGCGCGTCGCGTGGTCGGGACCGGCCCGTTCGAGCAGCCGCTGTTGTCCCGGCTCGCCGCGCAGGGCCTGCAGACGCACTCCGTTTCGCTCGACACCGCGGCTCCGGCCGGCCGCTACCCCTATCTAGAGAGCTGGCAAGCAACGCTCAATGATGCGCATTTGGCCGCGCTCTCGGCGCAGCACGGAACCTTCGACATCGTGTCGTGCCGCTACATCGTCGAGCACAGCCCGACGCCGATTCTCGCCTTGAAGGCCCTCAAGAAGCTCATCTCGCCCGACGGGCTCTTGCTGGTCGAAGTCCCCGACAGCAGCAAGTTTCTCGCAGCCTGCGACTACTGCTTCCTGTGGGAGGAGCACAGCTGCTATTTCGTCGAGGACACGTTGCGCGAGTTGGCGCATGTGAGCGGGTACCATGTGCTGGCGCTGCTGCGCTATCCGGGCGCACTCGAGGACGCGCTGGTCGCCGTGCTCGCGCCGCGCCGCGAATCATCCGGTCCGCCCGCGCGAGGGTCCTCGGAGCTGTTTCAGATCTACCGAGACAGCTTCTCGGCGCAACGCGGGCGGCTGCAGGCGCGGCTGCGCGCGGCCGCCGGCCCCGAAAGGGACGGGCTCGCCCTGTTCGGCATCGGACATCACGCCATCATGTTCGCGAACGCCTGCGGCGTGGCCGATATGATCGCTCTGGCCGTCGATGACGACGCCGACAAGGCCGGCTTTTTTCCACCGGGCTTTCGCGTCCCCGTGGTAGGCTCCGCGCGCCTTTTGGCCGATGAGCGGATCACCACCTGTCTGTTCGCGGTCGCCCCCCATATCGAGGGCAAGGTGCGCGACAAGCTCGCTCCGCTCGCGGCGCGCGGTGTGGCTTTCCGCTCCATTTATGCGGCGCTCGACAACGCAATTTCGAAGGATCTCGCCTGATGAGCCTGGTTCAGAAGTCTCCCGAGGTGTTCCTGGCCGAGGGACCGATCGCCTCCGTCGGACAGGCGGAGATCAACACGCTCAAGGCGGCCGTGAAGGCCAGCCCGAAACGACGCGCCCGCATCAACGCGCATCCGGACGGCGAGGACCAGCTGCACGAGATGATCATCGCGATCGATTCGCACTCCTACATCCGGCCGCACAAGCATCCCGGCAAGAGCGAGGCGTTCCACATCGTCGAGGGCGAGGTCGACATCGTCGTATTCGACGATTCCGGCGAGATCGCGCGCGTCGTCGAGCTGGGGGCACCCGGCGGCACGCGGCCGTTCTATTACCGCATGTCCAACGCGTTCTTCCACACCCTGATCATCCGCAGCGAACTGCTGGTCGTGCACGAGATCACCAACGGCCCGTTCCGCCCCGGCGCCAGCGTGTTCGCCGATTTCGCACCCGAGGACAGCGACACCGCGGCCGCCGCGGCCTATCAGGCCGATCTCGTCCGCCGGGTCGCAGCGCTGCAGGATGCCGCGGCATGACTGACCATGCCGTGGTGGTCGGCGGCACCCGCGGCCTCGGCCGCGTGGTGGTCGAGCGCTTCCTGTCGCGCGGCTGCGCCGTCAGCGTGGTGTCGCGGCAGCGTCCGGCCGACTTCCCCGACCAGCCCGGTCTGAAGCATTTTTCCGCTGATCTGGAACGCAGCGACAGCTTTGCCGGGCTCTGGCGCGACATTGCCGAGACTCAGGGTCCGCTGCGCTATCTCGTGCTGAGCCAGCGCTTCCGCGGCCAGGGCGATCCCTGGGCGGGCGAGATCCAGGTCGGCCTGACCGCCTCGCGCGACCTGATCGACGGCTTTTCCGGCCATTTTGCCGATGAGGGCGACCGCGCCATTGGCGTGGTCAGCTCGGTCTATGCCGAATTCGTCGGCTCGTCGCAGCCGGTCGGCTACCACGTCGTCAAGGGCGGCCTCAATGCGATGGTCCGGCATTATGCCGCGACGCTCGGCCGCCGCGGCATCCGCGTCAACGCCATCATGCCGCTGACCTATCTGAAGCGCGAATCGCGCGTGTTCTACGAGCAGAACGAGAAGCTGATGGAGACCTACCGGAAGCTGGTCCCGCTCGGCCGGCTCGGCACGGCCGAGGAATGCGCCGACGCCCTCGATTTTCTGTGCAGCCAGCGCGCCTCGTTCATCAATGGGCAGAGCCTGTTCCTCGACGGCGGGGTGTCCACAGTCTGGCAAGAAGAGGTCGCCAAGAGCTTCGCGGGGCTGTAAAACGCGGCCGCAATTCACGCTTCGGCCGACATTCCCCGTGAGGGGACAGCCAACCCAGGACCGCCAGACCATGCAGCACGTCAAGCACAAGACCGATTGCCGCCTGTGCGGCTCGACCTCGCTCGATCACGTGCTGCCAATTCGGCCGTCCGCGATCGGCGATGCGTTCGTGACCGCCGATCGGCTGGGCGAGACGCAGGATCTCTATCCGCTCGACTGCTATCTCTGCCTGTCGTGCGGCCATTTGCAGAACCTCGACGTCGTCGACCCCGACATCCTGTTCCGCGATTACACCTACCGCACCTCGGTCTCGCTCGGCCTCGTCGAGCATTTCAAGCGCTATGCCCAGTCGGTGGTCTCGACGCTCGCGATCCCGAAGGGCAGCCTCGTCGCCGAGATGGGCAGCAATGACGGCTCGCTGTTGAAGGCGTTCAAGGCCGAGGGCATGCGGGTGCAGGGGATCGACCCTGCGCGCGACATCGCCGCGACCGCCACGAGCGAGGGGATTCCGACGATCCCGGACTTCTTCACCAGTGCGCTGGCAGCCAGGATCAGGGCGGATCAGGGCGAGGCGAAGCTGTTCTGCGCCAACAACGTGTTCGCCCACATCGACAACATGTCGGACGTCGTCAAGGGCATCCGGCTGCTGCTCGCCGACGACGGCGCCTTCGTGTTCGAGGTCTCCTACATCGTCGACATGATCGACAACATGGTGTTCGACACGATCTATCACGAGCACGTCTCGCATCACGCGCTGATCCCGCTCGAGACCTTCCTGAACCGTCACGACATGACGCTTTTCCATGTCGAGCGCACCGGCACCAAGGGCGGCTCGATCCGCGCCTTCGCGCAGCCGAAATCGACCGGAAAGCGGCCGCGCTCGGCGGAGCTGTCGAAGCTGATCGCCGAGGAAGAACGGCGCGGCGTGACCCAGCCGCAGATCTACCGCGACTGGTTCGTCGCCATCGAGGACTGCAAGCGCCGGGTGCTCGCTTATCTCGACGAGGCGATCGCGGCCGGCAAGCTGGTCGCCGCCTATGGCGCCTCGACCACCACGACCACCCTGCTCTACCATTTCGAGCTGGAGAGCCGGGTCAAGTTCATCGTCGACGACAACCAGCTCAAGCACGGCCGTTTCAGCCCGGGTGCCCACATCCCGGTGCTGCCGTCCAGCGAACTCGCCGCCCGCAAGCCGGACGTGGTGGTGATTCTCGCCTGGATCTATGCCGATCCGATCCTGAAGCGGAATCAGGCGTATCTCGATGCCGGCGGCCGCTTCCTGGTGCCGCTCCCGGAGCCGCGCATCGTCGATGCGTCGGGGTCGACGACAATCTGACGCGCTTCCCGGGCCCCGCTGCTGGGTCGCGGGGGCGGGCTGGCGCTGACCGGTTGACAGCCCCCGCGTAACATGGTGCAGCAAGCGCGGCGCCCCGCCGGCGGCGCGCCGAATGACCGGCGCTTTCGGTCGGTAGGACAGATACTTACGGCATTCGCGAGGGAGCAGGAATGACCACCCTGACCGATGGACAGGTCGAGCGGTTCGTGATCGCGGAACAGCGTCGCTTCTCCTGGGCGCGCTGCCGCGAGGACATCGCGCCGTTCATCACCCGTCATGTCACCTGGCGCGCGCTCGCCGCCGGCGACATCCGGTCGAAATACCGACGCACCATGCTCGGCCCGTGGTGGATCACCGCGACCAATGCGATCACCGCCCTGATCATGGGCGCGGTCGCCGGCCGCTTCCTCGGCGCCGACATGAAGACCTATCTGCCGCATTTCATCGTCAGCATGACGATCTGGAACTTCGTCGCCTCGTCGCTCGGCGAGTCCTGCTATACGATGATCAATGCCGGCGGCATGATCAAAGCGGTTGATATGCCGATCCTGATCCATGTCATGCGCATGGTTCAGCGAAACCTGATCATATTCCTGCACAACATCGCCATCATTCCTATCATCTGGCTGATCTATCCGTGGCCGCTCGGCTTCGTCAGCCTGCTCAGCCTGTTCGGTCTGGCGCTGGTCTATGTGTTCATCGTCAGCCTATCGACCATCGTGTCGATGATCTGCGTCCGCTACCGCGACGTGCCGCCGGTGATGAATGCGATCATCCAGCTCCTGTTCTTCATCTCGCCGATCATCTGGGCGCCGAGCCAGATTAAGGGCGGCGCGTTCGTGGTTGCGCTGAACCCGATTGCCTATTTGCTGGCGATTACGCGCGATCCGCTGATGGGGACCGTTCCGAGCCTTTCGAGCTGGGCGGGCGCGATCGGATGCGTCGCGATCCTGACCGGCGCGATGATGTATATCTACACGCGCTATCGCTCGCGCGTCGTGTACTGGGCCTGACCAAGGCCACCAGGATCCCAAATGCCTCTGATTGAAGCCAAGCAAATCGGCATCGAATTTCCGGTCGCGCCGCCGAACGCGCGGTCGTTCCGGCATCTGGCGATCAAGGCCGCGTCGCGCGTCGGCGGAAAGGTCTCGCGCAACGAAGGCTCTTTCCAGTTCGTGCAGGCGCTCGACGACATCAGCTTCACGTTGAACAAGGGCGACCGCCTCGGCCTCGTGGGCCACAACGGCGCCGGCAAGACCACGCTGATCCGCGTGCTCGCCGGGATCTACGAGCCGACACGCGGCTCGTTGCGCGTGGTTGGCCGCAACGTGCCGATGTTCGACATCGGGCTGGGCATGGACGAGGAAGCCTCGGGCTACGAGAACATCCGCACCCGCGGCCTCATCCTCGGCCTCTCGCCCGAGGAGATCGAGCAGCGCGTGCCGGAAATCGCCGAGTTCGCCGAGCTCGGCGATTATCTGGAGCTTCCGATCCGGACCTATTCCTCGGGCATGCTGCTGCGCCTTGTGTTCTCGATCGCGGCCTCGATCCATGGCGACATCATCCTGATGGACGAGTGGATCGCGGTCGGAGACGCCCATTTCCGCAAGAAGACCCACGACCGGTTGCAGGAGATCACCGGGCGCTCGGGCATCGTCGTGCTGGCCTCGCATGATCTCGGCCTGCTTCGGGAGACCTGCAATCTCGGGCTGTATCTCGAAGGCGGCCGCGTGCGCGCCTTCGGCGCTCTGGACGATGTGTTGAAAGAGTTGCCGACGTCCTGACCGACAGGCGTGGGAACGATGCGGCAGGATGTTCGCTGAGCCATGACCCCGACGACCCGCCCAGCCGCTGCACCGACCGTCACCCTGGTGGTTCCCAATTTCAATCACGCCCACTACCTGCCGGAGTCGCTCGGCAGCATCGCCAATCAGACCCGCGCGCCAGACCGTGTCATCATCATCGACGACTGCTCGACGGATGGCAGCATCGCGGTCATCGAACGCTTCCTCGCGGACAGGCCGAGCTGGCGGTTGATCCGTCGTGAGGCCAACCAGGGAGTCGTGCGCGGCCAGAACGAGGCGCTGGCGATCGCCGACACCACCTGGATCGGATTTCTCGGCGCCGACGACGCGCTTCATCCGGCCTATCTCGAGAAGGCGATGCGCCAGGCCGCGAAGCACGCCGATGCCGGCCTGATCTTCGCCTGCTGCGAGATCATCGGGCCGGACGGCCCTTCGGCCAAGCGCATGCTGCGGCCGATGATGCTGCCCTCGTCCGCATCGACGATGCTTGCTCCAACCGACGTCCGCCGCATCCTGCGTCTCGGCGACAACTACTTCTCCGGCACGACGTCGCTGTATCGCAAAGAGGCCCTGCAGGCGCTCGGCGGGTTCGACGTCAAGCTCGGCTCGTTCTCGGATGCGTTTCTGGCGCGCCGGCTGGCGCTGACCTACGGCTGCTACTTCATCGCCGACGTCCTCGGCTATTGGCGCATCCACGGCCAGAACTACTCGACCGTGACGGCGACCGACCCGACCTCACTCAATGCCAAGCTGGCCGAGATCGGCGCTCTGATTCAGCAAAGCAGGCTGTTTCCTCCTGGGTATGACGCGGCGTTCGCACGGCGCAACCGCTTTGGCGCCGCGCGCATGGTGCTGGGCAGCGCGACGGCGCCGGCCGCCAAGGCTGCACGCGTGTCCGCTTTGCTCGATGGAAACATGCTCGACACGCATCTGCTTGCGTTGCTCTTGAGCCTCGGGACGGTCGGACGTCTGGCTGCCCTCGCCTGGGTCACGCTGCGGACCCGCCCGATGTCGCTGACGCGCCTGCTCGCCCAGACCGGGGTACGACGCCAGATCATCGCCGGAACGCCAGCCTATCGCGCGCCATGACGATGCGTGCGCCCATCGGCTCCCTCCGGCATCGCCTCGATCACCGGCAGGTGACGCCCGCCCCTGTCCGCGGCGTGCCAGCCGCACCACCATCGCAGCAGCCGCCGCGAAGCCGCTGGTCGCCGCGAACCTGGCTGACGGCAGCGGTGTTTCGCCTCTACGCCTTCCTGAGTGCCAGGCGCCGGCAACTGCTCCCGCTGACCACCCGCGCCGCCAACATCGTCGACGGTAGGCTGATCAATGCGCCGGCCGGCGCGAGACTGCTTGAGCTGATCGACCGGCAACTCGCGCGAGAGACATTCATCGGCCGACTGCTCGCACGGCTGACGTCGACGACGCTCGCCGCGTCCGCCCAGGTCCACCTCGCCGCAAGCCGCAAGCCGAGCGCATTGCGCGCGGTGCGCCTGCTGAACCTGATCTTCCGCAGCCAGATCAGGTCCCGGACCGGCGTTGGCGCTCAGGCCTATTTCGCGACGCTCGCGCTGTGCAGCGCCTATGACCGCATCGTGCGCGAGGTGCCACGGGCCGAGACGATCGACAGCTTTGCGATCAACTTCGCCGTCGGCGTCGCCCATATGTATCGCGGCAATCTGCCGGTGGCGGCGCATTTTCTTCAGACGGCGGCCGCGTCGGGCGACGGCAACGCGCTGCGCAAGCTGGGCGCGGTCAATGCTTTGGCCGGCGATCACGTCCGCGCCGCCGCGTGCTTCGAGGCCTCAGTCGAACGCGATCCGCGCTCGGTGATGGCGCATCAGAACTATGCCGGCGGCTACGATCCGTCGACCTATACGCCGAGCGCCTGGGAGCTGGAGAATGCCGGGGATCTGCTGATCTACGACAACCTGATCCAGCTCGGCGAAAACTTCTATCACCAGGGCCGCTACGACGACACGTTCCGCTGTTATCAGGCGGCGCTCGATCATCAGGACGCCTTGGCGCGCAAATGGTCGCTTCCCGAGACGCTGACCCACCGCATCGCCGGCGCGAGCCGGATCTTCGATCCTGCGCTCCCGGTCCGGCTGCTCGGCTACGAATGGGTGACGCTGATCGGCCATATCGGCTTCATCGACTGCCATTTGCGCATGGCCGCGCTCGGCATGCTGCCGCGCGCCAACTACGTGCTGCTCGCACCGCCCGCTAAGGTGGTGAACCAGCCTTTCCTGAGGCTGTTCGATCAGCATGTCACGATCATCGAGGACTCTGCACTCGTCGATGACCTCCTGCCCTATCAACGCTTGGTCGGCGATCAGTTCATCGCCGTCCGCGGCACGGATGGCTTGGCCGAGCCGTGGGCGCACGCGGCGTCGCGGGCCCAGGTCGCCTGGGCGGAGCAGCAGCGTGGACCGATCGTGAAGGTTCCAGCAGAGCTCATGGAACAGGGCGCCGCCAGGCTGCGCGCGGCGGGCGTGACCGCCGACTGGTTTGTCGCGATGCACATCCGCGAAGGCGGCTATCACGGCGACGGTCCCGGGACGACGCGCCAGCATCGCTCCGCCAATGTCGGCGACTACCTGGAGGCAATCGCCGCGATCACCGCGCGCGGCGGCGCCGTCGTCCGGCTCGGCGACCGCAGCATGACCCCGCTGCGCGGCATGGCCGGCGTGTTCGACTACGCCCATAGCGACATCAAATCGGCGGAGATGGACCTGTATCTCTGCGCCGCCGCCCGCCTCTTCGTCGGCACGACGTCGGGCCTGACGACGGCTGTGCAGGCGCTGGGAACGCCGATGCTGCTGGTCAACTGCATCTCGAATGACTGCCAGTTCTGGCACGAGCGCACCGACTTCACCGTGCGTCCGGTCTACGACCGCCGCAACCGTCGTTATCTGTCGCTGCGTGAGACCTATCGCCAACCGCTGCAGGCGCTGCTGATCGACACCGCGGTGCTGGCGCGCCACGGACTTGAGATCCACGCCAATACCGCAGAGGACATCACGGAAGCAGTCCGCTACAAGCTGGATTGCCTGGACGGCGTCAGCCGGCCGTTGCGCGAGGGCGGCCCGCAACTCGACCGCTATCGCGCGGCCCTCAGCGGCAATCCCTACAATTTTGGTGCGTCGTTACCAGTACCCGCGTTCCTGAACCGGCTGCCGGAACTGCTGGGCTGAAGGGCTCGGAACTCAGAGTTCGATGAACGCCCACAACGCGCGACCACCAGTAGTTTTCCCGTTGTTCTGCGCCACCATTAACCTCCGAGCAAGGCCCTCAGCCTGATAGGTAAAGTTGGCACGGTCGCGAATCACGAGGCAGCGAATCGCCTTGATCGAGCCATGCGCCGTTCACGCGAACAGCTGGGACTGAGCCAATGCTTGGAGTGTCCAACTCACAGTCTGATCCGATCTCGCCGACCTATGATGCGGGCGTTCCGCCCCCCTCGAATCCGGTCGAGCTTCCCGAAGAGGCCGTGGAATCGCTGCTCGCGCAGGGCGACTTCGCCGGCGTCGGCGCCGTCACCGCGGTGAGCGCTGGCGGACTGACCATCAACCTGTTGTTCGACACGGCGGCGATGAATGCGCCGGCGAGCTTCCGCGCCGGCATTCAACAGGCGGCGGCAATCCTCACCTCGCTGATCTCGGATCGCATCACGGTCAATCTCAAGATCGACTACAGCGGCACCGGCGGCGGCGCGGCGGCGGGTCCCGACGGCGGTCAGTGGATGAGCTATTCCAGCGTCCGCTCCAATCTGATCAACAACGCCAGTCCCGGCGACACCACGTTCAATGCGCTACCCGCCGGATCAAGCATCCAGGGTCAATCCTACGTCGCGGTGTGGAATTCGCAGCTGAAGCTGTGGGGCGGCCTCGGCGCCAACGACACCACCACGGACGACGGCAGCGCCACCTTCGCCACCGACATCAATCCGAATCTGCTGGTCGGCGTGGCCCTGCACGAGCTGACCCACGCCTTCGGCCGCGTGCCCTACGGTCCGCAGCCTGACATCTTCGATCTGTACCGGTTCTCGAGCCCGGGCGTCCGGCTGATGACCGGCGGCGCGACGGCATCGACCGCCTATTTCTCGCTCGACGGTGGCTATACCAAACTCGCCGATTACGGCCAGTCGTCCGATCCGAGCGACTTCCTGAACAGCGGCGTGCAGGGCGGCAACGATCCGTTCAACGAGTTCTACACCTACAGCACGCTGCAGACGCTGACGACCGTGGACCTGAAGCAGATGGACGCGCTCGGCTTCCATCTCGTCTCGGCCACGCCGGTGACGATCGAGGCGCTCGGATCGACCAGCCTTGTTCAGCTCGGCATGAGCTACTTCCTCAACCCGGTCGCCGGCGGAACCGGACCGCAGATCAAGTTCAACGGCGGCACGGTCGCCCCGGGACAGCTCGGCGGCTGGACCCCGATCGCGGCCGAGACCAGCGGCAGCGGCTATCAGGTCGCCTGGAAGATGTCGGGCACCGACCTCTACACGGTGTGGAATCTCGACAGCAGCGGCAACTATACCGGCAATGCCATCGGCGCCGTCTCGGGCGGCACGGCCGGATTCGAGGCGTTCGAGACATCGTTCCATCAGGACCTCAATGGCGACGGCACGATCGGCGTGCCGAGCACCGTCATCGAGGCCATCGGCTCGACCAGCCTCGTCCAGTCCGGCAATGGCTACTTCCTCAACCCTGTCGGCGGCGGCACTGGTCCCCAGGTGAAGTTCGGCGGCGCCAATCTCGTCGTCGGACAGCTCGGCGGCTGGACGCCGATCGCGGCGGAGACCGTCGGCAGCGGCTATCAGATCGCCTGGAAGATGGCCGGCGCGGATCTCTACACGGTCTGGAACACCGACAGCACCGGCGCCTACTCCGGCAACGCAATCGGCGCCGTCAACGGCGCGAGCAGCGCCTTGGAGGCGCTGGAGACCAACTTCCACCAGGACCTCAACGGCGACGGCAGCATCGGCATTCCCTCCACCGTCATCGAAACCCTTGGATCGACCAGCCTCGTGCAGTCGGGATCCGGCTACTATCTGAACCCGGTGGGCGGCGGCACGGGCCCGCAGATCAAGTTCAGCGGCGCGGTTCTCGCGCCGGGACAGCTCGGCGGCTGGATGCCGATCGGCGCTGACGTCGTGGGCGGCGGCTACCAGATCGCCTGGAAGATGAGCGGGACCGACCTTTACACGGTCTGGAACGCCGACAGCAGCGGCAACTACACGGGAAATGCGATCGGTGCGGTCAATGGCGCCAGCAGCGCGCTGGAAGCTCTGGAAACCAACCTCCACCAGGACCTGAATGGCGACGGCACGATCGGCATTCCATCAGCCGTGATCGAAGCGCTGGGCTCGACGAGCCTGGTGCAATCCAGCTCGACCTACTTCCTCAATCCGGTCGGCGGCGGCACCGGCCCGCAGATCAAGTTCGGCGGCGGCGTCGTGACCGTGGGGCAGCTCGGCGGCTGGAATCCGATCGGAGCAGAGGCCTCGGGCGGCGGCTACCTCGTAGCCTGGAAGATGGCGGGTGCCGATCTCTATACGGTGTGGAACACCGACGGCAGCGGCAACTATACGAGCAACGCGATCGGCGCCGTCCCGGGCGGCTCGGCAGCGCTGGAGACGCTGGAGACCAGCTTCCTTCAGGACCTCAACGGTGACGGCACCATCGGCGTCCCCTCGCACGTGGCAGCGGGCGCGCAATCCTTGACGTCGGCTGGCGGCCCCGAGGTCGTGCTGACGATCTCGGCCAGTTTCAGCGGCGAGCTGATCGGATTCGGCAACAGCGGCGATCGGATCGACCTCAGCAGCCTCGCCTACAGCTCGCTGCAGACACGTTTCGACGGTGCCAACGGGCTGCTGTCGCTCAGCGACGGCGCCAGCAGCACGTTGCTGCATTTCCTCGGACCCATGTCGCAGGACAGCTTCCGCTTCAGCGACGACGGCCACGGCGGCACGCTGATCTCAGCCGCCACGGGGCCGGTGAGCGGCACCGCTCCGCAGACCATGACGCTGACGGGCCATGACAGCTTCGTCTTCGCCGAGCATTTCGGTCAGGTGAGCATCGCTGATTTCACCCCGGGCATCGACACGCTCGTCGTCAGCCACAACCTTTTCGCGAACCAAGCCGCGCTGCTGGCAGCGATCCATGACGACGTAGCTGGCAATGCCGTGATCACCGACGCGGCGCAGGACACGATCACGGTTCAGCACGTCTCGACCGCCGATCTGCTGGCGCATCTGTCGAGCTTCCACCTCGTCTGATTCGCCAGCCGGCTCCCACGACCGGCAAGACGGATCCGCTGCACGTCCCGCTTTTGATGTTTGCAGCCGCGCTGCCGCGGACCGACCACCTCCGGCTCGGTCGCGGCGCCCATGGCTTTGTCGAATACCACCCTTAGTTGAATTCGATCATACCGATCGAACCATGACGTATGGCCGGAGCCGCCATTCTTCGGTACGATTTTATTCAAGATCGCGGGGCATCACGGCCGACGCTTCAGTTCATCGCCTGCCGGTCTCGACGGCAGAACAATCAATGTTGCATCCATGTTGACCGAATCTGATCGCGCCGAAGAGATCTCCCAGCGCTGGCGAGAAGCCGCCCAGTCCCTCATCTTCGATCCCGTTGCGGACGGCCATGCTTGGCACGCGCAGCAGCCTGCGGCTGGCGCCGATGCGGCCGGCGATGCGCCCGAGCCGGCCTCCGGCGGCGAGCAGGCGATCCATGCGTCGGCGGAGCCGACCGGTCCTGCCCCGTCTCCCGCGACCGCGAGCGGGTCGGCCGATGCGAGCGGCACGGTCGCGGCTGATGATGGCGAAGCGGCGCCGGTTGCGCATCTCTTCGAGGTCAGCACGCAGACCCAATCCTGGGGGCATGAAGCGGCCAAGCCTACGATCTGGACGGCTGTCATCGGCTCGTCCTGGCAAGTCACCCAGGAGATCTCGTTCAATCCGCCCGCCGCACCTGCCGGCCATGTCACGACGGAGACCGTGCATGTCCTGGAGCAGAGCCTCGGCCTGAGCGGAGCGGTGCTCTCGACGGTGGTCGAGACGACCTTCGGTGCCGGCGCGTCGCTGCCGACCTGGTTATCGTCCGGTCCTACCCACGAAGGATCGGCACAACCCGCGCCAAACGCCTCGGCCCATACGTCGCTTCAGGAGGCGGTGACCGAGGCCATCACCTCGGCGGTCGGTGCAAACGGCGCGACCGGCGCCCAGGTCGTGCAGGCGCTCGGCGGCAACACCACCGGTGTGACGGGCGCCGGCATCAAGATCGGCGTCCTCTCCAGCAGCTTCAACAATAAGGGCGGTGCAGCGGCCGACGAGGCCAGCGGAGCCCTGCCTTCGGCCTCCAAGATTCAAATCCTGAAAGACATGCCGTCGGGCGGGTCGGACGAAGGCCGTGCGATGATGCAGGTCATCCACGACATCGCGCCCGATGCCAGCCTCGCCTTCTACACGGCGAGCCAGAGCGAGCAGGACTTCGCCAACGGCATCATCGCGCTCGCCAATGCAGGCTGCAAGGTGATCGTCGACGACGTGAGCTACACCGACGAGCCGTTCTTCCAGAACGGCATTGTCGCCAAGGCCATCCAGACGGTCCAGGCGATGGGCGTGACGTATGTCACCTCGGCGGGCAACAACGGAAGCTCGGCCTATCAGACGTCCTGGACCTCGATATCCGGCAGCATCGGCGGGAATTACTATGCCGGCAATGCGTTGAGCTTCGGCGGCAACATCTCGCAGACGATCTCCGTCACGGCGGGTGCCTACCTGCTCGTGCAATGGGACCAGCCCTGGGGCCAGGCCGCTTCACACCTCGTCGTCGCCGTGTACAAGGACGGGCAGTACGTCGGCTTCGTCCCCAACACGTACTACAATCCCTACATCGGGTTGCAGTTCTCGGTCTCCGGCACCTACCAGATCGTCATTGCCGACGCAGACGGGCCCACGCCGACGATGATCAAGGAGATCCTGGCCGGCAACGGTGCGCCGGTCTCCATCAGCGGGGCCAATACCGGCACCGTGTTCGGTCACGCCATGACGCCGGGGGTCATTACGGTCGGCGCCGTCAACAGCGCCAACACCCCGGCTTTTGGCGTCACGCCGGTGTCGGAAAGCTTTTCGTCATCGGGAGCCGGGACCGAGATCCTGTTTGCCAATGACGGCACGCGCCTGACGACGCCGCTCCAGCTCAACCCTGTCGTGGTCTCCGGCGTCGACAACATCGTGACGACGGTCTCCGGCCTCACCGACTTCTACGGCACGTCCGCTGCCGCCCCCACAGTCGCCGCGATCTCGGCCTTGATCCTGACGGCCAACCCGACACTGAGTTCGGCGAATGTGTCGGAGATCCTGCAGCAGACGGCTGTGCCAATGGCCAATTCTGCCGTGGCCGGCGCGGGGCTCGCCCAGCTGAACCCGGCGGTCAGCTCGGCGCCTTATTTCGCCAACACGGTCATCGAGGCGCTCGGATCGATCAGCCTCGCCCAGGTCGGCGTGATCTACGATCTGAACGCCATCAGCGGAAGCACCACGGTGGCGCTGCGGTTCAACGGCGCGAACGTGGTGGTCCACCAGCTGAGCAACTGGACGCCGATCGGCGTCGAATCCAATGGCAGCGGCGGCTACGAGGTCGCGTGGAAATTCCAGGGGCAGGATCTCTACACCGTCTGGAACGTCGACAGCGCCGGCAATTACACGGGCAACGCGATCGGCGGCGTATCCGGAAGCTCGACCTCGTTCGTGACGTTCGAGACGTCGTTCCATCAGGATCTGAACGGTGACGGCACGATCGGCCTGGCGAGCACCGTCATCGAGGCGATGGGCGCCACCAGCCTCGTCCAGTCCGGCAACAGCTATTTCCTCAATCCGGTGGCCGGCGGCACGGGCCCCGAGGTGAAGTTCAATGGCGCACCGGTGGCGCCAGGACAGCTGGGCGGCTGGACGCCGATCGCCGCCGAAGCCGTCGGCAACGGCTATCAGATCGCCTGGAAGATGGCCGGCAGCGATCTCTACACGGTCTGGAACACCGACAGCAGCGGCAGCTACACCGGCAACGCCATCGGCGCCGTCAGCGGCAGCAGCAGTGCGCTGGAAATGCTGGAAACCAACTTCCAGCAGGATCTGAACGGCGACGGCAGCATCGGCATTCCCAACACGGTGATCGAGACGGCCGGATCGACCAGCCTGGTGCTCGCCGGCTCGACCTACTTCCTCAATCCGGTCGCCGGCGGCACCGGTCCGCAGATCAAGTTCGGCGGCAGCGTCGTGACCGTCGGTCAGCTCGGCGGCTGGAATCCGATCGCGG
>NZ_CAFI01000341.1 GCF_000239775.1 Bradyrhizobium sp. ORS 375
GCAGCGTCGCGTTTGGTGACGGCGGGCCTTACAACGTTTCCGAGTTAGCGCTGTTAGTCGATGAGTAGAGAGAAGGCGCACCTCAGCGCTGCCCCGCCATCATCTGCTGCACCAGCGCGTTGGCGCTGGCGCCTTCGAGGGCGAGGCCGTAGCCGACCTCGCGGACGATGCGCTCCTTGAGCGGCTGGACGAAGTGGATGCGGCTGTTGCGGCGGGTGACCTCGGGTTGGCGCAGATAGAGCGCGGCGAGCTCGCGGGCGAAGGCCACGGCCGTGCCGTCGTCGACGACGTGATTGACGACGCCCCAGCTCGCGGCCTCCTGCGCCGACAGCGGCTGCGGATTGAGCAGGAACGCCTGCGCGCGGCCGGCGCCGGCGCGATACGACCAGGTCGTGAAGATGCCGTCGCCCGGGACGATGCCGCCGGCGAAGTGCGGCAGGTCGTTGAAGGTCGCGCTGCGGCCGGCGATGATGACGTCGGCGAACAGCGCATATTCGGTGTGGATGTGGGCGCGGCCCTCGATCGCGGCGATCAGCGGCACGCGGATATTGGCGATGTTCTCCAGGATCTGCGTTCCCTCATCGTGGACGCGCGACCAGGCGTTGGCGTCGCCGACATTGCCGAAGCTCGCGAAATCGATCTCGGCCATGTAGTCGCCGACGCCGGTGAGGATGACGATCTTGTTGTCGCGATCGCGGCCGATCTCATAGAAGGCGTCGGTGAACTCGGTATGATCGCGCGCGTCGAAGCGGATCGGACCGCCGTCGCTGTGCATTTCGACCAGCAGGACACCCTGGGCGTCGCGGCTCAGCCGCAAATGCGCGAAGCGGGTGAAGTAGGACGGGGTCATGGCTCTCTCCGTGGCGGTGGCCGGCGATGCGCCGGCCGTTGCTGACAGGAGGAGCATGGCTCATTCGAAACCCCTGGATAATTGCCGCCGGTTCGATATCATTCATACGCTTGACGTATGGATGAAGCGATGGACCTGCTTGGACCGATGCGGACCTTCGTACGGGTGGTGGAAGCCGGCAGCTTCACCGCCGTCGCCACGGAGCTCAACACCACGCAGCCGACCATCAGCCGCCAGATCGGTGCGTTGGAGGATCATCTGCGGACACGGCTGTTCACGCGGACCACGCGGGCACTGACGCTGACCGATGACGGCCGGGTGTTCTACGAGCACGCGCAGCGTGCGCTGGAGGCGGTGTCGGAGGCCGAGGGCGCGGTCGGGCGCCGGCGGCAGAAGCCGTCCGGCCTGCTGCGGCTGGCCGCGCCGGTCGTGTTCGGCCGGCTGCATGTGGTGCCGCGGCTGCCGGCGTTCCTCAAGCGTTATCCGGACGTCTCGGTCGACCTGATCATGAGCGACGGCTTCGCCGACCTGGTGGAGCAGGGCATTGACGTCGCCATCCGCGTCGGCGAGATCACCGATCCCGGCCTGATCGCGCGGCGCATCGGCACGGTGCAGCGGGTGACCGTGGCCTCGCCGGCCTATCTCAAGGCGAACCGCGCGCCGAAGCAGCCGGCGGATCTCGCCGCGCACCAATGCATCGTCTACACCCGGCTCGCCACCGGCAATCGCTGGCTGTTCGAGGGCCCGAACGGGCCTGTCGCCGTCGAGGTCGGCGGGCGCTATCGCGCCGACAATTCGGAAGCGGTCCGCGACGGCGTGCTCGGCGGCCTCGGCATTGCCGTGATCCCGACCTTCGCCTTTTCACGGGAGATCGAGACCGGCGCGGTGAAGGTGCTGCTGCAGGATTTCGCGCCGCGGCCGCTGCCGATGCACGCCGTCTACGCCTCGCGCCGCTTCGTGCCGCTGAAGGTGCGCGCGATCATCGATCATCTCGCGCATGAATTTTCCCTCGATGCGCGGCTGTCCGCCTTCATGGGGTGAGCTGGAAAGCTGCGGCATGGAACGGCTTCGCCCGATCATGCGTTCGCCCCTGGACGACAGCCGGCCTGCAGCCGGAGATCATGCGCTGGGAGATACGGACATGGACCACACCATCACCGGCCGCTTCGCCACGCGCCGCGAGGCCGAGCTCGCCGTCGAGCATCTGGTGCAGGACCACGGCATCGCCCGGACCGACGTGGTCGTTCAACCCGCAGGGCAGGCCAACAGCGCCGGCTCGAAGGCTGCAGGCGCCGATGTCGAGAGCGGCCATCCCGGCGTCAACAAGCAGGGTGCACCGGAGCTGGAAGGCGAGATCGAGGTATCAGTCGGTGGCTCCGCCGTTACATCCGCCGATGTCGAGGGCATCCTCAAGGAGGCGGGAGCGCGCAAGGTGAGCTCGACATGAGCTTGCCGATCGGTTGCCCGGCGAGGCGGCAGCTTTGGTCATCCGCTAACACCTATCCCGCGCCCGGGACGGGCGCTGGGCGTTTGGCGTTGCTCACAGCCGCGGATCGATCGGCTCGCTTTCCAGCGCCAGCACGGCGAACACGCATTCATGCACGCGGCGCAGCGGCTCGCGGGCGACGAAGCGGGTCAGCGCCTCGTGGCCGAGCGCGAACTCGCGCAGTGCGAGGTTGCGCTTGCCCTCGAGCTTGCGCTGGCGCAGGCGCGCGATGTGCTCCGGCGCGTCGTATTCCGGGCCGTAGATGATACGCAGATATTCCGGCCCGCGCACCTTCAGCGCCGGCTGGATCAGACCTTTTGGCCCGCGCGCGACAAAGCTCTTCGGCTTCACCACCATGCCTTCGCCGCCGCCGGCCGTGAGCTGCTCCCACCAGGCGACGGCGTCATGTACCGCCGCGTCGTCGGCCAATGGCACGATGCGCCACCGGGTGCGCGTGATGACGCTGTCCGCCGCCACCAGCCGCTCCGCCAACGTCATGTGCCAGACGTGGTCCTGGTCGAACCAGACCCGGCCCTCGCTCGCGAGCAGGTGGAATGGCGCCACCTTGAGATCGGCAATGCCGTCGACCGGCCAGACATACGGCGCCCAGGCCGCGCCATAGCGTTGCGCGCGGGCCACGCGCGCGTCGAACTGATCGCGCAGCACGGCGACGTCGAGGCCGCGTGCAGCGGCGCGCGTCAGCGCATCCGCTGCGGCGTCGAGGCCCGCGACCGACGACGCCGCGACCGGAGCATACTGGCTCTCGATCAGGCTGCCGGCCTTGGCCGACCACGGCATGATCTCGGCGTCGAGCAGCAGCCAGTCGGTCTGCAGCTCCTGCCAGAGGCCAGCGCTTTCGACGGCGCCGCGCAGCCGCGCCAGCAGCGCCTCGGTCATCACCGCATCGTTGAAGAAGGCGCGGCCGGTGCGCGTCCAGATCGCGCCGCTTTCGTCGCCGGCGATGCCGAAGCGCGCCTTGGCGACATCGGCGCTCTGGCACAGCGCGATGACCGCGCGCGAGCCCATGTGCTTCTCCTCGCACACGACCTCGGCGACATTGCGGGTGCGGAAATGCGCGAACGCCTCCTCGGGCCGCTCCAGCCAGCCCTCGCGGGCGCTCGTCTCCGACGGCGACATCGTCGGCGGCAGGTAGACCAGCCATTGCGGCGGCAGCGCGAAGCGGCTCATCACCTCCAGCGCCGCTGCGGCGTTCTCCTCGGCAACGACCATGCGGCCGCGCAGCGTGGTGTCGATCCAGCGGCGGCCGGTGACGTCGTCGATGTCGAGCAACTGATCCGCCTCGGCCTGCGCCGAGCCGGCCGCATTGCGCGCGGCCAGCGGCCGCACCGGCTCGCACCACACGCGCTCGGCAGCGATCTCGACGAGATCGCGCTCGGGCCAGCGCAGCGCCGTCAGCCGGCCGCCGAACACACAGCCGGTGTCGATGCACATTGTGTTGTTGACCCATTCGGCATGGAGCATTGGCGTGTGGCCGTAGACCACGGTCGTCGGCCCGCGATAGTTTGCGGCCCAGTCGGCGCGGACGGGCAGGCCGAACTCGTCGATCTCGCCGGTGGTCTCGCCATACAGCGCGAACTCGCGCACCGCGCCGGAGCCGCGGCCGATCATCTCCTCCTTCAGCCCGGCATGCGCGACCGCCAGACGGCCGCCGTCGAGCCAGACATGGCTGCGCAGGCCATCGAGAAAGTCGGGCAGGCTGTCGCGAAAACGTGCATCTTCAGTTGCAAGCTGGTCGATCGTGGCCTGCAGCCCGTGCGCGATCGTGACCTTGCGACCCGCCAGCCAGCGCTGGAACTTGCGGTCGTGATTGCCCTGCACGGCATAGGCGGTGCCGGCCGCGACCATGCTCATGACGATGCGCAGCACGTCGGGCGATTGCGGCCCGCGGTCGACGAGGTCGCCGACGAACACGGCCTTGCGGCCAGCCGGCGGCGTCACGGCGACCGCGCGCTGGCCATTCTGCTCGCGCCAGTCGACCTGATAGCCGAGCTTGCCCAGCAGCGCCTGCAATTCGCTGGCGCAGCCATGAACGTCGCCGACGATGTCAAATGGTCCGTGGTCGTGCCGCTTGTCGGTCCACAGCGGCTGCCGCACGATCGTGGCGGCCTCGATGCGTGCGACGCTGTCGAGCTTCCACACCTGGCGAAAGCCCTCGCGCTGCAGGCCGCCGAGGCCGCGACGGATCTCCTGGACCATGCGCTGCACGACCGGGCCGCCGAAGGCGCGCTCGGGGCGCGACCTGTTTCGCTCGATGCAGAGGTCGATGCCCGGATCGAACACGATCGCGACCGGCAGCGCATGCCATTTGCGCGCCAGCTCAACCCAGCCCTTGCGATCGGCCGGACGCACATTGGTGGCGTCGATCACCGCGAGCCTGCGATGCTTGAGCCGCTTGCCCGCAATCTCGCGCACGATGTCGAAGGCATCGGCGGAGACGCTCTGGTCGGTCTCGTCGTCGGTCACCAGCGCGCGGCAATGGTCCGAGGAGATCACCTCGGTTGGCAGGAAATGTTTTGCGGCGAAGGTCGACTTGCCGGAGCCGGTCGAGCCGATCAGCACGACCAGCGCGAAGTCGGGGATTTCGATGTTCATGACTTTGCTCAGCGGGTGAAGACGGCCATCTGCGTCGGCGCGCCGTGTGTCTCGTCGTTGTGGCCGATGCCGGAGAGGGCGACTTGATAGGTGAAGCTGGAACAGACGCGCTGCGCCCAAGCGGCGAATTCGGCGCGCGTCCATTCGAAGCGGTGGTCGCGGTGCCGGAACTGCCCGGCCGGCAAGCTCGGAAACAGCGCGTTGTAGTCGGCGTTGGGCGTGGTCACGATGACGGCGCGCGGCCGGGCCGCGCCGAACAGGACGCGCTCGACCATCGGCAGGCGGTCCGGATCGAGATGCTCGATCACCTCCACGAGCGCAGCCGCATCGGCGGCCTCAGCCCAGCGTAAATCGCGATAGGTCAGCGATCCCTGCAGCAGCGTCACGCGACCCTCCGGCGGACCGCCGGGCGCGCCGAGCTTCAGCCGTTTGGCGGCACGCTCCAGCTCGCGCGCGGCGGGATCGAGGCCGATCATGCGCTCGGCAAAGCGCTCGCGCACCAGGAACTGCAGCAGCTTGCCTTCGCCGCAGCCGAGATCGGCGATCGTCCTGGCGCCGGTCGCGCGCAACGCGTCGACCACCGCGGCGAGGCGCAGATCGTTGAGCCGGATCGGCGCCTCCAGCGTCTCCTCCGACTGGCTCTGCGTCTCGCTCTCCAGCGCATCGTCCTGCACCTCCGGCGCCAGTCGCGCCAGCGCCGCGCGCGCGAGCACGCCGCGATGCCGCAGGTAGCGGCGCACGATCAGTTCCTTGGCGGGATGAGCGTCGAGCCAGCCTTCGCCGCGCTTGAGCAGCTTCTCGATCTCCTCGTCGCCGACCCAGTAATGCTTGGCGTCGTCCATGACCGGGATCAGCACATAGAGATGGTTCAGCAGCGCGGCCAGCCGCGCGGTGCCGCGCAAGGTGAGGCGCACGTAGCGGCTGGTCGTGTCACCCTGCGGCCCCGCGATCGGCGCCAGCGTCACGTCCCAGCCGAGCGGCTCGAACAGCTGGCGCAGCACAGCCTCGCCGCCGCGCAGGGGTAGGGGCGTCACGACGGCCTCGAGCGGAATGGCGCTGTCCGCGAGCTCCTGGCGGGCGCTGCTGACGCCGTTCATCGCGGTCCGGAACGCCTTGTTGAGCGCGACCGAGAGGAAGGACGACGCCGCGTAGGGGCGGTCGTTGACGTATTGATCGAGCAGCCCGTCGCTTTGGCCCTTGCCGCGAACGAGGCCGATCGGATCGACGTCGAGCACCAGCGCCGCCTCGCAGCGGGCCTCACTGGCCTCGGGATAGAAGATCAGCGCCTTGCCATAGGTGAGCGCGAGCTCGTGCAGCCGGTCCGGATGCTTGTTGAGCAGGAAGCCGAGATCGGTGGCGGGCTGATGGGTGGTGGCGATGGAGAGAAACATGGCGCTGCTGAAATCCTACCGAGTCACAACCGCCGTCATTCCGGGGCAAGGCCGAAGGCCTTGAACCCGGAATGTCGGTATTGTCTCGCGTTCGTTCCTAACAATCTCGAGATTCCGGGTTCAATCGTCAACGCGTCGCCGCTTTGCGCCGACGCATTGTCGATTGCCACGGAATGACGGCGAAACCACAACGGCTCAGCTCGCTGTCATGCAAGAGACGAAGCCACTGCGCGCCTTATTCGATGCTTATGGGATGAGACCCGGGCGCGTCTGTGACGCGTCCGGGTCATTTGTCGTCAGTGCAGGCTCGCACTGCGCAGAGACTTTTCCTGCGCCGCGATCCAGGCGATCACGGCCTCGGAGAAGCCGTCGACCCGCGTCCAGGGCCCGTATCCGACCCCGTGCTGGTACGACGCCACGTTGACGATCGTCCCGCGCGCCCGAGGCGACGGCACCGGATCGTGGCTCTGCTCGTCGGTGAAGACGATCAGGCGGTCGCCCTCGCGGTCGACCTCGCTGACCGCACGTCCGAGATAGGTCCCGGAATGCGGCTGCGATCCGAGGATCGCATCGCGCAGCGCGAAGCCTCGGCGCGGCGGCACCTTCACGACCTTGTCGCTGAACGTGAAGATCTCCACCGCGTCACAGACCTCGCGGGCCAGAACCGCCAGCCCGCACGCCGCGTCCGCGCGCGTCATCTCCGACTTCGCAGACAACGCCGCGAACATCGAGCCGGAGACGTCGATCAAGAGCCGCGTGCGGCCCGGAAGCCGTGCATGGCCCTTGATCGACTTCAGCATCGCCTGCTCGAGCTCGGGCTCGAAATCAGGCGCATGCCGCGCCGCCGTGATGAACCGATACGGCAGGACCCGGTCCGTCCGCATCGACATGATCGCCTTCGCGATCAAGTCGCGCTCCACCCCGGCCTGACGCATCAGGCGCAGGTTGCGCAGCAGCGCCAGCGCTCCGAGCCGGTTCTCACCGAGCAGCCGCTCGAAGCTCGCCCGCTTGTCCGCACCGGCCGAGAGCGCGACCTCCCAGGTGTCGGGCGAGGGCAGCTCGCCATCGACGAGCTGCTTCCACACCGCCTCCTGGGCGTCGTCCTTGGGCCTGGCGTGAACCAGGAACAGGACGTCGCGGAGCCGCACCGGTCCCTCACGGTCATACTTCGCGAGCTGATAGGCGTCGAACTTCGCGAACGCCTTCGCCGGCCCCTTCTTGACCTGCGCCGAGACCGGCTGCCGCCTGCGCTGCTGCTGCGGACCCAACTCGTCCGCCCAGTAGATCGCGAGCAGCTCCGTCATCTCGTCCGGCCGCTGGATGATGCGCGGCAGCGTCTCGGCGACCAGCGCGCGGTGCTGTGGCAGCCGCGCCATCTCACGGGCGACGAGCAGCGGCGCATGCCGCAGCTTCATCTCCTCGCGCGCCCGCACCGCAAGCTGAGCAGCGTCACGCGGCTCGACCTGCGGCACCAGCGCCTTGATGCGGTCGGCGATCGCGACCCCGTCCTCGTACAACTGGTCCTCCCACAGCAGGCAGCTCAGCAGCGTTCGCTGCAGCGCCTGCACGGGGGCGAGCTGCCGGGACGGCGCACCCTCATGGGTGAAGGCGCGCGGGAACTTGTTCAGCCTGACCATGATGGCCTCCTCTGTTGGATTGATGGTCGGTGGAATGGCCGGAAACGGCCGGTGCGCGTGACCTCGTGGGAGATCACGGGCGATGAGAGCCACGCGCCGGGAACGGGCGAATGCTGAGCTCCGCTCCACTTGCGTGGAACGGATAGCGCTCTGCCGCCGAGCTACCT
>NZ_CAFI01000340.1 GCF_000239775.1 Bradyrhizobium sp. ORS 375
GGCAGAAGAGCGATCCCCAATAAAACAAAAAGCCTGCCATCAACGGATGGCAGGCCTTGTTGATGCATTGCTCAGCCGATGATCAGGCGGCAGCAGCAGCGTTGCCCACCGCAGCAACGATCTCGTCGACGACCTCCTCGACCAGGTTGCGGTCATCGCCCTCGCCCATCACGCGGATGACGGGCTCGGTGCCCGAGGAGCGTACGAGCAGACGGCCGTGGCCATTGAGACGCTTCTGACCGGTGTCGATGGCGGATTTCACCTCGTCTGCGTCGAGCGGCTTGCCGCTGCGATAGCGCACGTTCTTCAGGATCTGCGGCAGCGGATCGAACTTGTGACAGACCTCGGAGACCGGGCGGCGCAGCCGCTGCACCGTGGCCAGCACCTGCAGCGCCGCGACGAAGCCGTCGCCCGTCGTCGCGTAGTCCGACAGGATGATGTGGCCGGACTGCTCGCCGCCGAGATTGTAGCCGTCGGCCAGCATGCGCTCGAGGACGTAGCGATCGCCGACCGGCGTGCGCACCAGCTCCATGCCCTGCCCCTGCAGGAAGCGCTCGAGGCCGAGATTGGACATGACCGTCGCGACGATGCCCGGACGTGCCAGCCGGCCGTCCTCCTTCCAGCTCTGCGCGATCACCGCAAGCAGCTGATCGCCGTCAACGATATGGCCGCGCTCATCGACCAGGATGACGCGGTCGGCGTCACCGTCGAGCGCGATGCCGATATCGGCGCGCATTTCACGAACTTTCCGACAAAGAGCTTCCGGCGAGGTCGAGCCGCACTCCTTGTTGATGTTGAAGCCGTCCGGCTCCACGCCGATCGAGATCACGTCGGCGCCGAGCTCCCACAGCGCCTCCGGCACGACCTTGTAGGCCGCGCCATTGGCGCAATCGACCACGACGCGCAGGCCGTCCAGCGAGAGGTCGCGCGGCAAGGTGCGCTTGGCGAATTCGATGTAGCGGTCGTGCACGCCGTCGATGCGGCGGGCGCGGCCGAGGCTTGCACTCTGCGCCAGCTTCTTGTCGAGCGATTCATCGAGCAGCTGCTCGATCTGCTTTTCGACGTCGTCGGACAGCTTGAAGCCCTGCGGGCCGAACAGCTTGATGCCGTTGTCCTCGAACAGATTGTGCGAGGCCGAGATCATGACGCCGAGATCGGCGCGCATCGACTTGGTCAGCATCGCCACCGCCGGCGTGGGCATCGGGCCGACCAGCAGCACGTCCATGCCGACCGAGGTGAAGCCCGCGACCATCGCATATTCGATCATGTAGCCGGAGAGGCGCGTATCCTTGCCGATCACCACGCGATGGCGGTGCTCGCCGCGCTGGAACAGAAGCCCTGCGGCCTGCCCCACCTTGAGCGCGAGTTCCGGCGTGATCAGGCCGTTGGCACGGCCACGAATCCCATCGGTCCCGAAATAGTTACGGCTCATATGACCCCCAGCGACAGCATCTCGACTTCGTTGCCGGCGGGCGCGAATCACCACCCGCGCCCATCCGGTCAGCCCGCGGGTTATAGTCGCCTTAAAGCTAAGATGGCTTCAAAAAATGTGATGAATCATTACCACGAAACCGCCACTGAAGCCGTAAGACCTTGTTAATATTAATTTTTCGGCGAATGATCGCACCACCCGCAAGGCGAGTGTGATGCATCGCAAAATCCTCGGAACGGGAATACGGCGTCCTCGAAGTGCCTTCCCGCTCAGCACGCAACCTCCGACATCAGAAGACGCGGCGCGCGGCTGTTCGGCGCCGGCTCGGGCTGGCCGAAGTCGGATTTGGCAGCGGTCGCAAAGATGCTAGAGGACTGTCAGCTCAAGAAAGAGACCGTCGGTGGGGGAGCCGAAGACCGCGATGAAACACGTCACCTGCATTGAAGACCTGCGCCTGCTGCACAAGCGCCGCGTTCCCAAAGCCTTCTTCGACTACGCCGACCGCGGCTCCTATGCCGAGGAGACCCTGCGCGCCAATCGCGACGATCTGCAGAAGATCAAGTTCCGGCAGCGCATCCTGGTCGACGTCTCCAAGCGCGACCTGTCGACCACCATCCTCGGCGAGCCCTCGTCGATGCCGCTGATCCTGGCGCCGGTCGGCCTGCTCGGCATGCAGCATGGCGACGGCGAGATCCACGCCTGCCGCGCCGCGCAGGCGGCGGGCATCCCGTTCACGCAGAGCACGATGTCGATCTGCTCGATCGAGGATATCGCCTCTAGCGTCGACAAGCCATTCTGGTTCCAGCTTTACGTCATGAAGGACCGCGGCTTCATCAAGGCGCTGGTCGAGCGCGCCATTGCCGCCAAGTGCACCGCGCTGTGCCTCACCGTCGATCTCCAGGTGATCGGCCAGCGCCATCAGGACATCAAGAACGGCATGAGCGTGCCGCCGGAATGGTCGCTGTCGAAGCTGTTCGACTTCGCCACCAAGCCGGCCTGGGTGCAGGGCGTTCTGCAGGGCAAGCGGCGGACATTCGGCAACATCGCCGGCCACGTGAAGAACACCGAGGATCTCACCAAGCTCTCGGCCTGGACGGCGGCGCAGTTCGACACCTCGCTGAACTGGAAGGACGTCGACTGGATTCGCTCGATCTGGCCGGGCAAGCTGATCATCAAGGGCATCCATGACATCGAGGACGCCAAGCTCGCCGCCGCCACCGGCGCCCAGGCGATGGTGGTGTCGAACCATGGCGGTCGCCAGCTCGACGGTGCCCCCTCCTCCATCCACGTGCTGCCGGGCATCGCCGAGGCGGTCGGCGACAAGATCGAGATCATGTTCGACGGCGGCATCCGCTCCGGCCAGGACGTGATGCGCGCGCTCGCGCTCGGCGCAAAATCCTGCATGATCGGCCGCGCCTACGCCTACGGCCTCGGCGCCGGCGGCCAGGTCGGCGTCGCCAAAGCCATCGACATCATCCGCAACGAGCTGCTGACGACGATGGGCCTGTGCGGCGTCAACACGGTGGCGGAGATCGACCGCAAGGTGCTGGCGGATTAGTTGGAGAACAATGGGCGAGCAAATTGCTGATACTAATCAGCTTATGTGACCCGGGCTGTTACCACGCAAAAGCTGTCGTCCCGGACAAGCCATGACGCGCGCCAGCGCGGCGTGGCGCCGATCCGGGACCCATACGCCGCAGCGGTCGTGTCGGAAAAAAATGCCAATCGCCAGCGTGCCTCAAACT
>NZ_CAFI01000339.1 GCF_000239775.1 Bradyrhizobium sp. ORS 375
TCGACCGCGTCCATGTCCTGGCAACGCCCGGGATGGATGCCCACAGCAGCTATGTCGCCTTGTCGCGGCATCGCGACGAGGTGGACCTCCATTATGGCCGCGATGATTTTGCCAATGCGGACCGGCTCACCCGTGCCCTGTCGCGCGACCGCGCCAAGGACATGGCCTCGGATTACGAGCACGTCGATCCGCTCCAGAGCTACGCCGAGCGGCGTGGGATCACCTTCCGCGATCGCGCGGCTGAGATCGTGCGCAAGATTGTGCCCGAGAAGCTGCGCGACATCTTCGACGGCCTACGCACCCCGGCTGATTTGCCGGGACTGGAGGGCAGACAGAGGCCGGAACGGGCAACGCCGGAAAGGGAAAGCAGCGGTCCGGCAGCAGAGCGGCGCGAAGCCGAAGTGCCGGCAAGCAACGTGGCGCAAGATCCCGAAGCGGACGCACGTCGCATCCGGACACGAGCGCTGGTGCGCCATGCCCGCGCAGTAGATGCGATCTTCGCAGCGCGGGAAACGGGCGGCTCAGCAAGCCGCGAACAGGTGAAAGAGTTGCAAAAGGCGCGTCAAGCTTTCGAGGAGGTGCGCCCCTTTGGCTCCCACGATGCCGAGGCCGCTTACAGGAAGAACCCGGAGCTGGCTCGCGAGGCGGCCGGTGGTCAGGTCGGCCGGGCCGTGCGCGCGCTCCAGCTCGAAAGCGAACTGCGCACCGATCCGAGCCGCCGCGCCGACCGCTTCGTAGAGCGCTGGCAGAAGCTCGACCAGGCCAGTCGGCGCTTGTATCAGGCGGGCGACTTCTCCGGCTACAAGTCCGCGCGCTCGGCGATGGGCGACATGGCGAAAAGCCTCGAACGCGACCCGCAATTCGAATCCATCCTCGCCGGCCGCAAGAACGATCTTGGCATCGGATTCGAATCAGGCCGCCGGCTCGGCCAGGATCTGGCCTTCGTCCATGGCATCGATCTCGGCAGAGGCCGAAGCCTTGGAATTTGACCCATCCCGTTTGCCGCCGGCTCTACGCCACGCCTGGCAACACGCGAAGTCCTATTGTCCGCCTGCATCTGTTTGGCCTCTCTGGTCTCACAACACCTCAGAAGCGACCAGCGAAGGGCATCACGGCCATGCGCGAACCAGACCGTATCATCAGGTTGAAAACCGTCCTTGCCAGGACGGGGCTGTCCCGATCCACAATTTACCGCAAGATCGCCGAGGGCACTTTCCCGGCCCAGCTCAAAATCAGCAGCAACGGAACCGGTTGGCATGAATCTGAGGTCAGCCGCTGGATCGCGGATCCGATCGGATGGCGAACCAAGGATCGATTTCCCTCCAGCCAGGACCAGGGGCTGAAGATCCGCACGAAATAGGCGGCGCTGAACGTAATTCAGACGTGCGGCTGCCCGCGTCTGTGCCCGTTACCGCACTCGCGGTTTCGAGGCTTCTGGGCTGCCATCGGGCGCTAATGGCAGCGCTGAGCATGTGTTCGGAAAATTTTTTCGACGGGACTTAGCCACCCGATACTTCGGTCGGCCCCCGTGGTTGCTAGATGGTAGCTAGCCTGAGCGGCCAGTTAGGCCAACTTCATCTAAGGCTATGATTTGGTTGGTACAGTTGGGTGGGCTCGAACCACCGACCTCCTGTTCCACAGACAGGCGCTCTAACCAACTGAGCTACAACTGCATCCGTCGCGGGCCACCCCGCGGGGGGCCCGAACGCGCCGGAAACTAGGTGCAACGGGCGAATTTGGCAAGGCCGAGATCGGATAAAGTCTCCAGCCATGCGCCCGTTTTTTGACGTCGCGAGAGCGTTCATGCGCGCTCGATGGCAGCGCTCAAAAAGCGTAGGCCCGAACGCTGATGCGCCGGACCCAGGAGCTTCGAGCGGTCCGGCCGGGCGCGTCAAGCCACAGCCGACCGACGTCGTGACGCGCCTCAGGCGGCCGTCTTGAACAGCTTGGTGGCGCTTTCCTTGATCGGCTCGACGGTCTCGACCGCGACCTTCTGGCCGAGCTCACCGAGCTCCTTGGCCTGCGCCGTGAACGTCTCGAACTGCTTGCGGGCGAAACCGGTCCACAGCTCCATCGCCTCCGACGGCGACTTCACGCCGAACAGCTCCTGGGCGAAATCGAGCGAGGCGGTGGTGTTGGCCTTGGTGAACTCCATCACCTTCGACGAGTAGGCGCCGGCGCCCTTGCTGGCATTAGCGAAGAAGGCCTCGATGGCCGAATTGTGGGTTTCCGCGGCGTCCTTGAACTTGGCGTAGTTCTCGCGAGCCTGCGACACGCCCTTCTCGGCGAGCGCGCGCATCTGTTCGGGAACCTCGAACGGAATGATCGATGCGGAGAAAGGATCGGTGGCATTGGTCATGGCATGCATCCTTTAGAACATTAAGACTGGACGGCCCAGAACGGGACGTCGCTTCGGATCACGCAGAGGAACCGCCCCTGGGAGGTAACAACCTCGCGTAGAGCTATATCGTGTCGATTTTGTGCAACGCAACGGAAATTCCGACATCAGGAACTCTTTGTCGCGGCTAGGGTGGAGCGTGCCCACCGCCTCAACCTCGAAGAGCAGGAAGTCTCAGAGAAGCGAGACGCTGCTGTCAGACCTTCGGCTTGGTCGCGTCGAAAGCAGCCCGGCTGATGACCTGTCCCATCTCGCTGGCCTGCTCGGCCAGCGACCGCATCTGCCCCTGGATGAACGCGCTCTGCAGCTTGAGGACCTCGGGCAGGTCCTTGGCGTGAACCAGCGACTGCGCGTAGTCGAGCGACGATTGCACGTTCTTCTCGGCATAGGACAATACCTTGGCGCCGATGTCCTTGGCGCCGGCCCGCACGGTCGCGCCGCGCTCCTCGAGCGATCCGGCGGTCGCCTCCGCACCGGCGAGAAACTTCTCGAACGTCTGGCGGGCCTGGTCGAAGCCGGCCTCAGCCATGGCGCGCATGTCCTTCGGAATTTCGAATCGGCGTCCGTCCTCAGTCATGGTTCCCTCCTCCTGATGTCCGGGATCGGTCGCGCCAGGTCGCGCTGGCAGCTCTCGCGTCTCGCTACGAGGCCTGCGGCGATCCCGTCTTGACCTTTTCCGTCCACCATCGTGACGGCCCGGTCCGCGATTGCAACATCCAACCCCCGCTTCCGCCTCCGGTTCTGGGCGCGCCGGCGGACGAGGAACACATTAAGGTTATCCAAGCTTTAGCAGGACCGGAGCACGGCCCGGCCGTGGACCTCTGCCCTCAAAACGCGCGATAGTAACGAATTCTTAACGCTACCAGCTCCGGTCGCCATCAACGTCAAAAGAGCCGTTCGCCGTCGCCGCCCATGAATCACGCCGATCTCGCATTACAGGCCCTCAGCGATCCCCGGCTCGCCATCCATGTCGCGGGCGCGCTGCCGGCGTGGCTCTGGTCGGCCGACGGCAGCCGGGTGCTGTGGACGAATGCGGTCGGGGCGCGGGCGCTGGGAGCGGCGAACGTGCCGGCCCTGCTGGCGAAGACTTTCGGACCGGCCGATTCGCACCGCCGCCAGATCGCTCAACTGGGACGACGGCTGCCCGAGACTGGCGCGCTGCGGCTCGAGCGTTTGCGCGGATTCGGCGCGCCGCTCGGCACGCTCGCGACCTGCGGCTGCGCCCGGATCGACCTGCCCGATGGAACCCGCGGCGTGCTGATTACCAGCACCGACAGCGGCGGACGCAGCCTGCCGTTCCCGGAGCGTCTACGGCGCCTCGCAGAGTCCAGCGAGCTTGCGCTGGTCGCATTCACGGAGCACGGACACTTCGCCGGCATCAGCGCCGCTGGACGACGGCTGTTCGGCGTGCACGACCTGAGCGATCCAGGTTTCGCCATGGCCCGCAGCGCGGCGCTCGCCGACGGGATCGCCGAGGTGACGCTCGGCACCGAGCGCGTGGTGCTCCACCGCGTCGGCAGCGGCAGTCAGACCGGACTGGTTGCCGTGCCGTTGCCGGCCCCGCGCGATGAGTTGGAGGCGCCGAGCCTGGCGCCATCCCCCAAGGCAGAGCCTGCCGCAGATGCCGCCACGACATCACCAGCTCCCGTGGCAGCCGTCCACGCTGATGCGGCCGAGGCTTCGCCTGTTTGTTCGATGGATGACATGACTGAACGCGAGACGGACTACGAAACCCCGGCGCTGTCGAACGAAGCGCCAGCCGAATTCCTGCTGATCGACGACCCCGGCGATGCCGACCTGTTCGAGCCGCTCGAGCAGGTCTCGCAGATGACGACAGACAGGCAGCCGTCCGACGTAGCACAAATCCAGCCCTCGTCCGGCGAAGCGGACGTCGGCGAAGCGCCAGCGCTGCCGAGCGCGCCGAATCATGAGGCGACGACGGCGACCGCCGATTCGTCGGCCTGCGGTCGCCGCCATCCGCTCCGCTTTTCATGGCAGATCGATGCTGAAGGACGATTCTCGCTCGGGTCCAATGAGTTCGCGCGCCTGATCGGTGCGCAGAGCGCGGCGCAACTGGGCCGGCCGTGGCCGGAGCTCGCGGCTTCGCTCGGGCTCGATCCCGAAGGTCGCGTCAGCGCAGCGATCGCGACGCGGGAGACCTGGAGCAATCTCGTCGTCACCTGGCCCGCCGACGCCGGCGAGCAGCTTGTCGTCGAACTCTCCGGACTGCCGGTCTTCACAGCGGACAAGACCTATTCCGGCTATCGCGGCTTTGGCGTCTGCCGCGACCTCGACGCGCTGAACCGGCTCGCAGCACTGCCGTCGATCGAAGCTCATCTGACCGAGCCTCTGGACGCCGACGACAGCGATGTCGGCCCACCCGATTTTGTCGCGTCTCACCCTGCCCAATCCGACCATGCGCCGGCCGCAGATGCGCCGTTGCAGCATGACATCACCAACACGGCATCGCGTGACGCTTCCAATACGAGCCACGCGTCCCACATCGATGGTGTCGGTCTCGATACGATCGGAAACGTCGTTCCGTTCCGGGCTCCTGGCGAGAGCAAGCTTCCGGCGCTGACGCCGGTGGAGAACAATGCATTTCATGAACTTGCGCGCCAGCTGTCGGCCCGCCTCGAAGGCGAGATCCGCAACCCGGCGGTGGAGCTCGCCGGTTCGCTTCTCGAACCGGCTGCCCGCGTGAGTGACCCGTTCGGCCCGCAGCATCAGGACCCGTCGGCGGTTGCCGACACCGCGGATACGCATGGCGCTGCGCTTCAGACCGATTGGCTGACGCCGGAAGTCCCCCCCGCCCAAGGTGACAGCCAGCGCGACCGGATCCTGCTCGACCTGCTGCCGACCGGCATGCTGATCTACCGGCTCGACCGCCTGCTCTACGCCAATCCGGCGTTCTTCAAGCAGATGGGTTATGCGGATCTACCTACGCTGGAGCAGGCCGGCGGCCTCGACGCGCTCTATGTTGAACCCGGCGCATCCTCCGGAACCAGCAAGCCCGAAGCTGGCACGCCTGTGACGATCTCAGCCGCCGACGGCTCCAGCAGCCAGGAGATCAAGGCCGAGGCGCGCCTGTTCACGATCACCTGGGATGGCGACAGCGCGCATGCGCTGATCTTCGCTCCGACCCCTGGGCCATCAGCGGCGGTGACTCCCGCCGAGGCCGCACCGGTGCAGGCCCCGCCCGCATCCGCACCGCCCGCGCTGGTCGTGCCGCCACCTGCCGCGGCCGGACACGCCGAAGCCGAAGATCTCGCCGCCATCCTCGATGTCACCTCCGAAGGCATCCTGATGTTCGATGCCGGCGGCAACATCCACGCCTGTAACCGCAGCGCCGAGGCATTGTTCGGCTATGACGGCGCCGAGCTGGTTCGCCGCAATCTCATCGAGCTGTTCGCCGCAGAGAGCGCGCGGGTGGTGCTCGACTATCTCGATGGCGTGCAGCAGGCCGGAGCAGCCAGCGGACTGGATCAGGGCCGCGAGGTGCTCGGCAAGGTCGCGCAGGGCGGCGCTGTCCCGCTCTCGATCACGATCGGCCGCACCAGGACCGATGGCCCGAACTTCTATGCCGTGTTCCGCGATCTGTCGCAGCTGCGCCGCGGCGAAAGCGAGCTCTCGCAGGCGCGCCGCGTCGCAGATCGCGCGGCCAACGCCAAGGCGGACATGCTGGCTCGCATCAGCCACGAGGTGCGTGCGCCGCTCAATGCGATCATCGGCTTTGCCGAGGTGATGATCGGCGAGCGCTTCGGCACGCTCGGCAATGCGCGCTATGCCGAGTACATGAAGGACATCCGGGCCTCCGGTGAACGCGTCGTGTCGCTGATCGACGATCTGCTCGAGCTGTCGCGCATCGAGACCGGCAAGCTCGAGCTTTCCTTCATCACTCAGAACCTGAACGAGCTGGTCGAGAGCTGCGTGGCAATCATGCAGCCGCAGGCCAACCGCGCCCGCATCATCATCCGCACCTCGCTGTCGCAGGCGCTCCCGCCGGTGATCGCCGACGCCCGGGCGCTGCGCCAGATCGCCACCAACCTGATCTCGGCGTCGATCTCGCTCGCCAATGCCGGTGGCCAGGTCATCGTCTCCACCGCGATGTCGGATTTCGGCGAGGTGGTGCTGCGCGTGCGCGACACCGGTCATGGAATGAACGATCAGGCGGTCGCCGCGGCGCTCGAGCCGTTCCGCGCATCGTCCGCGACGGAGCTCGGCGCCGATGGATCGGGTCTCAGCCTATCGCTCACCAAGGCCCTGGTCGAGGCCAATCGTGCACAGCTCCACATCAAGGCGGCGCCCAAGTCGGGAACGCTGATGGAGGTGGTGTTCTCGCGGGCGGTCGCGCGCAATCAGAGCACCGGCTGAGCCGATCCGGCCGATCTGATCGCGAGCGCACGCAGCTTGAGGCCAAGCAGCAGCGGACCGAATGCCAGCACAAAGCCGGAGAAGGCGATCACCCAGGCAAAGGCCGCGACGTGCAGCAGCGCGCTCGCATGGTCCGGCACCAGCACCGCGCAGACCCGCGCAACGGCCGCAACGATGACGCCCAGGTAGATCGCCTGGGTTGCCACCGAGGCCGTTAGCGCCTGACCGGTGTGGCCGAGCGTGGCACGCGTCATGACCGCAAGCGTCATGATGCCGGCAGCACCGACCATCCAGGCATGCAGCCCGGCGCTGGGCAGGACCCAGCCGAGACTCGCCGCCGCCGTGATCAGGAAGCCGAGCGGCACGAAGGCGTAGCCGACGTGCAGGATGACGAGCAGCCGTTCGCGCAGCGTGCGATCGCCGGCCCAGCGCGCCAGCCTCGCCGCATGCAGCACGCCGGCGACGCCGAGCGCGAGCCCGGTGACGGCGCTGTCCGGCACGACGATCCAACCCAACAGGCTCAGCGCACTGACGAGCACGACGGCCATGTCGAAGCGGCCGAACGGCGCCGGCAGCCGGCCGGGATTATGCTTCACCAGCCAGTTGCGCGTGAAGCTCGGCGTGATGCGTCCGCCGATCAGCGCCAGCAGCAGCACGATGACGGCGACGCCGACGCGGATCGCAACGTCGGCGGAGCCGCGCAGATGCGCCTCGAGATGAAAAGCGATGTTTCCGGCGCACAGCACGCCGACGATCGCAACGACGGGCAGATTGCGCCAATTGCGGCCCGCGACGATCTCGCGCGCGGCGGCGAGCACGACCAGCAGCAGAAAGCTCGCATCGATCAGCAGGGAGGCCCACCACGGACCGAAAGCGGACACCGTCACGGCCATCCGTCCGGCAAGCCAGACGATCACCAGCGTCAGCAGCGGCAGTCCGCGGATCGGCAGGCGTCCGGTCCAATTTGGGATCGCCGTGAACAGGAAGCCGGTGACGATGGCTGGAAGATAGCCGTAGAGCATCTCGTGCACGTGCCAATCGCGCGGTGCGAACGCCGAGTTCAGCTTCAGCTCACCGTAGTACACCGGGAGCCAGACCAGGATAGCCAAGGCAGCCTGGAGCGCGCCGAGCAGGAAGAACGGCCGGAACCCGTTGGCAAGAACGGTCCAGCCCTGATAGTTGCGTGGAATGGCCATTTTGGATGCTCGTCGATATTCGAGGGAACCGCGCCCATGGCGCTGTATCTGAGATGTAGTTGCGCATCCCTCGCAGAGGATTGCGCCAGCACAAACTTCCAGCCGATCGCAAAAACGTGTTATGGGGCGATGCAAACGTCGCCGTGTCCGGCCGGAGAACATCATGGCTTCCATCGACCGCTCGCTGGTCGCGCATCTGCCGCTGTTCGGGGGCCTCTCCCAAGAGGATCTCACCGAGGTGCTGCGCGAGGCGCGCTCCATGCGTGTCCCCCGCAACGGCGCAGTGTTCGAGCAGGGCGCGGATGCGACGTCGTTCTTCCTGCTGTTGCATGGCCATGTCCGCGCCACCAAGACGACGCCGACCGGCGACCAGATCGTGGTCCGCTATGTCGTGCCCGGCGACACCTTCGGCGTCGCGCCCGCTATCGGCCTGCAGCATTATCCGGCGACGGCGACCGCAGTCGATGACAGCATCGTGCTGGCCTGGCCGTCGGCCGCGTGGCCACGGCTGGTGGCGCGGTTCCCGTCGCTGGCCGCGAACACGCTGCAGACGGTGGGCCAGCGGCTGCAGGAGACCCATGCGCGGGTTATCGAGATGTCGACGCAGCAGGTCGAGCAGCGCATCGCGCATGCGCTGCTGCGGCTCGCCAACCAGGCCGGACGCAAGCTCGATCACGGCGTGCAGATCGACTTTCCGATCAGCCGTCAGGACATCGCGCAAATGACCGGCACCACGCTGCACACCGTCAGCCGCATCCTGTCCGCATGGGAGCAACTCGGGCTCGTCGAGAGCGGCCGTCAGAAGATCGTGCTGCGCGAGCCGCACAAGATCGTCCTCCTGGCCGAGCAGACGTCGGATACGGCCGCGTCCCGCTCCTGATCACGTGCAGGCGCACAGCGCCGAGAGAAACGTGTCGGGATCGATGCCGTGCTCACGGCAGGCATCGGCGACATTGTGGAAGCAGGCGATCGGACAGCCGACGCAGCGCATCTGAAAGGCGAGAAAGACACGGATCGTCTCCGGCCTGCGCCGCATGACGTCGTCGACCAGTTCATCAAAGGAAATGGGCATGCGCGCCTCCATTCGAAAGCGAATGGTAGCAGCGATGCCGACTGGCCTCTTTGTCGCGGCACAAGCACCGCGGCGTACAGCTGTTTACACAGCCCGGCTGTGCAGTTGCTTCGATGCGTCCAGATGCGCATCGAACGCCGCAGCCACGCTGCGCACCAGGAACCGGGAATGCTCGGTCACTGCGAGCGCGCTGCCGTTGAGTTCCACCACTCCATCAGAAATCAGCGACTGCAGTCGCGGCGCCGATCGCAGCATCTGATCGGTTTCCATGCCGTGGCGGGTGCAGATCACGTCGAGATCGACACCGTAGTCGCACATGATGCGCTCGATGATGTCGGCGCGCAGGCGATCGTCGTCGGTCAGTCCATAGCCCTTTACGGTGGCGAGGGTCCCCGCGGCAATCTTCTCCTCGTAGGCGCGCACCTGAGGCGCGTTCTGGACGTAGCCCTGCGGCAACTGTCCGATCGCCGAGGCACCAAAGCCGAGCAGCAGGTCATTGGCGTCCGTCGTATAGCCCTGGAAATTGCGATGCAGCCGCCCCTCGCGGAAGGCGATGGTCATCGGATCGGTCGGCAGGGCGAAATGATCCAGGCCGATCTGGACATAGCCTGCCTCCTTCAGCGCATCCGAGATGGCGCAGGCCTGGTCATATCGCTCCAGGCTGTCAGGCAGCGCGTCATCCCGGATCTTGCGCTGATGCGTCTTGAACGATGGCACATGCGCATAGCCGAACACGGAGAGCCGGTCCGGGCGCAGGTCGATGGCACGCTGGACGGTGTCGAGACAGGACGCCACGGTCTGATGCGGCAGGCCATAGATCAGATCGAAATTGATGCCGGCAACACCTGCTTCGCGCAGCCCGTTGGTGGCCGCGGCGGTCTGCTCGAAGCTCTGTACCCGATTGATGGCCTGCTGCACGCGCGGATCGAAGCTCTGCACGCCGAGACTCGCGCGGTTGACGCCGCTGAGCCCCAGGGCGCGGATCATCGCCGGGGTGAGCGTGCGCGGGTCGATCTCGATGGCGATTTCGGCGGACGGCAGCACGAAGAAGGAATGGCGCAGCGAGCCGACCAGATCGACGAACGAGTCCGGCGCCATGATGGTCGGTGTGCCGCCGCCGAAGTGGATGTGGCCGACCTGAAGCCGCCGGCCGATCTGGCGGGAGACCATGTCGATCTCGCAGCGCAACGCCGATTCGTAAACCGCGATCGGCTCGTCGCGCTTGGCCACCATGGTGTTGCAGCCGCAATACCAGCACATCGATCGGCAGAACGGCACGTGCAGGTAAAGCGATGCCGTCGCGCTTGCCGGGATAGCGCGCAGCCACTCTGCGTAAGTGGATGGACCGACCGCCGCCGAGAAGTGGGGCGCCGTAGGATAGCTGGTGTAGCGCGGGAGGCGCTCCTGTCCGTAGCATGCGGCGAGATCTGGTCTCATGTCCTGCCTGTCCACCTGAGTTTGGACTTGTCTGACACAGGGCAAAGGACGCGGCCTTGAGCTTTCTCAAGGCTGGCCGACGAATGCCCCATCATTGTCAGTAAAAACTCGGCTTTCGCCAGCGACATTGCGCTTCGTCAAAGTGGCCGGTCGATTTCGCAATGATCATCGATCCGCTCACGATTCGAGGGATCCGCAATGGAAGCTCTGGACCTGCTCATTCGCCTGTTCGCTGCCCTCGCCAATGTCCGCGGTCATATTCCTCAATCCGACGGGTTCGAATCCTTTCGCGACGATGCGGCGCCGACCGGCCTGCTCGGCAACATCGCCATGTTCATGACCACGCTGTTCTGCATCGCAGCAGCCGTGGCCTTCGTTGTGCTGCTGGCGGTGCGCTGGTTGAGCTGACGGACGAGACGCTCGCTTCGTTCGTCCGGCGCACATCGTATCTGTTCTCCCTTCCCCGCTCGCGAAATCAGCCACTCGTCTGAATGCGCGCGTATGACGCGCGGCTCGACGGATGCCTATAGGACAGCCTTCCTGCCGTTCCTTGGACGCGACGGATGAGTGCCGCGTGCCGTGCCGGTGCAACTGATTAGCACGCGTGCAATATCGCGCCCTTAGGCGTGACGCAGAGCACGATTTCCCTGCCTGATTTCGCAAACGCCAAATTACTTGTTGCAGCGCAAACAAGTCCGGTTCCAACAGGCGCATGCTGCTTTGCGGCACACCATCAGATCCAACGAAGGAGCGATCCATGTTGACCCGCCGCACCGCCATGTTCAGTGCAGCCATCGCCGCGATGATACTTGCGGCTCCCGCTGTTGCCGACGACCTCAAGCTGCCGCGCCAGCGGGTCGATCTCGTCGCCCCGCCATTCGTGCACGTGCACGAGCAGGCCACCAAGCAGGGCCCGAAGATCATGGAGTTCAAGCTCGTGGTCCAGGAGAAGAAGATGGTGATCGACGAGAAGGGCACCACCTTCCAGGCCATGACGTTCAACGGCTCGATGCCGGGTCCGCTGATGGTCGTGCACGAGGGCGACTATGTCGAGGTGACCCTGGTCAATCCAGCGACCAACACCATGCCGCACAACATCGACTTCCACTCGGCGACCGGTGCGCTCGGCGGCGGCGCGCTCACCCTGATCAATCCGGGCGAGCAGGTCGTGCTGCGCTGGAAGGCCACCCGCACCGGCGTCTTCGTCTATCATTGCGCTCCGGGCGGCCCGATGATCCCCTGGCACGTCGTCTCCGGCATGAACGGCGCCGTGATGGTGCTGCCGCGCGACGGCCTCAATGACGGTCATGGCCATTCGCTGCGCTACGACCGCATCTACTACATCGGCGAGCAGGACCTCTACGTTCCGCGCGACGAGAAGGGCAACTTCAAGTCCTACGACTCGCCGGGCGAAGCCTATAGCGACACCGAAGAGGTGATGCGCAAGCTGACGCCGACGCATGTCGTGTTCAACGGCAAGGCCGGCGCGCTCACCGGCAAGAATGCGCTTAACGCCAATGTCGGCGAGAACGTTCTGATCGTGCACTCGCAGGCGAACCGCGACAGCCGTCCGCATCTCATCGGCGGCCATGGCGACTATGTCTGGGAGACCGGCAAGTTCTCCAATGCGCCGGAGACCGGACTCGAGACCTGGTTCATCCGCGGCGGCTCGGCCGGCGCCGCCCTCTACAAGTTCCTGCAGCCCGGCATCTACGCCTATGTCACCCACAACCTGATCGAGGCGGCCAATCTCGGCGCCACGGCGCACTTCAAGGTCGAAGGCAAGTGGAACGATGATTTGATGACGCAGGTGAAGGCGCCGGCGGACATTCCGACCGGTTCAACCAACTGATCATATCCAGGGGGCCGGTGCGACCGGCCCCCACTTTCCTCCGATGTGCTGCCATGCTGCTCGCCTTCAAGATCAAGATCGCTCTCGCCTGCATCGTCGGCGTCGCTGGCCCCACGGCCATCGCGCCCATGGTCGCCAGGCTGCAGGACCCGGTGACCAGCGTCGCTGAACCGGCCCTTGTCGAGATCGCGCCGGGAACGATCAACTACCGTGAATCCGGCGACCATGTTCGCGACGGCCGCCAGGCCGAGTCGCCGATCACCGCGATTCGCTTCGATCGTCCGCTGACCATCATGACCCATCAGGTCAGCGCCGCCGACTACCAGGCCTGCGTCGAAGCCAACGCCTGCCGCGCCATGGAGCGCGATATTGCCGTCGCCATCGATCGTCCGGTCGTGCAGGTGAGCTGGCTCGATGCCAACGCCTATGCCGAATGGCTCTCACTCAAGACCGGGCGGCGCTATCGCCTGCCGACCGACGCCGAGTGGGCCCATGCAGCCGGCACCCGCTTCAAGGACGACGGCCTCTCGGTCGATGATACCGATCCCGCGCGGCGCTGGATCGCCCGATACGAGCGGGAGTCCGCCCTGCCCGACGATCCAAATCCGCGCAGCTTCGGCAGCTTCGGACGGAATGAGCACGGCGTTGCCGATCTGGCCGGCAACGTCTGGGAATGGACCTCGACCTGCTTCACCCGCAACGTGCTGGATAGTGCCGGACGCGTCGTCAAGACCGTCAACAATTGCGGCGTCCGCCTGGCCGAAGGCGCGCATCGGGCCTATGTGACGGATTTCATCCGGGACGCGCGCGCCGGCGGCTGCGCGTCAGGCAGACCCCCGGCCAATCTGGGCTTCCGGCTGGTCCGCGACCCGCCCACATGGAGCCAAAGCATCGCGCAACGACTGGGCCGTTTGATGCACGCCGTCCGCGCCTGACCAGCAAATTCCTCCGCAGCAGCCCCGGGGACGGCGTCGTGCGCGCCGGTGCCCTGGCACTGGCACAAATGCCAGTCACGCAATATCAACTTTCGGTTGCGATACTCGATCTACAAACGTTAGACAATTGCCGTTGAGAGACGCGATGAGCGGACCAGGAGGCGAGTGTGGTTTCTCGACATCCGCCGGTCTTCTTCACGTCCGACCTCCACGGCTACGGGATCGGCAACACCAGCTGGTTCGATGACAACTCGCCCCGCGCCCTGGCCGGACGCTGTCTGGTCGACGCGCTGGAATATCTGCGCACGTCGCCGAAATTCGCGGCCAGGGACTGGCATGTCCTGAATGCGACTGCGGCGCGGATGGTCCACCAATGTCTCGCCGATCCGGCACTCGCGCGCCATGACTTGATCGGTCGCGCAACGCCTCACATCGAGGAGATCTGCGCCCGGATCGTGGCCAGCCGGCAATATCGGATCCCGTTTTACGGCGAAGATTTCTGGGACTGGGCCAGCGTCGTCGATGCGTTCTGCGAGGTGCAGAATATCTCCGCGACCGCGGCACAGGTCGCCAGACGCGAGCTGGACCAGTTTCGCCGAACCGTTCACATCCGCATGCCGAGCGGGCTGTCGGTCGGCGACCCCGAGCAGGAATGGTTCGGGCCGGCGATCGCAACCCGCGCTCATCGCCTGCTCGATATGCGGATGTCCGGCTTCGACCCCGATCTGCGCCATGAACTGCAGGCCCAGGCGCTCGAACGCATCGAGCGCGGCAGATATCGCGGCCGGCAGGTGACGCCGTGGCAGGTCAACTGGCACTACGGCCAGGTCGTCGGCGAATTCCAGCGCGCTGCGAGCGAGCAGGCGGCAGAGCTGGCGGACTTCGCCTGGCTGGCCGTGCCGCTCGACCCCGCCAAGCGCGCGCTTGTTCTCGCGCGTATCCTGCAAGGGGCCGGGGCCATGAAGGACCGGCGAACGGTGCTGCAGACGCTCGACGAGCTCTACCGCTGCGAGACGCCGGGGCGTCCGCTTGGCCAGGGCGTGATCGGCGCCAGCATCGAGGCCTCGCTGGACGTGCTCGAGGCGCTCTGGCCGCAGCTCGACGACCGCGACAAAGCCAGCATCAACGCCATGCTCGAGGCGCTGCGCTTCCTGCACGCCAAGGCCCATACGATCGGGTTCGTCGTCGAGACGGGAGAGGACATCGAGGGACTGATCCAGGCGATGGGGCCGGGCACGCTGATCGAGCAACGCAACGCGACGCGCGCCATCATCCGGCATTCCTGCTTTCATGCAGTGGTCTGCCTGGGCCGTTCCATGACCGAGGTGGCAAGCGCGACGTCAGTCGCGATCGAGGAGCATGGCGCACGGTGGGTGATCATGGCAGGACGGGCGCACGCGCTCGGCTCGAGGCTTCCGCAAGCCGGCCATGGCGCCCGTTTTGTCGGCGCCGGCCCGGGCGATCTCGTGGTCACCGCGGCCTTGGCCCCATTTCGGATCGAGATCAGATTGCGGGACGCGCTGAGCATCGCCGAGCCCCCCTTTCCCAAGGACGGAGGCATGATCATCCCGACCGATCCGGAGCTCTGCCGTCTTGCCCATGACTCGGCGGCCGCCATGCTCGACCAGATCGGTGTGTTCTTCGAAGGCGTCACGGTCACGCACGACGACAGCGGCACTGAGGCCGACATCCTGGCGGCGTTTCCCGGCGCCCTCGCCGCCGACAAGACGGCCTATGTGACAGGGCTGGTCTGTCTCAACCGCAGCGTGCCCTGTCTGATTGTTCAGAGCCTGACCGGGACACCGTCACCTTCCGCCAGGAGCCAGGACCACAACGCGGCGTGCCGCCTTGCGGTCAAGGTCGCGGAGATGCTGTGCCGGAACTGGTAGCGCCTCAGGTGTTCTTCAGCGCGACGCGGAATTCGGCCTCGGTCTTCGCCTTGACCTCGTCGAGCGTCACGCCGTCGGCGAGCTCGATCAGGGCCATGCCGTCATTGCCGTGCTTGTCGATCGTGAACACCGCGAGATCGGTGACCACCATGTCGACCACCCGCTCGCCGGTCAGCGGCAGGTTGCACGTCTTGAGCAGCTTCGGACCGTCCTTGGCGCTGTGCTCCATCACGACGACCACACGCTTGACGCCGGCGACGAGATCCATCGCGCCGCCCATGCCCTTGACCATCTTGCCCGGGATCATCCAGTTGGCGAGATCGCCGTTCTGGGCGACCTGCATGGCGCCGAGGATCGACAGGTCGATGTGGCCGCCGCGGACCATGGCAAACGAATCAGCCGACGAGAAGTAGCTCGTGATCGGCAGCTCGGTGACGGTCTGCTTGCCGGCATTGATCAGGTCGGGATCCTCCTCGCCCTCATAGGGGAACGGACCCATGCCGAGCATGCCGTTCTCGCTCTGCAGCGCGACGTCGACTCCCGGCGGGATGTAGTTGGACACCAGCGTCGGAATGCCGATGCCGAGATTGACGTAGTATCCGTCCCGCAGCTCCTTGGCGGCGCGCGCCGCCATCTGCTCTCGCGTCCAGGCCATCAGACTTCCTCCCCGGCTGCAGCGGCGGCTTCACGTTTGCGCACGGTGCGCTGCTCGATGCGCTTGAGCGCGGTTCCCACCTGGATGATGCGCTTCACGAAGATGCCCGGCGTATGGATGTGGTCGGGATCGATCTGACCGGCCGGCAGCAGGTGCTCGACCTCGGCCACCGTGACCTTGGCCGCCGTGGCCATCATCGGATTGAAGTTGCGCGCCGTCTTCCGGTAGACGAGGTTGCCGGCGGTGTCGCCCTTCCAGGCGTGCACGATCGCGAGATCGGCGAAGAGGCCGCGCTCCATCAGATATTTCTCGCCGTCGAATTCCCGGACTTCCTTGCCCTCGGCGACAAGCGTGCCGACGCCCGTCTTGGTGAAGAAGGCCGGAATGCCGGCGCCGCCGGCGCGGATGCGCTCGGCCAAGGTGCCCTGCGGACAAAATTCCAGCTCCAGCTCGCCGGCCAGATATTGCTGTGCGAACAGCTTATTCTCGCCGACATAGGACGAGATCATCTTCTTGATCTGCCGCGTCTCCAGCAACCGGCTGAGGCCAATACCGTCGACGCCGGCATTGTTGGAGATGACGGTGAGGTTCTTCACCCCGGACTCGCGAATGGCGTCGGACAGCGTTTCTGCGATGCCGCAAAGGCCAAACCCGCCGGACATGATGGTCATGCCGTCCTTGAGGAGGCCCGCAAGGGCGGATTTGGCGTCCGGATAGACCTTGTTCATACGGGAATGACCTGATGGAGAGCGGCGACCGCGCGGATATCGACCGGATTATTAGGCGAAATCTTTGCAATGCGTCAATGATGCCTTCCCAACGCGCAGCCCGTGCTTTAGCTGTCGCATCGGCGCGCGCCTCCCGCATGGACCGGACGCCGGAGTCGATGGGCTCCGCCGCAATCCGGCCACACCAGCGGCGTGGCCTTGAAAGCGTCAAGAAAGCGCATCAAGTTGTTGATGTTGGCAAGGGTTTTCGGCGCACCCTGCCCATCCACCGTAACCAGCGATCCGACGATCCCAGGACATGTCCGTGACCATGGCCCAAGGAATGAGGCGGCTCGGCACACCGATCGCGGTGCTGCTCGGGATCGCCTTCGTGGGCCTGCTGGCGAGCTCCTGGCTGGTCAATCGCGAGGCACTTCGGCAGGCGGTGGAGAAACAGATCCGCGCGGTGACCGGGCTGGAGCTCGTCGTCAAGGGACACATCGACGTCTCCTTGTTCCCCGGCAGCTATGTCTCGTTCCACGATGTCGGTTTCAAGGGCAGCACCGCCAGCGATCCGGCGCTGCGCGTCGATGTGCTGACCGCCAATCTGCAGTTGCTCCCGCTGCTGCTGCAGCGCTTCGAGATCGCCGATGTCATGATGCTGCGGCCGCAGATCAATGTGACGCGCGAGGCCGACGGCAACAGCAACTGGACGCCGTTCATCGAGACCATCACCCGCACCATGCGTCCCGGTCCGGACAGCCAGATGTCGTTCTCGGAGATCCGCATTCAGGACGGCATTCTGGTCTATGAGGACTCCAACCATCATGCGTCCGAGCGGCTCGACGACATCGACCTGTCGCTCGCCTGGCCATCGATCTCGCGCTCTTTCGCCGCCACCGGTCAGTTCGATTGGCGCGGCCAGCGCATCGAGGGCTCGATCAGCGTCAGCGACTTCCTGGCAGCGCTGTCCGGCGACCGCTCCGGTCTGAAGATGCGCCTGGCCAGCCCGCCGCTGAAGGTGGCGTTCGACGGCACGGTCGCCAACCGCACCAGCGCATTGATGGAAGGCACCCTGACCGTCGATAGCCCGTCGCTGCGCGACGCGCTGCGCTGGACCGGCCAGACGCCGCTCGGCGGCGGTGGCTTCGGACGCTTCGCCTTGCGCGCGCGGGCCAACATGGTCGGCGCCTCTGTCGCGCTCACCAACGTCAATGTCGAGCTCGACGGCAACACCGCCGAGGGCGTCATGACCTACGCCAACAATGGCCGTCAGGCGCTGCAGGCGACCCTGGCGGCCGATGCGCTCGACTTCACGCCCTATATCTCGACCTTCCGGCTGCTCGCCAACGGCGCGCGCGACTGGAACCGGCAGCTGTTCGACCTGAAGGCGCTCTCAACCACTGATCTCGACATGCGGCTCTCGGCCGCAAAGGTCACGGTCGGCTCGTCGAAACTCGGACGGACGGCGTTCGGCGCGAATTTGCGCAACGGCGTGCTGGCGCTCTCGGTCGGCGAGGCGCAGATGTATGGCGGCGTGGTGCGCGGCTCGTTCGGCATCGCGCGGGCCGACACCGTCGCCGACGTGAAAGCCGAGTTGCAGTTCACCGACGTCGACCTGCAGGCCTGCGCCAACGAGATGTTCGGCGTCTCGTCGTTGTCGGGGCGCGGCAACCTCAATGTCTCGCTGACAGCATCCGGCTCGAGCCCGTTCGGGCTCGCGCAATCGCTCGACGGCAGCGCCAATCTGCAGGGCCGCGACGGAGCGATCTCCGGCTTCAACGTCGAGCAGTTGCTGAAACGGCTGGAGCGCAGCCCATTGTCGCGCGGCGGAAATTTCCGCACGGGATCGACGCCCTACGATTCGCTGACGATCGCAGTGAGATTCGCCGACGGCGTTGCAACCGCGGAAGACATCCGGGTCGAAAGCCCGACCGCGCGGATCACCATGACCGGAACGGCGTCGGTGCCGAGCCGCGAATACGACTTCAAGGGCGTCGCGAGCCTGCTGTCGTCGGGCAGCGGCGGCAACGGCTTCGAACTGCCCTTCGTTGTGCAGGGGCCGTGGGAGGATCCGCTGATCTTCCCCGATCCGGAGAGCCTGATCCGCCGCGCACCCGCGGCGGCGCCCCTGCTCGATGCCGTGAAGGACCGCAAGACGCGCGATGCCGTGCGTTCGGTGCTGGAGCGCTTCACGGGCGGCGGATTGCGCCCGGCTCAGCAGGACAATGCGCCGCAGGCCGACGCTCCGACGAGCGAAAGTCCCACAAAACAGAACTGATGATCGCCGCGTTAAGCGTTATTCAGCGCGAGCGGTGGGCACGACCCATGTCTGATATATTACTTCTGGATCGCATCTGGTCCCTGCGCTAGTGTCCGCCACAACCGATCAAGCAAGATCGGCGGATCAGGGAGAGACACGTGAAATCCAGGGGAATGGGTGCGCTTTCAATCGCAGTAGCCGCCGGGCTTTTTTGCGCTGCAGCACCAGCCGTCGCTCAGGACACCATCACGATCTGGTGGAGCAAGGGCTTCTACAAGTCCGAGGACGATGCGCTGCTCAACGTCGTCAAGAAGTTCGAAGCCAAGACCGGCATCAAGGTCGAGCTGTCGCAATACGCGATCCAGGACATGATTCCGAAGACGGTCGCCGCGCTCGATTCCGGCACCGTGCCGGACGTGGCCTATGCCGACACCTACGACGTCCAGGCGCAGGGCAAGTGGGCCTACGAAGGCAAGCTCGAGGATCTCACCGACATCCTGGAGCCGATGAAGTCGGCCTTCGCCCCGAACACGATCGAGACCGCCTATCTCTTCAACAACGTCACCAAGAAGAAGGCCTATTACGGCTTCCCGCTGAAGCAGCAGAGCATGCATGTCCAGATCTGGGGCGACCTGCTGGAGAAGGCCGGCTTCAAGCAGAGCGACATCCCGACCAAGTGGGAAGATTACTGGACGTTCTGGTGCGACAAGGTGCAGCCGGGCATCCGCAAGGCGACCGGCCAGCGTCTCTACGGCGTCGGCCAGCCGATGGGCGTGGAGTCGACCGACTCGTTCCAGTCGTTCTACACCTTCATGGACGCCTACAACGTGAAGCTGGTCGATGACGACGGCAAGCTGCTGGTCGACGATCCCAAGGTGCGCGACGGCCTGACCAAGGCGCTGAAGGACTATACCGACACCTACATCAAGGGCTGCACGCCGCCGTCCTCGACGACCTGGAAGGATCCGGACAACAACGTCGCCTTCCACAACAAGACGATCGTGATGACCCACAATTTCACGATCTCGATCGCCGCGAAGTGGTTCGAGGATTCGACCAACCAGGCGCTGACGCCCGAGCAGCGCGCGGCCGGCAAGAAGGCCTATGAGGAGGACATCATCACCGCGTCCTTCCCCAACAAGCCGGATGGCACGCCGATCAAGTATCGCTCCGACGTCAAGACCGGCCTCGTCTTCAGCAACGCGAAAAACAAGGCGCAGGCCAAGGAATTCATCAAGTTCCTGATGCAGGAAGAGAACCTCGGCCCCTACGTCGAAGGCGCGCTGGGTCGCTGGTTCCCGGTGACGACTGCCGGCCAGAAGAGCCCGTTCTGGCAGGCCGACCGCCATCGCAAGGCTGTCTACACCCAGTTCACCGGTGGCACCTCGCCGTTCGACTTCACCAAGAACTACAAGTTCACGATTCTCAACAACGAGAACGTCTGGGCGAAGGCGATGAACCGCGTGGTCAGCGAAAAGGTGCCGGTCGAGAAGGCCGTGGACGAGCTGATCGCCCGCATCAAGGAAGTTGCGGGCTAGTCCATCGCATCGCGATGCATTAGCCTGACGTCCTGACAAAGACTGCCGGCCGCAGCCCATGCGGCCGGTTTAGTCGTCGGCGGAAGAGACGACCAGAGTCACCCAGAAGAGACATCCATGGCGATCACGCTCTCAGCTTCCGATTCTGCGCTTGCGGAGGCACCGCGACCGGCGCGACTGACACCACCCCAGGTCTGGGGCGTCGTCATGCTGGCGCCGTACATCCTGGTGTTCCTCGCCTTCGTCGTCTATCCCGTCGGCTACGGCCTGTGGCTGGCCCGCGACCCAGCGAGCTATGTCGCGCTGTTCAACGATCCCATCTTTGCGCGTGCCGCCGTCAATACGCTGATCTTCCTCTTGGTCGGCATCAATCTGAAGATGCTGATCGCGCTGTTCCTGTCCGGCTTCTTCGTGCAGCAGCGCGGCTGGATCAAATGGCTGTCGGTGATCTTCATTCTGCCCTGGGCCGTGCCGTCGATCCCGACCATCCTGTCGGTGCGCTTCATGCTCAATCCCGAATGGGGCGTGGTGAACCAGCTGATCTTCAAGTTCACCGGCGAGGACGGCCCGAACTGGCTGAACGACCCGACGGTGGCGCTGGGCATGGCCATCGGCATGCACATCTGGAAGTCGCTGCCGTTCTGGACCTTGATCCTGATGACCGGTCGTCTCGCGATCTCGCAGGACCTGTTCGAAGCCGCCGAGGTCGACGGCGCGACCTGGATGCAGAAGTTCCGCTACATCACCTGGCCGTCGATGCAGACGCTCTACATCACCTGCACGCTGCTCTCGATGATCTGGACGCTCGGCGACTTCAACAGCGTTTATCTGTTGACCGGCGGCGGTCCGGCCGATCTGACGCACGTGCTGTCGACGCTCGGCATCCGCTATCTCCGGCTCGACCAGCTCAGCCTCGCGATGGCCTCGATCGTCTGCGCGATGCCGCTGGTGCTCCCTCTGGTCTATTTCATGATGAAGCGGTTGTCGCGATGAAGCTCCCTACCCTGCGCGAAGTCGGCACCGAGGCCCGGCTGCTGCTGATCGGCATTCCCGTCTTCATCTGGACGATGATCCCGATCTATCACATGTTCCTGTTCGCGATCTCGCCGAAGGAGGACGCGTTCTCGGGCAAGCTGTGGCCGGATCATCCGACCTTGCACAATTTCTCGATCGTGTTTCACCAGCAGCATTACTTCCTGCGCGACTTCTGGATCCAGTTCGGCAACTCCGTGATCATCGCGGTGGCGGTCGGTGCGCTGACCCTGATCATCGCGACCTGTGCGGCGTATGCAATCTCACGCTTGCGGGTACCGGGCAGCCGCGTGGTCATGAACCTCGCGCTGTTCACCTATTTCATTCCGGCTGCGTTCCTCGCAGTGCCGATGTATCGCACCATGGGCAAATACGGCCTGCTCAACAACGACTGGTCGCTGATCCTGGCGATGGTGACGATCGCCTCGCCGTATGCGATCTGGGTGCTGAAGCAGGCCTCCGACAAGCTGCCGGTCGAGCTGGACGAAGCAGCCGTGATGGACGGCGCGAGCCCCTTGCAGATCTTCCGCCTCGTCTACGTGCCGCTGATGATGCCGTCGCTGGTCGCGATCGGCACCTACGCCGTGCTGTTGGCCTGGAACGAGTATCTCTACGCATTCCTGCTGCTGTCGAACGACAAGGCGATCACTCTTCCGGTGGCGCTCGGCAACTTCCTCGCCGCCGACGACTCGCCATGGGAACTCCTGATGACCACCGGCTTCATCTACGCGTTGCCGCCGGCCGCGGTCTACTACGCCTTCAAGCGCTACATGGTCGGCGGTCTTACCGCGGGCGCCGTGAAGTCGTGACGGAGTGATGCGCGTCGGGTTTCGCCAGGGCCGTATCGAAGATGTCGCGCGGCCGAACTGGAATGACGACGGGCCGCGCCCGGTCGATTGGTTCGCTTGGTATCCGGCCGCGGACGACGCGATCGAAGCCGCGCTGCCGATCGCACCCTGGCCGCAAGGCTGGTTCAAGGCCGGGCCAGCGGCATTGAATGCGCCGCTTGCTGCGGGCCCCGGCGGCTGTCCTCTCGTCGTGTACTCGCACGGCACCGGCTGCAACGGAATGCAGTTCGAATGGCTGGCCCGCGAGTTGGCGAGCCGCGGCTTCATCGCAGTGGCCGTCAACCATCACGGCAACAGCAATGCCGAGCCGTATCGGGCCGAGGCCTTCCTATGCTCATGGGAGCGGCCGCGCGACATCTCATTGCTGATCGACCATCTCGCCGTTCTTCGCAACTTCGCAGGCCGCATCGACGCCAATCGCATCTTTGCCGTTGGCTACTCGCTCGGCGGCGTCACCGCCACCGCCCTGCTCGGCGCCATCATGATCCGCTCGCCGTTCGAGCCCGGCGCCAATCTCGGCCGCGGCCCGCGCGAGTTTCCCGATCTCGTCGATCACCTGCCGCGGCTGGTGGAGACGAGCCAGGTGTTCCGCGACTCCTGGGCGCGGATGTCGGCGTCCTATCACGATCCGCGCATCAAGGCGGCGCTGCTGCTGGCGCCGGGCCGGTCGGTGCAGGGCTTCTCCGAAGACAGCGTCGCCGCGATCGACGTCCCGACCCACATCATGGTCGGCGGCGCCGATGCGCTGCTGCCGTCGGCGCATTGGCTGCAGGAGCGCTTGCCGCGCAGCGCATTCGATGTCGTTGCTGACGAGGCCGGCCACTACGTGTTCCTGCCTGAGAGCACCGAACTCGGCCGCACCTCCGATCCGGCCAGCTGCGTCGATCCGCCCTCGGTCGATCGCGCGGCGATCCATCACACGGTGGTCGCCACCGCCTTGAAGCTGTTCGCGCGCTGATCGACGCTGCCACAGCACTCGTGATCATCTTCGCGAGTTGTGCTGGTGTGAATCCAGCAAGCCGCCCCAACCCCAGCTGTCATGCCCGCGCAGGCGGGCATCCAGTACGCCGCGGCCTTTCGGTGGACCCACAGGCGTCTCGGCGTACTGGATCGTCCGGTCAAGCCGGGCGATGACAGCTGTGGTGGCGACGCCCTCAGGACATCTCCGTCATTGCGAGCGCAGCGAAGCAATCCAGAGTCCTTGCTCAGCCCTGGATTGCTTCGCTGCGCTCGCAATGACGATCGTTAGAGCGGCGCGGCGCTCTCGCCGCGGTCGCTGGACAGTTTCGAGGCCAGCGATGCGACCACGATCACCACTGCGATCAGCCCGATCACCAGCGTACAGATCGCGTTGATCTCCGGCTTCACACCCAGCCGCACCTCCGAATAGATCCGGATCGGCAGAGTCGCCGAGCCCGGCCCCGTAGTGAAGCTCGCGATCACGAGGTCGTCGAGCGACAGCGTGAAGGCCAGCATCCAGCCGGCAACCACCGCAGGGGCAATCAGCGGCAAGGTCACCATCGCGAAGGCGCGGAACGGATCGCAGCCGAGATCCATCGCTGCCTCCTCCAGGCTGCGGTCGAGCGAGACCAGCCGCGACTGCACGACGACAGCGACGAAGCACATCGTCAGCGTGGTGTGGGCGATCGTCACCGTCCAGAAGCCACGCTCAGCCTCCAGCGCCACGAACAGCAGCAGCAGCGACAGGCCGGTGATCACCTCGGGCATGACGAGCGGCGCATACAGCATTCCCGAGAACAGCATGCGGCCGCGAAAACCCTGGCCGCGCGACAGCGCCACGGCCGCGAGGGTGCCGAGCACGGTCGCGACCGTGGCCGACGTCGCGCCGACGCGCAGGCTCATCCAGGCGGCGTCAATCATGGCGCGGTCGTTGAAGAACTCGTGATACCAGCGCAGCGACCAGCCGCCCCACACCGTCACCAGCCGCGAGGCGTTGAAGGAGTAGATGACCAGGATCAGGATCGGCAGATACAGGAAGGCGAGCCCGAGCGAGAGCGAGGCGACGTTGAAGCGGGACAGGCGGGAGGGATTAGGCACGAGCGATGAGCTCCTGCGGGGCAACCCTCAGCGTCGAGCAAGAGAAAGAGCCGCCTCGGCTGTCGACCACCCTCCCCTGGAGGGGGAGGGTCGATCGCACGCGAAGCGGGCGAGCGGGGTGGGGTGATCTATCCGCGAACGCTTGTACCCGTGGAGAGATCACC
>NZ_CAFI01000338.1 GCF_000239775.1 Bradyrhizobium sp. ORS 375
TCCACACGACGAGCTGTGGGTGGGGTACCCCCCTCCCCAACCCTCCCCCACAAGGGGGGAGGGAGCGCACTTGCTGTGCGGCGGCGGGATCGCCTCATCAGCTCATCAAGATGAGGCCTCAGAGCGACCTTACTGGTAGCCCTTCGGGAACGGATCGGGCTCGACGAGATCGGCGGTCTCGTAGATCAGCTCGTACTGACCATCCGCCTTGGCGCGGCCGACGCGGGTCTTGGACCAGAGATGATGGTTCTCGTGGATCCGCACGTATCCTTCCGGCGCGCCCTTGAACTCGATGCCGGGCGAAGCCGCTGCGATCTTGTCGATGTCGAAGCTGCCGGCCTTCTCGACGGTCAGCTTCCAAAGCCACGGGCCGAGATAGGCGGCCTGGGTGACGTCGCCGATCACGGTCTTCTCGCCCCACATCTTCTTGAACGCGGAGACGAAGGCCTTGTTGTTGGGATTGTCGAGCGACTGGAAGTACTTCATGCAGGCATAGGCGCCTGCGATGTTCTCACCGCCGATGCCGTCGATCTCATCCTCGGTCACGGAGATGGTCAGCAAGGTCTGCTTCGACATGTCGATGCCAGCCGCCTTGAGCTGCTTGTAGAAGGCGACGTTGGAGCCGCCGACGATGATTGCGTAGATCACGTCCGGCTTGGTCAGCTTGATCTTGTTGATGACCGAGTTGAACTGGGTGTGGCCGAGCGGGAAGTACTCCTCGCCGACGACCTTGGCGCCCTGCAGATGGCCCTCGATGTGCTTGCGGGCGATCTTGTTCGAGGTGCGCGGCCAGATGTAGTCGGAGCCGAGCAGGTAGAACGTCTTCGCGCCCTTGGTCTTGTTGACCCAGTCGAGGCCGGCGATGATCTGCTGCGTGGCTTCCTGGCCGGTATAGATGACGTTCTTGGACTGCTCGAGGCCTTCGTAGAAGGTCGGATAGTACAGCATGCCGTTGTACTGCTCGAACACCGGCAGCACCGCCTTGCGCGAGGCCGAGGTCCAGCAGCCCATGACGGCTGCGCACTTGTCGTTGACGAGCAGCTTCTTGGCCTTTTCGGCGAAGGTCGGCCAGTCCGAGGCGCCGTCCTCCTGGATGTACTTGATCTTGCGGCCGAGCACGCCGCCGGCGGCGTTGATCTGCTCGATCGCGAGCTTCTCGGCCTGCACCGAGCCGGTCTCCGAGATCGCCATGGTGCCGGTGACCGAATGCAGAATGCCGACGGTCACTTCGCTATCGGTGACTGCAAGGCCGGTGGTGTTGACAGCAGAGGTTGCGGGACCGGCGCCGAAGGACGGCCGCGGCATCATGGCGAGTGCCGGGATTGCGGCCATTCCCATCAGCAATTGGCGCCGAAGTGGCGACTTCAGGCCTTTTTCAGTTTCGTCTGACATGAGCACCCCATTCATTGGTTCGAGGACACGCTTTGGGTCAGGCGAAGGATGGCGCGCTTTGTGCACTGCACGGATACGCAAGATTGCGTATACTGCACCGCAAAAGCGCGACGTAGGCTCTACGCAGATCCTGCGAGGGGCAGGACGGTGCGGGCGGGCGCTTCGCGTGGGGAGTTTTGAGAGTGGCAGGGCGGCAGCGGATCGACCGCGTCAGGCGCCAATACAACCAGTGGGTCGCCAACCAGACGTTGGAGGACTACGCACTCCGTTTCACCGCCAAGAGCGCCCGGCGCTGGTCCGCCGCCCGGGTCGCCAATACCGCGCTCGGCGCGATCTCGTTCCTGGCGTTGGAGGCAATCGGCGGCACCATCACATTGAACTACGGCGTGACCAACGCCACCGCCGCGATCCTGGTCGCCAGCATCATCATCTTCTGCTGCGGATTGCCGATCGCCTATTACGCGGCCAAATGCGGCATCGACATCGACCTGCTGACGCGCGGCGCCGGCTTCGGCTACATCGGCTCCACGGTCACGTCGCTGATCTATGCGTCGTTCACCTTCATCTTCTTTGCCATCGAGGCGGTCATCCTGGCCTCCGCGCTGGAGATGTGCTTCGGGATCCCGCGCCCGATCGGCTATTTGATCAGCGCCGTCGTGATCATTCCGCTGGTCACCTACGGCATCACGCTGATCAGCCGCTTTCAGTTGTGGACACAGCCGCTCTGGGTCGTGCTGCACATCATGCCCTTCGCTGCGATCGCCTATGCGAGCCCGCACTCCTTCGCCGAGTGGCAACAGTTTCCTGGCGAGCATGGCGACCCGATGGGTCACCTCGATCTCGCGCTGTTCGGCACCGCTGCGGCCGTCGTATTCTCGCTGGTTGCCCAGATCGGCGAGCAGGTCGACTTCCTGCGCTTCCTGCCGCGCGACCGCCGCACGTCGAAGCTCTCCTGGTGGATCGCGCTGTTGTCCGCGGGTCCGGGCTGGATCGTACTTGGCGCGCTCAAGCTGCTGGCGGGATCATTCCTCGCATTCTTCGCCCTGAGCCACGGCGTCTCGGCCGACCACGCGGCGGAGCCGGCGCACATGTATCTGGAGGCGTTCCGCTACGTGCTGGCGCGGCCCGACCTGGCGCTGGCCTTGACCGGCACCTTCGTGATCCTGTCGCAGATCAAGATCAACGTCACCAATGCCTATGCCGGCTCGATCGCCTGGTCGAATTTCTTCTCCCGGCTGACACACAGCCATCCCGGCCGCGTCGTCTGGCTGGTGTTTAACGTCGTGGTCGCGCTGCTGTTGATGGAGATCGGCGTCTACAAGGCGTTGGAGCAGACGCTGGCGCTGTATTCCAACATCGCGATCTCCTGGGTCGGCGCGCTGGTCGCGGACCTCGTGATCAACAAGCCGCTCGGCCTGCGCCCGCCGCAGATGGAGTTCAAGCGCGCCCATCTCTACGACATCAACCCGGTCGGCGTCGGCGCGATGACGATCGCCACCATCGTCTCGATCAGCGCGTTCTATGGGCTGTTCGGACCGACCGGCAAGGCGCTTTCGACCTTCGTCGCGCTCGGCGTGGCGCTGGTCACCGCGCCGGCGATCGCTTATCTCACCGACGGCAAATACTATCTGGCGCGCAAGCCGAAACGCAGCTGGCAGAACATCGAGCAGATCCAATGCTGCATCTGTGAGCATCATTTCGAGCCGGAGGATACCGCCTCCTGCCCTGCTTATGCCGGTCCGATCTGCTCGCTGTGCTGCTCGCTCGATGCGCGGTGTCATGATCTCTGCAAGCCGCATGCGCGGGCGCAGGCCCAGGTGTCTGCCGCACTCAGCGGCATGTTGCCCGAAGCCGTGCTGGCCAAGATCAACTCGCAGCTCGGGCACTATGTCGGCGTGTTTCTCACTTCCGCAGGGCTCGTCGCGCTGACGCTCGGCATGATCTATCTCGAAACATCCGCAGCACTGCCGGGCTACAGAGGCATCATCTCCGATGTGCTGTGGAAGGTGTTCTTCGCCCTCTCGATCATCATCGGCGTGGTCACCTGGCTGTTCGTTCTGGCCCAGCAGAGCCGTCGGGCCGCGGAGGCCGAGACACGCCGACAGACTCACCTGCTCATCCAGGAGATCGAGGCGCACAAGCGTACCGATGCCGAGCTGCAGCGCGCCAAGGAGGTCGCGGAGTCCGCCAACCTCGCCAAGAGCCGGTATGTCGTCGGCCTCAGCCACGAGCTGCGGTCCCCGCTCAACGCGATCTCCGGCTATGCGCAGCTGCTCGAGCAGGATACGAGTCTCGCGCCGAAGCCAAAGGATCAGGTGCGGGTCGTTCGCCGCAGCGCCGACCATCTGTCCGGTCTCATCGACGGCATTCTCGACATCTCCAAGATCGAGGCCGGGCGGCTGTATCTGTCGCGCGACGAGGTTCGCCTGAGCGAATTCCTCGACCAGCTCGTCGGAATGTTCCGGCTGCAGGCTGCGGCAAAGGGCGTCGACTTCGTATTCAAGCGGCCGGCCGTGCTGCCGCTGGTGGTCTATGCCGACGAGAAGCGGTTGCGGCAGATCCTGATCAACCTGCTCTCGAATGCGATCAAGTTCACCCAGGAGGGCAGCGTCCAGTTCGTCGTGCATTATCGCAGCCCTGTCGCCGAGTTCGAGGTGATCGATACCGGCCCTGGCATCCAGCCCGATGACCTCGAGCGCATCTTCGCTCCGTTCGAGCGCGGGGCGCTGGGCGCCGCGCAGCCGCAGACCGGCACCGGACTGGGCCTGACGATCAGCCGGCTGCTTGCGGGCGTGATGGGCGGCGACATCAAGGTCGAGAGCAAGGTCGGGACCGGCAGCACGTTCAAGGTGAAGATCCTGCTCTCCGAAGTCACCAACCCGACGCGACACCCGCCGGTCAAGGCGCCGGTCGCAGGCTATCTCGGGCCGCGCAAGACCATCCTTGTCACCGACGATGATCCGGTGCATCGCGACCTTCTGCGTGAGGTGCTGACGCCGCTGGGCTTCATTCTGCTCAGCGCGCCGGATGGCCCGGCGTGCCTGGCGCTGGCACAGCACTGTCAGCCGGACCTGTTCATCCTGGACATCTCGATGCCGGGGATGGACGGCTGGACGGTGGCCGAGACCTTGCGCAGCAGCGGCCACCATCAAGCCCGCATTTTGATGACCTCGGCGAGTGCGCTCGAGGCGCATGGCCGACCATTGGCCCAGCCGTTCCACGACAGCTATCTGATGAAGCCGATCGACATTCCCCGGCTGCTCGAAGCGATCCGTCAATTGCTCAAGCTCGAATGGAGCTATCAGACCGAGCATGCCGTCGTCCAGCCGCGCTGGCGCCCGGACAGCGGCTCGCGGCCGCCGCTGAAATTCATCGAGGAGCTGATGGCGCTCGGCCAGATCGGCTATATCCGGGCCATTCAGCTCAAGCTCGACGAGATCGGCGGTGCGCACCCAGAGCACGCCGCATTCGTAGCCCAGATGCGCATGTTGATCGATCGCTTCGATCTCGATCAGTACATGGCCACTCTGAAGACCCTGCACGCCTATGAACACTGACAGCAAAAAGCGCGATGTGGCGCTGGTCGTCGACGACTCGCCGGAGACGCTCCGGCTGCTCACTGACGCGCTGGATGGCGCCGGCATGACCGTCATGGTCGCGCTCGACGGCGCCGCCGCGATGCGCATCGTCGACCAGATCACGCCTGACATCATCCTGCTCGACGCCGTCATGCCCGGCATGGACGGTTTCGAGACCTGCCGCAAGCTGAAGCGCGAGGCGGGGCTCTCCAACGTCCCCGTGATCTTCATGACCGGCCTCGCCGACACCGAGCACATCGTGCAGGGTTTGGAGGCCGGCGGCGTCGACTACGTCACCAAGCCGATCGCGGTCTCGGAAATGCTGGCGCGTATCCGCGTGCATCTTGCCAACGCACGGATGACGCAGAGCGCCCGCGCTGCGCTCGACGTCTCCGGCCGCTTCCTGCTCGCGGTCAACCGCGAGGGACGGCTGATGTGGGCCACGCCGCAGGCGCAGAAGCTGCTGTCCGACAGCTTCGGAGCGACCGAGGAGCTGGTGCTGCCGGACGCCCTGCGGCACTGGCTGGACCAGGCGCAGAACGGCAAGGGCGGCGCCAAGGCCGCGGCCTCGCTCCCTGATCATCCGGAGTTGCGCCTGTACTACATGGGCGGCGCCGGCCCGAACGAGTTCCTGCTGCGGCTCGCCAAGGAGGCCACGGGCGAACTGCCCAAGCAGTTCTCCAGCGAGTTCGGCCTCACCACGCGCGAAAGCGAAGTGCTGTCCTGGCTATCCAAAGGCAAGACCAACCGCGACATTGCGCAGATCCTTGGGCTGAGCCCGCGCACTGTCGACAAGCATCTGGAGCAGATCTACGCCAAGCTCGGCGTCGAGAACCGGACTGCCGCCGCTGCCATTGCGACCGGGGTGGCGCGACGGGAGAGCTGAGGCGAGCGGCGCACTCGGCAGTGCGGAGTGAAACTCGCTGTCGTCCCGGGCAAGCCCGTCGACGCGCAGCGTTGGCGGGCGCCGACCCGGGACCCATACCGCGTGATCTGTCTTGTGGCAGGATGTTAGCTGGCGTCGTGCCCAACACACCCGCCTGTGGCTATGGATCCCCGCTTTCGCGGGGATGACACCGTCAGTGGAGCAGCAGCGCCGCTTCCAAACGTCAGTACTCACCCATAAACGAACGCCGGATCGTCCAGGTCGATCGCGGGGATCTGGTCCTTCTCGCTCCAGTAATCCTGGCTGTGCTGCCATTCCGGCTTGTCGCCGCGCTTGGGCAGGAGATGCATGTTGCGCATCATGTAGCCGGGGTTGAAGTTCTCTGGATCGATCCAAGGCAGCAGTGGCATATTGTGATCTTCGGGGCGCAGCTGGGGCGTGACCTTCTCGACGCCCTTCACCTTCATATGCGCGAGCAGCCGGCAGACGAAGTCCGCGACCAGGTCCGTCCGCAAGGTCCAGCTGGCGCGGAAATAGCCGAACACCCACGCGAGGTTTGGCACGCCGGTGAACATCATGCCGCGATAGGTGACGGTGTCGGCGAAATCGAGCGGCTTGCCGTCGATCGTGAACGCGATGTCGCCGAGCACGCAGAGATCGAATCCGGTCGCGGTGACGATGATATCGGCCTTCAATTCATCGCCGGACTTGAGCTTGATGCCATTCTCTGTAAAGCGCTCGATCTCATCAGTGACAACCGACGCCTTGCCGCTCTTGATGCCCTCGAACAGGTCGGCATCCGGCACGAAGGCGATGCGCTGCCGCCACGGCCGATAGCTCGGCGTGAAGTGCTTGGCTGCGTAGTCGGGACCGATAATGGCGCTGATCTGGCCGATCAGCTCCTTCTTCACCTGCTCGGGCTCGGTCAGGCAGCGCTTGGTGAACCAGTCCTGCTCGAACAGGATCTTGCGCCGGACGATCTCGTGAATCCATTCCTCCTTGATCTGCAGACGGCGCAGCTCCTCGGCGATCTCGATGGCGTTGCGGCCGATGCGGAAATAGGTCGGCGAGCGCTGCAGCATGGTGACATGGGCGCATTTGCCGGCAATCGACGGCAGGATCGTCGCCGCCGTGGCCCCGGAGCCGATGACCACCACCTGCTTGTCGGTGAGATCAAGATCCTCGGGCCACAGCTGCGGATGCACGATGCGCCCCTTGAACTTGGCCATGTCAGGCCACTCCGGCGTGTAGCCTTTGGAATGGCGATAGTAGCCCTGGCACATCCAGAGGAAGTTCGCCGTGATTGTGACGGGCTCTTCGCCCGGGCCCTTCACCGCGTGGACGGTCCAGAGATTAGTTGCGCTCGACCAGCTCGCCGAGAGAATGCGATGGCCATAGCGGATGTGACGACCGAGATCGTTCTCCTCGATCACGTCGCCCATGTATTTGAGGATTTCGTCCGCGGTCGCGATCGGCGGCCCGACCCATGGCTTGAAGCTGTAGCCGAAGGTGTGCAGATCGCTGTCGGAGCGGATGCCGGGATAGCGATGCGTCCGCCAGGTGCCGCCGAAGCTGTCCTGGCTCTCCAGGATCACGAAGCGCGTGTCGGGCATCTGCTTGGTGAGCTGATAGGCGCTGCCGATGCCGGAGATGCCGGCGCCGACGATCAGCACGTCGACATGTTCGGTCGCCTGAGAGGACGCAGCCTCCCGGATGGGCGCAATGACGTTCATGGGTCCCTGGGCTCTTGCTTGATGTTGTTTCCTCGCGCGACAGGCTGAACCTGATCACGACGACGGTCAACCCGCGACAGCGAGCCACAATGCAGCCCTGAACGATCTCAATTTCCGCCGAGCGGCATGCCCCATTGCCGCGCGGTTTGCACGACCCAGTCGCGATAGAGCGTCAGCGGCGTCACGCCGGTCATGCCGCCGCAGCCGTCACCGAGATTGGGCCCCGTCGACCACGAGATGACGCCGATCAGCACCTCGCCTTGCGCCTGCGTCTCGAACGCAGGTCCGCCGGAATCGCCGGTGCAGCCGCCGAGGCCGGGCTTCGCTCCCTGCGTCGCGGGATCGACGAGCCGGATCTGCAATGTCCCCGGCTTGCCGGTCGCAACCAGCGAAGCTGCGCGCACGACACCGCCGCTCTTGCCATCACCCGGGAGCGCGACACCGATCCCGGCGATGGTAAAGGCGTTGCCGGCCGCGAGCGGCGGCTGCGGCACACCGAGCGCGGCCGGTGCGCGCTCCTTCGCTGGCGCTTCCAATTCCAGCAGCGCAACATCGGCGGTGGCGCGATGGATCAGGATGGATTGCATGCTGAAGCTCGGATGGACCGCCACCCGCCGGACCGTCTTCAACACCGGCTTGCGGTCGCGATCGTATTCCACGATACGGTAATCGAGCCCCGGCTGCACGCAATGACCCGCCGTCAGCACCAGCTTCGGAGCGATCAAGGCGCCGCTGCAGAAATTGCCGCGCGAGCCGACGATCGTCACCACGGAGCGTCCGATACCGTCGGTCACCCCCGGCGCGTTGCCGACGATCGCAACAGCCGGCGAAGCGGCGAGCAGCGCGGCGACGGAGATCGGGAGGAGCAGCTTCATGACGGCAGCAATAGCCGCAGAAACTGATATCGCCAAGTGATCTGCCGTGTGGGTCGCCAACTGTGGCGTCCCGTGTTAGCGATGGTCATCGGATCGGACGAGGAACAAGACGGTCATGGTCGAGGCGGTGATCTTTGATTTCGGTGGCGTGATGACGACCTCGCCGTTCGAGGCTTTCGCGCGCTTCGAGAAGGAGCGCGGCTATCCCGTCGACATCATCCGCAACACCAACGCCTCCAATCATCTCGAGAACGCCTGGGCCAAGTTCGAACGCGCCGAGATCGACCTCGACACGTTCGACCGGCTGTTCGCGGAGGAGTCCCTGGCGCTCGGCCGCGCTGCCGTCAGCGGTCGCGAGGTGCTACCGCTGCTCGCAGGCGACCTTCGCCCTGACATGGTCGAGGCTCTGCGCCGCATCAAGTCTGAATGCAAGACGGGCTGCATCACCAACAATCTGCCGGCCAATGCGATCGGCAGCCAGGGCGGCCGCTCGTTCTACGTCGCCGAGGTGATGGCACTGTTCGATCACGTGATCGAATCGGCCAAGATCGGCCTGCGCAAGCCGGACCCGCGGATCTACCAGATGATGACCGAGGCGCTCGGCGTCAGCCCGGCGGACTGCGTCTATCTCGACGATCTCGGCGTCAACCTGAAGCCGGCGCGCGAAATGGGCATGACCACGATCAAGGTCGTCAGCGCCTCGCAGGCGATCACCGAGTTGGAGGCCGCGACGGGGCTGAAGCTCACCTAATTGTCAGCGCGAGCGGAGCGACTTGCTTAGAAACCTGTCGCGGCTCTGGATTGCTCGATCTGCTCGCAATGGCGCCGATGTGCTAGTCGTTCGTCTGCTTCGCCCGCTCTGGAAACGCTGCCGCCAGCGCTGGCCCATCAGCCTGCAGCACGCCGCGCTCGGTGATCAGCCCCGTCACCAGCCGCGCCGGCGTGACATCGAAGCCGTAGTTCGCCACTCGCGATCCCGGCGGCACGATGCGTACAGTTTCGATGCGGCCGTCGGCGGTGCGGCCGGTCATCTCGGTGACCTCCTGCGCGCTGCGCTGCTCGATCGGGATCTGCCGTCCCTCGGCGACGGCGAAGTCGATCGTCGGCGACGGCAACGCCACGTAGAACGGCACGCCATTGTCGTGCGCCGCCAGCGCCTTGAGATAGGTGCCGATCTTGTTGCAGACGTCGCCATTGGCGGCGACGCGGTCGGTGCCGACGATGGCGAGATCGACCATCCCATGCTGCATCAGATGGCCGCCGGTATTGTCCGGGATCACCGTATGAGCGACGCCATGGTGGCCGAGCTCCCAGGCGGTGAGCGAGGCGCCCTGGTTGCGCGGCCGCGTCTCGTCGACCCAGACATGGACCGGAATGCCGCGATCATGCGCGAGGTAGATCGGCGCGGTCGCCGTGCCCCAATCCACCGTCGCGAGCCAGCCGGCGTTGCAATGGGTCAGCACGTTCACCGACTCACCGGGCTTCTTGCGCGCGGCCGCAGCCTCGATCAGAGCGAGGCCATGGCTCGCGATGCCCTGATTGATCGTGACGTCCTCGCCGGCAATGTCGACCGCGCGCGCATAGGCCGCATCACGCCGCTCCGACGGGGCAAGCCGGCGGAGCATCGCGCTCATCGTATCGAGCGCCCATTTCAGGTTGATCGCGGTCGGCCGCGTTGCGATCAGCATCTCATAGGCGCGATCGATGCCAGGATCTGAGCGGTCGTCCCGCATGGCCAATGCCATGCCGAACGCGGCGGTGGCGCCGATCAGCGGCGCGCCGCGCACCAGCATGTGACGGATCGCGTCCGCCGCCTCCTCGCAGGTGGTGATCTTCGTCGCCACGAACTCATGCGGCAGCCGCCGCTGATCGATGGCACAGACCGTCCAGCCGTCGGCATCGAGCCAGATGCTGCGATAATGCTTTCCGTCCACCTTCATGGTCGATCTCCTGTCAGCCGCGCAGAATGCGGCCCGCCACCGCATCGAGCTTCTTCAGGAGCTCGGGGTCGCGGGCCTCCGGCGCGGTGATCAAGGCGGTATCCAGCGCACGGTCGGAACCGATCGGACAAGGCTCGTGCTCCCGCGGGAACTCGCGAGCCAGCCGCGCGACCAGCGCCTTGGCCCTGTCGGCGTTGGTGGTCAGCACGCGGATGATGTCCTGCACCGTGACCGCATCATGGTCCGGATGCCAGCAATCGAAGTCGGTCACCATCGCAACCGTCGCGTAGCAGATCTCGGCCTCGCGTGCGAGCTTGGCCTCGGGCATGTTGGTCATGCCGATCACGGAATATCCCGCCGATTTGTAGGTCATGCTTTCGGCATAGGTCGAGAATTGCGGCCCTTCCATACAGACATAGGTGCCGCCGCGCGCGATCGCGATCCCCTCCGCCTCCGCAGCCGCGGCCAGGTGAATGCGCAGCCTCGGCGACACTGGATGCGCCATCGACACATGCGCAACGCAGCCCTTGCCGAAGAACGAGCTCTCGCGCTTGTAAGTGCGATCGACGAACTGATCGACCAGCACGAACGTGCCCGGCGGCAAGTCCTCCTTGAACGAGCCACAGGCGGAAAGCGACACGAGGTCTGTGACCCCTGCACGCTTCAACACATCGATATTGGCGCGGTAATTGATGTCCGACGGCGACAGCCGGTGCCCCTTGTCGTGGCGGGGCAGGAACACAATCGGCAGTCCGGCAATGGTTCCGTGACGCAGCGGCGCGGACGGCTCGCCCCAGGGGCTCGTGATCGACTCCTCGCGCGCGTCTTCCAAGCCGGGCAGATCATAGATGCCCGATCCGCCGATAATGCCAAGCACAGCCTTCGTCATGACGTCCCCATCTCCAGCGGAGACGAGAATGCCAGTTTTGAGCCGGGTTGAAAACCGTGACGGTCACCGCAGGCGAGGCCCGCGACGGGTCAGGCCGCCTTCGCCGCGGCCAGCTGACCGGCCACCAGACGCTCGAGAGTCGCAATCGACTGGAAGTTCTCCGGCGTGATGAGCTCCTGAGGGATCGTGAAGTCGAACTCCGCCTCGATCGCCAGCATCAGATTGACCATGTCCATCGACGTCAGGCCGACGTCGACGAGCTTCGCCTCGCTCGTCACCTCGGCGGAGATCGAATTCTGCGCGAGAATGTCACGCACCAGCGCGACGACCCGCTTGCTGATATCGGCTTCGAAACTCGACATGCCCAACTCTCTTGCTGACAACGGCAGGATGATCCGCCGACGCGTCGGCCGATCCTTCGCCAAGACGTAACGCACTCCGTTGCCGAAAGGGTTACGCGGCGCGCGCATGACATTGGTGAATTCGCTTTAACGCTAACGCGATGGCGAGAATTCTCCGGTCCAAAACAACTCGGAATTAACCCCCACCCCGGGATTCCACGGCGTTTACCGCGAATTTCGTCGACGCATTTGAATCAAATCCATACCCTGCGTTGTAGTGCACGACATCGATGCACGTGACGACATGCACGTGCCGATCTCCCAACAAGGCAACATCCGGAGCACAGATCGGTCATGACACTTCAGGGAACCGCGCTTCGCACCCACTCCGACGATGGTGAGAGCCTGCTGCTCGATCGCGGCTCGCTGTTTGTCCAGCGCACCAATGCGGTCGTCGCCCAGGCAGCGGCTGAGGCGGAGGAGGTCGACCGCCATGGCCGCTTCCCGAAGGCCGCGATTGACGCGGCCCGCGAGCACAAACTGCTCGGCATGCAGATCCCCGTCGAGTTCGGCGGCTTCGGCGCATCGATCCACGACGTCGCCGATGTCTGCTACGCGCTCGGCCGCGCCTGCGCGTCCAGCGCCATGATCTTCGCGATGCACCAGACCAAGGTCGCCTGCCTGGTGCGCCATGGCCGCGGCAATGCCTACATGGAATCGCTAATGCGCCGCATCGCCTCCGAGCAGCTGCTGATGGCGTCGTCCACGACCGAGGGACAGAATGGCGGCAACATCCGCGCCAGCGCCGCAGCCGTCGGCCACGCGGGGGACCGCATCACTCTGCTGCGCGACGCTACAGTCATTTCCTACGGCGCCGAGGCCGACGGCCTCGTCACCATCGCCCGCCGCGCCGACGGCGCTGCCGCGTCCGATCAGGTCTTGCTGGCGCTCACCAAGGACGACTACACGATCGCGCGGACGCAGGGCTGGGAGACGCTCGGCATGCGCGGCACCTGCTCGACCGGCTTCGAGCTCAAGGTGGACTGTCCGTCGGACCGGATGTTCCCCGAGGCCTATGACCGCATTCACGCCCAGACCATGACCCCGTTCGCGCATCTGTGCTGGTCGTCCGCCTGGGCCGGCATCGCCGCCGCAGCGGTGCAGCGGGCGCAGAAGTTTCTCCGCAAGGCGGCACGCGGCGCCGGCGGACAGATGCCGCCGGCCGCCGCGCACTATACAGCGGCCAAGATGGCGCTGGCGCGGCTGCGCGCGATGATCGTCACCACCATGGACGCGTTCGCGGCCCACGAGTATGACGAGCGCGCGCTGGGCTCGCTCGACTTCCAGTCGACCATCACCCTTCTCAAGGTCCAGGCCTCCGAGCTCGCGGTCGAGACCGTGATGCATGCGATGCGCGCCTGCGGCCTGTCCGGCTACCGCAATGACGGCGAGTTCTCGATCGGCCGACATCTCCGCGACGTGCTGTCGGCACCGATCATGATCAACAACGACCGCATCCTGACCAACATCGCGACCGCCAATCTGATGAGCGCGGTGCCCGCTTCGCTCTACGAATAATCCACTCCATTGCAGGCTTTGCTTCCATCCAGGATTTCAAGAATGACCATTCCCGTTCTGCCGCAGTCGCCCGAGATTGCCCCTCAGCCGGTCGACGCGCTCGATCATCTCACCGACGCCCTGTTCCACCGCATGGGTGCGGACGGCGTCTACGCGCGCACCGCGCTGTATGAAGGCGTCGTCGAGCAGCTCGCCGCGCTGATCACCCGTCACCGTGAACCCGGCACCGAAGTGATGCGCTTTCCGCCGGTCATGAGCCGGGCGCAGCTGGAGAAATCCGGCTACCTGAAGAGCTTCCCTAATCTGCTCGGCTGCGTCTGCGGCCTGCACGGCACCGAGCGCGACATTCACGAGGCCGTTGCGCGTTTCGACAAGGGCGGCGACTGGACGACGTCGCTGTCGCCGGCCGATCTCGTGCTGTCGCCGGCCGCCTGCTATCCGGTCTATCCGATCGCCGCCAGCCGCGGCGCGCTGCCGGTCGGCGGCCTGCGCTTCGATGTCGCCGCCGACTGTTTTCGCCGCGAGCCATCGCGGCATCTCGACCGGCTGCAATCGTTCCGCATGCGGGAGTATGTCTGCATCGGCACGCCCGACGACGTCTCCGCGTTCCGCGACCGCTGGATGACCAAGGCCCAGGCGATCGCCCGGGATCTCGGCCTGTCGTTCCGCGTCGATCACGCCAGCGACCCGTTCTTCGGCCGCGTCGGCCAGATGAAGGCGGTCAGCCAGAAGCAGCAGTCGCTGAAATTCGAGCTGCTGGTGCCGCTGCGCTCGGAGGAGCAGCCGACGGCTTGCATGAGCTTCAACTATCACCGCGAGCATTTCGGCACGACCTGGGGCATCGCCGACGCCGACGGCGCGCCAGCGCATACCGGCTGCGTCGCCTTCGGCATGGACCGCCTTGCCGTCGCGCTGTTCCATACGCATGGCGTGGACTTGGCGCGCTGGCCGTTGCGCGTCCGCGAGGCGCTGCGGCTGGAGCGCCAGCCGGACGTCGTCGGCTGACGCGACCGGGAGCTCCGCAGGACAGCTCATGACCGCGCTCAAGCCGCTGATCCGGTGCCGCGAGATCGGAGACCCCGATCTGGACGCGGTTGCCGATCTGCTCGCGCGCGGTTTTCCGCGGCGAACCCGCGACTACTGGTCCGCCGGCCTGCGCCGGCAGGCGACTCGGACGGCGCCCGAAGGCTATCCGCGCTACGGCTATCTGCTCGAGAATGACGGCCGCCCTGTCGGCGTGCTGCTGCTGATCTACACCGACCGCGGCTCCGCCTCGCGGCCCGCGATCTGGTGCAACCTGTCGAGCTGGTACGTCGAGCCGGCCTTCCGCAACTACGCCACCTTGCTCACCCGGATCGCCCAGCGCCGGCCCGAAGTCACCTACGTCAACATCAGCGCCGCGCGCCAGACCTGGCCGATCATCGAGGCGCAGGGCTTTCGCGCCTATTGCAAGGGCCTGTTCTTCTCGATGCCGGCTTTGTCGTTCGCGGGCACGGGTGCGCGCATCGAGCGGATTGCGGCTGATGCGCCGCCTCCGGATGGAATTCCGCCGGACGAGGCCGACCTCCTGATCCGCCACGCCCGGTACGGCGGCCTCAGCGTGGTGGTCAGGTTGAAACGCGCTGCGGTGCCACTGGTCTTCCAGCAGGTACGGATCAGGCAGGGACGTTTTGCATTGCCTGCGATGCAGCTGATTTATTGCCGCAGCGTGTCCGACTACATCGCCTGCGCCGGCGCGATCGGCCGCTATCTGCTGCCTCGCGGCTATGTGTCGGTCATGATCGATGCCAACGGACCGGTGGCCGGTCTCATCGGCGTCCATACCGAGCGCCGCGGCCGCAAATACATCAAGGGGCCGCAGCCCGCGCGGCTCGGTGATCTCAGCGACACCGAGCTTCCGCTCTATGGCGCCTGACCTAGGCGGCCGCCCTGACCGCATGCGCATAGTCCCAATACAATCTCCGCGCCCGGCTGAACACCGGACCGATCGGCAGCGTCCTGTTGTCGATGCGAATGACCGGCGCGACCTTGGCGAAGTTGCCGGATGAGAAGATCTCGTCCGCTTCGAGAAAATCCTCGTAGCGCAAGGTTGTCTCGACCACGCTGACGCCGTCGCCGCGCAGCAGCTCGATCACGCGCTGCCGGGTGATGCCGTTGAGGAAGGTGCCGTTCGGCACCGGGGTGAAGACGATGCCGTCCTTGACCATGAACACGTTGGCATTGCCGAACTCGGCGACGTTGCCGAGCAGGTCCAGCATCAGGCAGTTGTTGAAGCCGCGCGAGGCGGCCTCGATCAGCGCGCGCGAATTGTTTGGATAGAGGCAGGCCGCCTTGGCGTCGACCGGCGCGCATTCCGCCGTCGGCCGCCGGAACGGCGACAGCGTGATCGCATTGCCGGTCGGCTGCGGCATCGGCGCCTCGTAGATGCACAGGCACCAGTTGGTGGTCTCCGGATCGAACAGCACGCCGCCGCCGGCGCCATGCTGCGCCCAATACATCGGGCGGATGTAGAGCTCCGCCTTGGCGCCGAACCGCGCGATGCCGTCACGCGCCAACCCCATCCAGGTCTCCACATCGACAACCGGCTTGAGCCGGAAATTGACGGCAGACTGATTGACCCGCGCGCAGTGACGGTCGAGGTCCGGCGCGACGCCTTCGAAGGCGCGTGCTCCATCGAACACGGTCGATGCCAGCCAGGTCGCATGCGTTCGCACGCCCATGATCGGCGCATTGCCCTCACGCCAGTCGCCATCGAAGAATGTCCAGGTCTGCGAGTAGCTGACAGGCTTGGCGATGTGGCTCATGGCGGCTCTCCCGTTCGACAGAGATCGATCCTGCCGTTCTGGCGTGGATATTTTAAGGATCTGCTTGCCCCGCCGCCGCTCATGATCGATTCACGCTTGGCTGGCACACTGACGGTCACTTTGGTTAACCTGGACCCCTCATGCCGCTCGACCCTCGCGCTCAGCGCCTGCTTTCGATGGTGGCCGCGGCTTCGCCCGGAGGGCGGGAGCGCCCAAGTCCCGAAGAGCGACGGCAGTCGCTGGCGAAGCTCATGCAGTTCTCGCGCAACGATGTCGGCGCGGTCACGAGCCAGGATGCTCACTTTTCCGGACCGGCGGGTCCGCTCCGCTACCGTCTGTACACGCCGGTCGACGACACGATCGATGCCGACGTGCCCCGTCCCGGCTTCGTCTACTTCCACGGCGGCGGACTCGTGGCAGGGAGCGTCGACACGCATGACCGGGTCGCGGCCGCGCTCGCCGCCGCCAGCAAATGCCGTCTGATCTCGATCGACTACCGCCTCGCGCCCGAACACAAGTTTCCGGCAGCATTCGAAGACGCGATTGCCGCTGTCTGCTTCGCCGTCGATCACGCGAGCCCGCTTGGCATCGACCCCGACCGGATCGTAGTGGGAGGCGATTCCGCCGGCGCGACGCTCGCTACCGCCGTCTGCCAGCATCTCAGCAGCACCGCGCGCTTCAGGATAGCGGCGCAGTGCCTCATCTGTCCCGTACTGGACTTCTCGCGCACATGGCCGTCGCGCGAGCGGTTTGGAACCGGACATCTGATCGATACGGCTACATGGCAGGCCGACCTCGCTGACTGCCTTCCAGACGGGACTGACCTCCACGATGGGCGAGTCTCGCCCTTGTGCCGCGCCGATCTTTCCGGCCTGCCGCCGACGATCATCCACACCGCGGAATTCGATCCCATGCGCGACGAAGGCAATGCCTATGCGGCACGGCTCGCAGGCACCGGCGTCACCGTCGCGCATGTCTGCCATGACGGCATGGTTCACAATTTCCACGCGCTCGGCGCGCTGCTGCCGCAGGCCAAGCCGGCTCTCGAGCTGATCGGGCGTCAGATCCTGTCGCTCGTGCACGCCTCGGCTCCGGGTTAATTCGAGGTTTATCGGCCACATCTCGTTAGGGTTATTTCGTCGTTGTTGTCGCGAATTATGGACCGCTTTACGCCTGCGCTCCTACAACATCGGTACTCGCGGATTACGTGCAGCTCGCTTCGTTCGGCGAAGCGGGATGGAGATCGCCGATGCGCAACGAGACGATTGCAATCCACGCCGGCTATGAGCCTGAGGGCACGACCAAAGCCGTTGCGGTTCCGATCTATCAGACCGCGGCCTATGCGTTCGACAGCGCCGATCATGGCGCCGCCCTGTTCAATCTCGAAGTCGAAGGCTACCGCTACAGCCGGATCTCGAACCCGACGACGGCCGTGCTGGAGAAGCGCGTCGCCGAGCTCGAAGGCGGCGTCGGAGCCCTCGCCGTCGGCACCGGCCAGGCTGCGCTGCATTTCGCCTTCGTCAATCTTGCCGATGGCGGCGGCAACATCGTCTCGGTGCCGCAGCTCTATGGCACGACGCATACGTTGCTCGGCCACATCCTGCCGCGGCAGGGCATCACCGGACGGTTTGCCGAGAGCGATCAGCCCGACGCGATCGAACGCCTGATCGACGCGAACACCAAGGCCGTGTTCGCCGAGACGATCGGCAATCCCGCCGGCAACGTCTGCGACATCGAGGCGTTGGCCAAGGTCGCGCATCGCAACGGCGTACCGCTGATCGTCGACAATACTGTCGCAACGCCCATTCTGTTGCGGCCGTTCGACTACGGCGCCGATATCGCCGTACATTCGCTGACCAAATTCCTCGGCGGCCACGGGACGACGCTGGGCGGCATGCTGGTCGACAGCGGCAATTTCCCCTGGAAGGATCATGCCGACCGCTTCCCGGCGTTCAGCCAGCCGGACACGTCCTATCATGGCATGGTCTATGCCGACCATTTCGGCCGCAGCGCCTATATCCAGCGCGCGCGCAGCGTCTATCAGCGCACGATGGGCGCGGTGCTGTCGCCGTTCAACGCCTTCCTGCTGCTGCAGGGCATCGAGACGGTAGCACTGCGCATGGAACGTCACGTCGAGAACGCACGCAAGGTCGCCGACTTCCTGCGCAACGATCCGCGCGTCGCCTGGGTCAACTACGCCGGCTTCCCGGACAGCCCGTACTATCCGCTGGTCCAGAAATATCTCGACGGGCGCGCCTCCTCCCTGTTCACGTTCGGCATCAAGGGCGGCATGGAGGCCGGCAAGGCCTTCTACGACGCCCTCAAGCTGATCACGCGGCTGGTCAACATCGGCGACGCCAAGTCGCTCGCCTGTCATCCGGCCTCGACCACGCACCGGCAGATGCCGCCGGACGACCAGCGCAAGGCCGGCGTGCTGCCGGAAACGATCCGGCTGTCGATCGGCATCGAGCACATCAGCGACATCATCGCGGACCTCGACCAGGCGCTGGCGCAGGCCTGTCCTCGCCCGCGTCAGCTGGACGCAGCGGAGTAGAGCTGTAAGCTGATGACCCTGCTGTTCGAGAGAGATCGCAGGATCACGAGCCCCGCGCTGGCGCCGGCCGGCGCCGAGCGTCGCGTGCGCGACCCGATCGAGCTCACGATCGGACTCGTCAACAACATGCCGGACAGCGCGCTGAAGGCAACCGACGTCCAGATCGCGCGGCTGCTGCAACAATCGGCGCCGTGGCACGTCCGCATCCGCCTGCACTGCTTCTCGCTGCCGTCGATCGCGCGCTCGCCTGTGGCCAGCAGCCACGTCGCCCAGACCTACACCGACATCGACCGCCTCGATGGCCTGGGGATCGACGGCCTGATCGTCACCGGCGCCGAGCCGGTCGCAGCAAGGTTGCGCGATGAGCCCTATTGGCCGGACCTCACCTCGATCATCGACTGGGCCAAGACCAACACCAAGACGACGATCTGGTCCTGCCTCGCGGCGCATGCCGCAGTGCTGCACCTCGACAATGTCGAGCGGCAGCGGCTCGCCAGCAAGTGCTCCGGCGTCTTCGACTGCGTGAAAGTCCGGGACGATTGGCTGACCCACGGCATCGACGCGCCGCTGCAGGTGCCACATTCCCGTCTCAACGCCGTCAACGAGCCGCTGTTGGCGGAGCGCGGCTACGACATTCTCACCCGGTCCGCCGAGGTCGGCGTCGACATCTTCGCGCGCGCGATGCCGAGCCGCTTCGTGTTCTTCCAGGGCCATCCCGAATATGACGCGCTGTCGCTGCAGCGTGAATACATGCGCGACATCGCCCGGTATCTCGCCGGCCAGCGCGACGACTATCCGCGGCTGCCGAAATCCTATTTCAGCGCCGAGACCGAGGCGGTGCTGAACGCGTTCGAGGCGCGCGCCAAGGCGCGACGCGATCCGACCTTGGCGGCCGAGCTGCCCGGGCTGACCCTTCGCCAGGATCTCGCGGCCGGCCACGCGGCCAAGCTCCTGTTCAGGAACTGGATCGGCTATCTCGCCGACGGCTAGCGCCATCGCGCGTCATCCTTTCTCGCCCAGCGAGGCCAGCGCGGCATTGCCGCCGGCGGCGGCGGTGTTGATCGTCATCGTCTGCTCGGTCGCGAACCGCGCGAGATAATGCGGACCGCCGGCCTTCGGCCCCGTCCCCGACAGGCCACAGCCGCCGAACGGCTGCACGCCGACGACCGCCCCGATCATGTTTCGATTCACGTAGATGTTGCCGATCGGCAGCTGACCGACGCGATCGGCGAGTTGGCTGATCCGCGAATGCAATCCGAAGGTCAGGCCATACCCCGACGCGGCGATTGCCTGCAGCATACGCTCGAGATCCTCGCCGCGATAGCGCACGACGTGGAGCACCGGGCCGAACACCTCCTGCTCCAAATCCTCGGGCCGCTGCAGCTCGAACACGTGCGGCGCCACGAAGCAGCCGGTGCTCGGCGCGGAGCCTGCGTAATGCACCCGGGCGCGGACTTTCATGTTTGCAATGTGCTGGTCGAGCCGCGCCTTGGCCTCGGCGTCGATCACGGGACCGATATGGGTCGACGCGTCCCGCGGATCACCGATCCGCAACTCGCGCGCCGCGCCTGTAATCATCGCGATGATGTCGTCCGCGACATCATTCTGCACGCACAACAGCCGCAGCGCCGAGCAGCGCTGGCCTGCCGAGCGGAACGCCGAGGTGACGACGTCATCGGCAACCTGCTCGGCCAAAGCGGTCGAATCGACCAGCATTGCATTGATGCCGCCGGTCTCGGCAATCAGCGGCAGGATCGGTCCCTTCCTGTTGGCGAGCGCGATGTTGATCGCGCGCGCGGTGTCATAGGAGCCGGTGAAGACGACACCCGCGATCGCCGGGTGGTTGACGAGATGAGCGCCGACGGCGCCATCGCCTGGAACGAGCTGCAGCGCCGGGGATGCGATGCCGGCCTCATGCAGCAGCCGCACCGCCTCGGCTGCGATCAGCGGCGTCTGCTCGGCCGGCTTGGCGACGACCGCATTGCCGGCCATCAGCGCCGCCGCGATCTGACCGATGAAGATGGCAAGCGGGAAATTCCAGGGTGAGATCGCAACGAAGACGCCGCGCGGGCGCAGCCGCAATGCATTCGACTCGCCGGTCGGCCCAGGCAGGCCGAGCTCAGCACTGAACAGCGCTTCGCCTTCGGCGGCGTAATAGCGGCAGAAGTCGACCGCCTCCCGGACTTCCGCGATGGCATCGTCGATGGTCTTGCCGGCCTCGACGGCAAGCAGATGGATGAGACGGTCCCGGCGTTGCTCGATGAGGTCGGCCGCGCGCCGCAGCGCCTTGGCGCGCTGTGCAGCGGTGGTTATGCGCCAGGACGTCAACCCCGCGGCAGCCGCCACCGTCGCACGCTCGACCACCGCCGCATCGGCCTCGATCACCGTGCCGGCGATCACGCCAGGATCGAACGGACTTGTGAGCTGACGCGGCGTGCCGTGCTGGACGACACCATCGATGATCGGCGCAGCCGCAGCCGGCGCGGTTCCGGCGCGCGCAATCTCCGCACGCAAAGCGTTGAGCGACGCGTGATGCCCGAGTTCGACACCCTGCGAGTTGCGGCGGGACGGACCGTAGAGGTCGGGCGGACGTACGATGTGCGGATGACGCGCGGCTTCGGGCCTGCCGATGATCTCGGCCTCGCTCGTCACGAGCTGATCGATCGGCACGTTCGGATCGGCCGCCACAGAGACGAATGAGGAGTTGGCGCCGTTCTCGAGCAGGCGGCGGACCAGATAGGCCAGCAGATCACGATGCTGCCCGACCGGCGCATAGGTCCGGCAGGCGATGTCGGGATGCAGCTCGCGCAAGGTCGCATAGAGCGGGTCGCCCATGCCATGCAGGCGCTGGAACTCGTAGCCGCCGCTGCCGCCTGCCTCATGCACGATATGGGCGACGGTCAACGCATTGTGGGTCGCGAATTGCGGGAAGATGCGGGCGCGATGAGTCAGCAACTGCCTTGCGCAGGCGAGGTAGTTCAGATCGGTCATCGCCTTCCGCGTGAACACCGGATAGTCGTCGAGCCCCCGCTCCTGCGCGCGTTTGACTTCGGTGTCCCAATAGGCGCCCTTGACCAGACGAACCATGAAGCGGCGGTCGTGCGCGGCAGCAAGACCGGCGATGAAGGCGATGACCTTCTCCGCGCGCTTCTGATAGGCCTGCACCGCCAGACCAAAACCGTCCCAGCCGGAGAGCGCCGGATCGGCCACGGTCTTCGCGATCACCGCCATCGACAGATCGAGCCGGTCGGCCTCCTCGGCATCGATGGTGAAGTTCAGGTCGTAGGCCTTGGCCTGCTTGGCAAGATCGATGACCACCGGCACCAGCTCGCGCAGCACGCGCTCGCGGCTGATCTCCTCATAGCGCGGGTGCAGCGCCGATAGCTTGACCGAGATGCCCGGCCGCTCCGGCAAGCCGGCGTTGCCCGCAGCCCGTCCGATCGCGTCGATCGCCGCCGCATAGGACTGCCGGTAGCGCGCCGCGTCGGTGGCGGTGCGGGCGCCTTCGCCGAGCATGTCGAAGGAATAGCGGAACAGGCGGCCGGTGCCGGAATTGGCGCGGTCGAGCGCCTGGGCGATGGTCTCGCCGAGCACGAAATGGCTGCCGAGCAGCTTCATCGCCTGCCGCGCGGCGGTGCGCACGGTCGGCAGGCCCAGCCGGCGCGCGAGGCCGGCAACCACGCTCTCCGGCGTCTCGCCCGGTGCGATCACGCGCGCAGCGAGGCCGAGCGCCCAGGCGGACGCGGTGACCAGCGGCGTGTGCGACTTGACCTCGTGATGCAGGAAGTCGCTGCGGCCGAGCTTGTCCTCGATCAGCCGGTCCGCCGTCTCGTCGCCGGGCACCCGCAGCAGCGCCTCGGCGAGGACCATCAGAGCGAGGCCCTCGTTGGTGGACAGCGAATATTCCTGCAGGAAGTCGTCGATGCCGCCGAACCGCGAGGCCTTGGCGCGGAGGCCCTCGATCAGTCGCCGCGCCGTAGCCTTCACCGCCGGAAGATCGGCGCCGTCCTGGGCGCGCAGCAGGCGGTCGGCGATGGCGACGTCGTCCTCGGCATAATCAGGAGAGAAGACCGTCTCAGCAGGCTGCGCGTTGGTCATCCGGCGTCGTGCTCCGAGAGCGTGCTCTGAGGGTCCAACTTTGTGGCCCACCGCTGCACGTGGTCTGATACATTGGCGCGGCAGTTCCCCAGCGCAAGGATGCCATGGCCCGTCGTACCGGCAGCGCCGATCTTCCGCTCCATTCCGGGCGCGTCCCGGCCTGGCTCGGCATGCGCATGTCCTCGCTCGGCGCCATCATCACGCAAGCGATCGTGCATCACTACGGCCGCGACGAATTCCTCGCGCGGCTGTCGCATCCGTTCTGGTTCCAGTCGTTCGGCGCCGTGATGGGCATGGACTGGCACTCCTCCGGAATCACCACCAGCGTCATCGGCGCGCTCAAGCGCGGGCTGAAGCCGCTGTCTCCAGAGCTCGGCATCTATGTCTGCGGCGGCCGCGGCGAGCATTCGCGCAAGACGCCCGACGAGCTGCGGCTGCTCAGCGACCGGCTCGGTCTCGACGGCGAGGGCCTGGTGCGCACCAGCAAGCTGGTTGCCAAGGTCGACAGCGCCGCCGTGCAGGACGGCTTCGACCTCTATCTGCACGGCTTCTTCGTCACCGCCGACGGCAAATGGACCGTGGTGCAGCAGGGCATGAATGGCGAGGCGCGCCAGGCCCGGCGCTATCACTGGCATTCGCCGGGAATCGCCGACTTTGTCGACGCCCCGCACAGCGCGATCGATGGCCCGGCGCAGGGCGAGATCGTCAACCTCACCGACAAGCGCGCCGCGCCGTCGCGGAATGCGCAGCTCGAGCTGCTCACCGCGCTCGGCCCCGATCGCGTCGTCACCGAGTTCGAGCGACTGAGCGCGCCGGAGCCGGCGCAAGGTCTGCTGCCGCATCTCGTCATGCCTGCACATCACGACGTCCGGCCGAAGGACGTGTTCGCCCGCCGGCTGCACGGCACGCTCGCGGCGGCCGCCGAGCGCGGGCCCGTCGACTTCCCCGAATTGCTGCTCACGCCCGGCGTCGGCGCGCGCACCGTGCGCTCGCTCGCCATGGTCGCCGAGGTCGTGCATGGCGCGCCATATCGCTTCGCGGATCCGGCGCGGTTCTCGTTGGCGCATGGTGGCAAGGATCGGCATCCCTACCCCGTACCCATCAAGGTCTATGACGAGACCATCCGCGTGCTCAAATCGGCTGTCGGCAACGCGAAGCTCGGCCGCGACGAGGCGATGGCGGCGCTGAAGCGGCTCGACGATCAGGCGCGGCGGCTGGAGCGCACCGCCACCGGTCCCTCGGTCGACGCCTTCATTGCCATCGAGCGTGCAGCTTCGCCCGATCTGGATGGTCGCTCGGTGTTCGGCTGGGAGCGCGATCTCATCCAGCGTACCGGCGAGGCGTGAGAACATGCCGGCGCGCAGCGCGGGCGTACTCGCCTTCCGCCGTCGTGGCGGCGGGCTCGAGGTGCTGCTGGTGCATCCGGGCGGGCCGTTCTGGCGCAACAAGGACGCCGGCGCCTGGTCGATCCCGAAGGGCGAGTTCAATGCCGGCGAAGCCGCCGAAGCGGTGGCACGGCGCGAATTCGCCGAGGAGCTCGGCACCGTGCTGACCGCGCCGCTGCTGCCGCTCGGCGAGATCAGGCAGCGCGGCGGCAAGGTGGTCGAGGCGTTCGCCGCCGAGACCGATCTCGACGCCGACGCGATCACCAGCAACGAATTCGATCTCGAATGGCCGCCGCGCAGCGGCCGCCTGCAGCGCTTCCCCGAGGTCGACCGCGCCGCCTGGTTCGATCTCCCCGAGGCGCGGGCCCGCATCAATCCCGCGCAGGCCGCGCTGCTCGATCGTCTCGTTGCTGTCGGCGGAGGGTGAGCGATTACCATCCGCCGCCTCTTCCTCAGGCGGCGCGGACGTTGCCGAGGAACCGCCCGGTCTGGCTCTTCAACTGGTCCGACTGGCTGCCGAGCTGCGCCGCCGCGCTCAACACCTGCGCCGCCGCCGCGCCGACCTGCCCCGATGCCTCGCGCACGCCGACGATGTGCTGCATGACGCCCTGCGTTCCCTGCGCCGCCTGCTGCACGCTGCGGGCGATCTCCTTGGTGGCGACGCCCTGCTCCTCGACCGCCGAGGCGATGGTCTCGGTGATCTCGTTCATCTGGCCGATCGTCGTGCCGATGTCACGGATCGCGGTCACGGTCGAGGTGGTCGCGTCACGGATTGCCTCGATCTGGCTGGTGATCTCCTCGGTCGCCTTGGCTGTCTGCGCCGACAGCGCCTTGACCTCGTTGGCGACGACCGCGAAGCCCTTGCCGGCCTCGCCCGCCCGGGCCGATTCGATGGTGGCGTTGAGCGCCAGCAGGTTGGTCTGGCCGGCGATGGTCTGGATCAGCGCCATCACCTCGCCGATCTTCTGCGAGGCATGGACCAGCCGCGTGACCATGGATTCGGTCCGGTTCGCCTGTTCGACCGCGTTCTGCGCAATCGACGAGGACTGCGTGACCTGCTTGGCAATCTCCTGGATCGAGGACGACAGCTGCTCGGCCGACGCCGAAACCGTCTGCACGTTCTTGGCGGTCTGCTCGGCCGCCGCGGCGACCTTCGCGCTCTGATCGGTCGTGCCGGAGACGATGCTCGACATCGACTGCGCCGAGACCTGCAGCTCGCCGGCTGCGCTCGCGGTGGTCTGGATGACCCCGCCGATCGAGCGCTCGAACTCATCGGCAATCCGCGCCAGCACCGCGCGCCGCTCCTCGGCCGCCTGCTGCTTGGATTGCTCCTGCTCGGCCCGCATGCGCTCGCTCTCGGCGAGATGATCCTTGAAGATCTGCAGGCTGCGCGCCATGCGGCCGATCTCGTTGCGGCGGCTGGTGTAGGGCACCTCGAAGCCGAGATTGCCCTTGGTCAGCTCGTCCATGACGGCGCAGGTCCGATCGAGCGGCTTCACGATGCCACGACCGAGCCAGAACGCGACCATAGCGGCCACGACCAGGCCGGCGAGCCCGCCGATGCCGGCCCAGAGCGCGCGCTCGTAAACCACCGCATCGATGTCGTCGACGTAGACGCCGGCCTGGATCGCCAGCATCTTGTCGCCGCTGCCATAGGCGCCGACATAGGACATCTTCGGCAGCTCGGTGGTTCCGCCGGCGCGTGGCACCTTGTACTCGACGAAGCCGCCGCCGGCGCGCGCCGCGCGCACAATGTCCTGGATCAACAGCTTGCCGGTCGAATCCTTGTAGTCCCAGCGGTTGACGTTGATGTATTTCGGATTGGCGTGGACATAGGTCACGCCGGCATCGGACGCTCCCGTGCCATAGATGCCGAGATAGTCGGAATACTGTCCCCAGCGCATCGCCCCGATCGCGGCAAAGGCCTGCGGCCGCGCCTGCTCCGCCGGAACCTTTCCGGACGTCGCCGCGGCGTCATAATAGCTCAGCACCTTGACGGCCGACTCCACGAGATTGCGGACCATGGTCTGCCGCTCCTCGATGACGGTCCCACGCAGCATCAGGATCTGCATGGCGGAGACGGCGAACAGTGCGATCGACATCACGGCAATGATCGCCGCGAGACGCTGATAGACAGTCAGGTGTCGCATTTTCTGGTTCTCGTTGCATGGACTGTATGCACGATACCAAGCGCACATTAATGGTTTGCTATCCGTGCGCCCGCATCGACCAACTAATTAGTCCCTCGTAGTCCACCCATCCGTCCACGCGAAGGGGAACAAAATACAACCAACCCACGATCCGAAGGCCGTGTGACGAACTTGACATCAGGCTGCGTCAATCGCCAGTAACTCAGCTCAAAACTTTGAGCGGCCATGGATTCGCGGCCTTGCGACGCGCGGAGCGCCCAAGCTTTGTGCAATGAAGCCCTCGTGAGATCGAGGGCGCAGGGAAGACCAGGCCTCGGCTGATTCCTGCGGCCCCCGTGCGAAAAGGAATGCACGGGGCAGGAACCACAGGTTCAGCCGGCGCGACCCGGCCTTCCCTGCGCAACGGTGTTACGGCTTATACGCGCTCTCCTCGGTGCACCGGCGTATTGGCCACCGTGTCGCGACGATGCGCGTTCGCGCATCGCGCTGGATACCGGCATCGGGGTATCAGGACCACGCGACTTCGCCGTCCGCGCCGGCGCCACTCGTCAGTCGGCACCCGCGCGTCCATCGCATCCCGCCTCAACGCTCCTGACGATGCGCAGCGCCCCTCGTCGATGAGGCGGGACGGCGACAGACAACCACGATTTCCGATAAAGCGAAAGATCAAAATTTGCGCCGCCCGATGCGGTCCCGCCGATCCCACGGATGCGACACGCGAACTTCGCTGTTCGGCGCATCGCGATGACGCGCATCGACGGCCGCCAGGGCCACGCGCACTCTGCCCGACGGGCGACTCAGCGGCCTACGACGACGACGCCACCGGCGCCGGCCGCCGCTGCCGCAACAGCAGCAGCATCGCCACGGCGGCACAGGAGCACAGCAGGCTGAGCGCGAGCGGCGCATTGCTGCCGTAGCGGGTCAGCAGTTCGACAAGGATCGGGGCCGAGACCGCCGACAGCACGTTCATCGGCAGACCGATCTGCGCCGAAGCCCTGGCGAACGCCGCCTTGTCGTAGAACACCAGCGGCATGGTCGCGCGGGCCACGGCGAGCGCCCCGGTGCCGAGGCCGTAGATCAGCATGAACATCGCGATGGCCAGATGCGAGCCATGGCTCAGCATCAAGAGCAGCATCGCGGCCGGCAGCGCCAGCCCGGCGACGATGGCGGTGGTGATGCCGTCCCAGCGCCCGCCGCCGAGGAAGTCGATCACGCGGGCACTGATCTGGATGACGCCCAGCATGGAGCCGAAGCCGATTGCCTCCGCCGGCGAGAGGCCCTCCGACTTCAGCAGCTCGATCAGCACGGCGCCCATGCCGAAGGCGACGAAGGCGTTGAGGCCGGAGGCGCCGACCAGCAGATAGAACGTGCTGCGCGCCGGCTTGGCAGCAGGCAAGGGCGCGGCCGCGCCCGACTCCGGCGGCAGATGATCATGGACCCGGCGCGGCAGCAGGAACACGAACAGCGGCAGCGACACCAGCAGCAGCAGTCCGGCATAGACCAGGCAGGTGCTGCGCCAGCCGATCTGCGCCGACAGCGCCGACGTGACCGGCCAGAAGATGCTGCTGGACAGGCCCGTGACCAGCATCAGCGCGCCGATCGCCCGGCCGGCGCGCCTCCCGGCGATCTCATTGAGCACGATGTAGGACGCGGTCGAGAGCGTGGCGCTGCCCGCGATGCCGAGCAGCAGCCACGCGGCATAATAAGTGAGCGGCCCCTGCGCGAGCGACAGCAGCACATAACCGGGCGCCGCCAGAACGGTGCCCGCAATCATCACCCGGCGGCCGCCCTGCTTGATGAACGGCCGCGCCAGCAGCGGCGAGCACAGCCCCATCGACATGTACAGCACCGTCGTGCTGGCGAAGATCGCCGTCAGGTCCATCTCCAGATCCGCCGCCATGGCCCGGCCGATCACCGCCGGCAGGCTGAGCGTGCCCCAGGCGATCAGCTGGGTGACAGCCAGCACGATCAGGACGCGCAGGATGGAGGGATCGGCGATCACGGGCGGCATGCGGTAGATGTGGGCATTGCGGGACGCGTGGCGGAGGGACCCGACGCACGGGTTCCTTTTAATGCATTCGGACCACGGCAGCCCCGCTGTTTCGGAATTGCGGCCAGCCACAGATGGGGAGCTGCGGGAGCGGCACCTGCGCGGCCCGGCTCGCCTCCGACCGCGCGTCGATGCTCTGGCAAGCATCTGGAACGGCCCTCCCGGCGCGCTGTTGTCAGCAACCGCCCGCAGGAGATCCGTTCAATGCCCGCCTACAACATCTTTCGTCGTGGCCTCCTCAAGGGCACGGCGGCCGCGACGGCCTTTGCCGTTTTCAACCAGGCCGCGGCGCAGACCGGAGCGGCGGGCAAAGGCGGCCGCTCCGACCCCGCGCCGCGCGAGCTGCATGGCCAGCCCGTGCCCGAGCCGCCGCCGGAGAAGAGCGCCGGGCCGATCCGTCCCGGCCGCGGCTCGTCCCTCGCCGGCAAGGTCGCCGTCGTCACCGGCGCGGCGCGCGGCATCGGGCGGTCGATCGCTGTGGAGATGGCGGCCAACGGCGCGGACGTCGTTGCGCTGGATATTGCGGGACCGGTGTCGACCGCCTCCAACGCGGCACCGGCGACGCCGGAGGATCTCGCCGAGACGGTGCGCCAGATCATGGCCTATGGCCGGCGCGGCGAAAGCATCCGCGCCGATATCCGCGACATCGCGGCATTGCGCGCCGCCGCCGATCATGTCGAGCAGACCTATGGCAAGATCGACATCGTCGTCGCCGACGCCGCGATCCAGCGCTGGAAGCCGCTGTTGGAGATGGAGGATGCCGACTGGCGCGACGTGATCGACAACAATCTCAACGGCACCGCCAACACCATCCGCGCCTTCGCGCCGAAGATGGTAGCGCGCAAGAGCGGCCGCATCATCGTGCTGTCGTCGATGCAGGGCAAGCACGGCACCAGGGACGCCGCGAGCTATTCGGCGTCGAAATGGGGCATTCTGGGACTGATGAAATCGGCCGCGCTCGAGCTCGGGCAGCACAACATCACGGTCAACGCGCTGATCCCCGGCCTCGTCGACACCGCGCTGACGCGTTACGACGCCAGGCTCAGCGAAGCCATCCGCGAGACCGGCCGCGAGGCGTCGTCGAGCCCGACGCCGCAACAGGCCTGGGACGCCCGCGCGCCGACGGTCGCGCTGAAGGTCGGCTGGCTGCAGCCCGACGACATCTCGCCGGCCGCGGTGTTCCTCGCCTCCGACGCGGCGGCGATGGTGACGGGCGCGGAGTATGAGGTGACGGCAGGCGACAGTGCGAAGGATATCTGAGGGCGTGGCGGCGATCAGCCGACCGCCAGATCCCGCGCAGGCTCGGTGAGCCACGGCACCTCTGGCAGCGCCATCAAGGCGGGCTTGGCGAAGTAATAGCCCTGGAACAGGTTGATGCCGGCCGAGCGCAGCACCGCGAACTCGGCCTCGCTCTCGACGCCTTCGGCCAGCACGGCGATGTCGAGCTGGCGCGCCATGGCGGCGACGCCGGACACGATCACCTGCTTGGCGGGATGACGATGGATGTCGCGCAGCAGCTCCATGTCGATCTTGATCAGGTTCGGCTGCAGCCGCGCCAGCAGATTGAGTCCGGCATAGCCGGCGCCGAAATCGTCGAGCGCGGTCCAGAAGCCGAGCTCCTTGTAGCTCTTGACGATGCGCTCGACATGGTCGGGACTCGCCATGCGCTCGTTCTCGGTGAATTCGAACATCAGGTTCTGCGCCGGGAAGCTGGCGCGCTTCGCCGCCGCGAGCGACTTTTGGATGCAGGCCCGCGGCTCATAGACCGCGTTGGGCATGAAGTTGATCGACAGCCGCGCGCACGGGTCGGTGAACAGCCGCCCTGCGGTCTCGATCGCCAGCACCCGCGCCGACTGATCGAAGCGATAGAGCTGTGCCTCGGTCAGCTGAGACAGCACGCTGTGCGCGCCCTCGCCATTCGGCCCGCGCACCAGCGCCTCGTAGCCCCAGATCCGGTGCGCCCCGACATCGACGATCGGCTGAAAGGCCATCTTGAACGCGAACGGCAGCTCGGTTCCTTCAGCGCAGCCCGCGCATGTTCCAGCCATGATCCGTCGTCCGTCCCTGCTTGTTACGGGCCGGAGTGTACGCAGGAGACATTAACGCATCCAAAAGGATTGTGGTCGTGCGCGCGGGCCGGGAGAAAACGCGAAAGCCAGTGGAACCGAGCGCGATCACTGCAACGGCGCGCCAAAATCATAATTGAGGCAATAGCGCTGTAACGATACTGCCTCCAACGAGACGTTCTTATTCTCGCTCTGCGCCATCCGGCTCGAAATGTCTCTGATGATCATCCGAGATTGATCGAATCCAATGCCATTCAAGATCTGCTCATTGACGATATCGAGCGTCTTCATGATGCTCGCTACGTTTTCCCGGTAGGCATAGCTTGCCATGGAGTTCGTGATCCCGAGCAGATTGGCTCGCCCGGACGCGGTGATCCCGGAATCGCGCAGATGATGAAGCACGAAGCAGACGGTCGTGTTGTCGATGACATTGGCGAGGATATTGGCTGCATTGACCCGGAGCCGCTGATTGTCTCCGCGCGCCGCCCAGACGAGAGGCCTGATGACGGCATCGGTGGTACACTGCCGGAAGCGCAGGATCGCCTGTGGGTCATTGGAAAGAATGGCACGGACGACATCGGTCAGTATCACCGCAGAGTCTCGCTGCGCCTGAGGCCAGGCGCTCGCCTCGGCGTCGCGGCGGAGGGTCTCGGAGATCGACGCCATGAGCACGGGCAGCGCATCGCTGCCGATCTGGCCAAGCGCGGCAGCCGAGGCCAACCGGGTCGGCTCATCGCTCGCCTGGAGACCGCGGAGCCCAGTCGCGACGTCCGATCTTTTTTCGAAAGAGCAGCGCACCGGGCTCGACGACTGAGCGGAAGCCGACGACATTGGAACCAGGACGAGCCAGGAGGCGAGCAACCATGCGGCCATCCGCGCGACACCTAGAACGGTGGAGGAGTTACGAGAGCTCACCATCACCGGCTACTTTCACTTCGCGACGAAAGCAGAGGCTGCAGTGGGCTTGCCGGCCTCATCCAGTCCGGTCGTATTGACGTATTTGAGGTCCAGCTTGGCGATGCCGATGCTTTGTACCGGCTCTGACCGTTGTCCCGGCGCGTTATCCTTCAGGTCCAATGTCGGGCAGCCGTGTTCGATGGACCATTTCTGTTCGAGTCCCTTCGCCTCGATGCAGACGTCCAATTTGCCGTAACCTCGGGAGATCGGCGCCAGCACTTCGATCGACTGATCGCGAATGAGCACCGGCAGCTGACGCCCGTCCCTCAGGTGTGTCAACACGCTCGCCTGCTGCAGCTTGATGCCGTTGGGATTGCTGATTTCGAAGACGACCAGCGCATAGCCGCTCGAATTAGCAAACACACGTTCGATCTTGTCGGAGCCGAGAACGGCGCCGAATCCGAACAACCCGGCAAGAAGCCCTGCTCCGCCCGCCAAGTAGACCTTGGCCTTCGCCTTTGATCCCGGTTCGGCGAACTCACCACTGCCCAGACTCTGGGTACCCGTTCCGAATAGGACGATGGACAAGCCCAGAAGTGCGAGAATGAAGACGAACGTTGGATGGACGTGATAGAGAAGCTCGTACGCGCAATATAGGAAGCCGCATCCGAGCAGAATGAAGAACAGCCCGCTCTTCGAAAAGTCGACGGACCGGGCAAGCAGGGTTTGCAGGATCTGGGCTTCCCCACTGCCTCCGTTGCTGCTCGTCGGCCCTTCACGCTTGGTCTGGCCATCGTTGGGCCCGGCGGCCCCCGCTCCCTGCCTCTGCGGATCGCCGAGGTTTGCGGGAGGATTGGGCTCGACCTGATCATCGTTCGGCATGGCCGCCCCCGGATCGTTGAACCGCCGTCCTTCGAACGGGCGTTCTGGCAGGCTCCTCCGGATCTCAGCGTCAGGACGACATTCGGCGTGACCGTCGGAGTTGTAACTGCAAGCTAATCCAACCCGCTTTGAGACGGAAGGGGGCTCAGGCGCTCGTCGTCGTTCTTCAGACACAGGAATCGCCCGAACCGGCGATCCGGGCCAAGTGGGGCTGCGCTCGAGCCCGCGGCGTACTCATCGGATTTGACACACAGAAGCGGCTCATCTCCGTGGGCTTGTCTCGACGACACCGGCGCCCGGTGCGCTGCAATCGCCTTCGCGGGAAACAACGCCGCCTCGCCCTACCTTCCACTCCCGGCAGCTCGATTGTATTAGGTGAGGCGCTCGCGGCGGACCAGACCGCCGAACAAGTTATTGTTCGTACTGGTATTTTCAAATCGGCTGCTGAGTAGAAAT
>NZ_CAFI01000337.1 GCF_000239775.1 Bradyrhizobium sp. ORS 375
CGTGACCGTCGTGCTGCCGCCGGAGGTCTGCGCCAAGCGCATGCCGACGCGGGCGTTGCCGACCATTAGATAGTCGGTCCATTTCTGCGTCACCGTGCCGGGGTTCTGCACCTCGGCTTCAACGCCGAAGGCGGCGAGATAGAGCGTCGTGCCCTCCGGCGTCACCTGCTTGACGCGCTGATGGTCGGTGTCGTCGACGAAGGAGATCGTGCGCGACCCTTGCGTGATGCTCGCCGGCTTGTTGTAGGAGGTGTAGACGATGCTGCGGCCGAGCCCGGAGGTCTGGTTGCCGTTGGCGTCGTAGGTGAAGCTGGCGGTGATGGTGCCGGAGACGCCGGTGACCGCATGCGGCCGCGGCTGGCCCGCCGCCGGATAGGTATAGCTGCCGACATCCGACTTGGTCAGGATGTTGCCGATCGGGCTGTAGGAGAACGTCTTGACCAGCGGCGTCGTGTCGACGTTGGTCGTCGAGGACGTCAGCCGGCTCAGTGCGTCATAGGCGAATGTCTCGCTGACATGGGTGTTGACGTCGCTGCGCGAGGTCAGGTTGCCGAGCCGGTCGTAACCGAACGTCTGGTTCTGCACGGCGCCTTTGGTGCCGGTGGCGATGCTGGCCAGCCGCCCCGTCAGAGGATCGAAGCCCCTGATGGTGCTGAGGCCGTTGCCCGCGGTCTGCTGGGTCAGATGCCCCTCGGCATCCATCGCATAGGCCGTCCAGAACGACTGGCTGGTGGTGTCGTCCTGCAGCTGGTTGGCGAAGCCAAGGCTGTTGTACCCATAGCGCGCCGTGAAGCCGGAGGGATAGCTGACCTTGGTCAACCGGCTGTTGGCGTCGTAGGTCGCCCCCATCGTATAGGTCGCGCCATCGATGGTGCTCGCGACCTGCAGCGGACGGCCGAGGCTGTCATAGCTGATACTGCGGGCAAAGCCGCTGCCGGAGCCCGCGGTGATACCGGTTGCGGCGAGCTTGCCGATGCCGTTGGCCGCGGTGTCGTAGGTCCAGACCGAGGTCATGTCCGGCTCGACCCGCTGCACCATGCGGCCGAGGATGTCGTAGCTCAGGCTGACGACCTGCCCCTTGGCGTCGGTCTGGGTGACCAGCTGCCCCAGCGTATTGTACGTATAGGTCCAGATGCCCAGATCCGGATCGGAGCTCGCGACCTTGCGGCCGCGCAGGTCGTAGGTCGCGGTGATGACGTTGCCGTCGGGGTCGGTGGTCTGCACCATGTTGCCGACCGCGTCATAGGCCGCGGTCAGCGTCTTGCCCATCGCGTCGGTCACCGACGCAATCTGGCTCTGGCTGTTCTTGACGGTCGTCCGCGTCTGGCCGAGCGGATTGGTCTCGACCGTGGTCAGGCCGTGATAGGCCATCTGCGCCACGCTGCCGTCCGGCTGCGTCGTCGAGACCACCCGTCCCAGCGTATCGTAGGTGAAGGTTGTGTAACGCGGCGTGCCGCCGGTCACGAAGTACGGCCGGCTGGTCTGGGTGACCCGGCCCAGCGCGTCGTAGCTCTTGGTGGCCTGCACGACGCTGCCGTCAAAGCCCTGCGTACGGCGTCCGATCTCCCGCTCCAGCGCATCGAAGTACACGGTCGCCGTCGGCGCAATCACCGTGCTGCCGTCGGATGCGTAGGACGTCTCCTGGGTCAGATAGCTCGCCCCGGAGAGACACGTCGCGGTGCCGCCATTGACGCCGCTGCAGAACTGGTAGCTCCAGCGGGTGATCGTGCCGTCCGGCCTGGTCTCCTGGATCTTGCGTCCGAACGAATCGTAGCTCCACGTCGTGGTCAGTCCGTTCGGCCCGGTATGGCTGATCGGCTGGCCGAAGCGCGGGTCATATTGGAAGCTCTCGCTCTGCCCCAGCGCATTGCTGTTGGAGGTCGCGAACTGCCCGCGCGCGTCATAGGTGCTCGAGCTCGAGCGGCTGACGATGTCGGCACCGCTGACCGTCACCGACTGCTTGTGGCCGAACGCGTCGTAGACATAGTCCGTCTGCAGCCGCAGCGCCGGATTATCCGGCTCGACCACCTCCTGGGTCAGCAAGCCAGAGGCCGCATCATAGGCGAACGACGAGGTTCGCGTGATGCTGCTCGCCGCCCACGCCGGCGCCGCCAGCGTCAGCGCGATGACAGCCGCAACCTGCGGCAATGCGGTTCTGATCGAGATCGTCATGGCGCCAAGCCCCCAAGTCGCCGATTGATGCTGCCGAAACCGGCCGGTCAGCCCCTGACCGGCACAACGCAGGACACAGATTCTCCGTGGGCGTGGACGAGCCCACGCCACAGGCCTCTCGCTGCCGTGTTGCTATGGCGCGACGCTGGTGACAGATGCCCGGGTCAGACGCCCGAGGTACCAGAGCGACGGGTCGTTGCTGTAGGTGTTGACCGTCGTCTTGCTGTAGCCGTCCGGCGTCGATACGCTGACCCACGTCGCGTTGCCGTAGGCGTCGTACTGGTTCGCCGTGGTCACCGTCGGCAGAGCCGAGCCGTCGAGATCCGTCCCGCTCGACACGTTCTGCGCCAGCGACACCCGGTAAGGCGCACTCGACGGGCTGATGGTCGACGTTCCCGCCGCATTGCTGAACTGGTAGGTGTTGGTCGACTGCCCCAGCGTCTGCGTGCCCAGGGTCCGCGTCGTCGATGCCACCATGCCGATATAGGGAAAGTCCTGCCGGAAATTCGTCGTGTCCGCGATGCCCGTCTGCAGATCCTTCACCGTCATCTGGCGGAAGCCCAGCATTCCCGCGGCCGGTCAGATCGGCCTTGGCCCCGGCGTAGGTGTAGGCCGAGCTGTAGCTCCCACCCACCCCGTTCGCGGTGTCGACGCGCGAAACCACATAGAACGGGATCTGCAGTTCGAGTGTCGGATAGGTCGCAGTCGAGTCCCTGCCGTAGACCGCGCTGTTCGTAAGGGACGAATAGGTCACGGACGTCTGGATGCCAAGTCCGCTCGTGATCCCCGTGATGACGTCGCCCGGACCGCCATTCGCGAACACGGTATAGATGTGGGTCGTCTCCATGAAGGCGAAGTCGCTGCGTCCGTCGCCATTGTAATCGCCAGAAAACATGAAGAAGTTTGTCGTCGGTGGGGAGCCGAAGTTCCAGCCGTTCGGCATCGCCAGTGTATTGAAATTGAAGGTGCCATCGCCCTTGCTGATGAACTGATAGATATACGGTCCACTTCCCCCAATCAGCGCAAAGTCGGCCTTTCCATCTCCATTGAAATCACCGCCGACGGGCACAAACGCCGCCGCCGTCGGCGACCCGAAATTCCAGGTGCCGGTGGAAATCTGGATCAAATTGAATTGCCCGTCACCCTTGCTCTGAAACTCATAGAGATAGGCTCCCTGTGACATGACCCAGTCGGTCTTGCCATCACCGTTGAAGTCGCCGGCGATCGGCATGAAGCCGGCTGCCGGCGGAGTGCCGAAGGCCCATCCGTTGATGGGAACGCCATTGTAAGTGAACGATCCATCCCCATTGCTCATGAACTCATACAGATAGTTGCTTCCCATCATGATGAAGTCGGACTTTCCGTCGCCATTGAAGTCGCCGGAGATAGGCGTAAATCCATCGGAGACACGCGCTCCGAAGTTCCAAATGCCGATGTTAATTGTATTCCCCGTGAACGTTCCGTCGCCTCTGCTCATGAATTCGTAGAGATATTGACCGCTCAATAGCAGGAAATCGGTCCTTCCATCGCCGTCGAAGTCTCCGATGATCGGCGTGTAGGTGGCTTGCGGAGGACTTCCGAAATTCCAGCCATTCGGACAAGCCACGGCGCTGCCGTTGAAGGTGCCATCTCCCTTCCCTATGAAGACGTAAAGATACGCCCCACCAATCAGGACCATGTCCGACTTTCCGTCGCCGTTGAAGTCACCCGAGATCAACATGTAGTTGGAAGCCGGATTCGTGCCAAAATCCCAGTTATTTGGCGTACCGGAGTTCGCGATCGTGTACGTGCCATCTCCGTTGCTGAGAAATCCGAACAAATGCGAGCTGTAGAACATCATGATGTCGCTTTTGCCGTCTCCGTTGAAATCGGCAAAAATCTGCTGGAACCCAGGATTGCCGGTGGCCGCACCAGGTCCCTGCGTTCCACCACCCGCTGCCGGCGTCCTGAAGTTTTCGCCGTTGGTGATGGACATCACTTGTGCTGAGAACGAAGCTCCGCCGCCATTTGCCCATTGAAAGCTCTTCGCTGGAAGACAAGCTCCATCGGCCGCGCAGACCTTGATTGAATTGATCTCGGATACATTGCTGGTCGGGCTCTGCTGATAGGAGATCTGGTAGTCCGCGACCAATGCCGAGCCGGCATAGGTTTTCACATTCGTGAGACGCACCGTCGTCTGCGCCAGCGACCCCGCGTGATAGCCCCGAATGGGGTCTGGACGCGTTCCGTAGACGAACTGCACCGAGTTGTAGGGGGCGAGCCCGACCGCGGCATTTCCGGTATAGTCGATGCGCGACGGATAAACCTGGCCGACGGTAGCGTCGTTGACGTAGGAAACCGTCAGATAGTTTCCCTTGCTGTCGGCGAGCTTGTTGAGCCCCCAACTTCGCGCCGTCGTCTTGCCCTGAGCCAAGACCTGGGAATCGGTCGTGTGGCCAAACTCCAACGCCTGGCCGGATTTCGTTCGGACCTCGAACCAAGCTGGTCCGGTGCCGGCCGTGCCGTGGGAAATGATCCTCGAATAGGAGTCCACCTCGGTCCGATACTCGGCCCCATCGGCACCGTAGGTGCCGCTCACGCCGATGAGTCGCTGACCGTCCAGACAGAACCTGTCATTGGCGTCGAAATTGACCCCGCCAAGCACACCGTCCTGCGCCAATGTCCGCGCACAACGTCCGATCGATGGCACTCCTCCCAACGTCCATCCGACACCGAGCAGACCATTGGCACCTTGGCTGCTGTAATCCAGCGACAAGGATGGACTCAGCCCCGCCGTCGCAGGCGCCAGGGCAATCGGGATCGAGTATGTCGCCGCTCCGGTCTGACTTACCGAGAAGCTGCCCGGGAGCGACATTCCTCCGGCAAAACACCCTGTAGTTGTATTCAGAAACCAAAAAATAGCGCCCGCGGAGGCGCCTATAACTTTCTTGATCAGTCGTTCCCTTACGATCACCTGATCGGTCGACTGCGAGCTATCAGACACATTGGCCTCCTGCCGCATTCCCTTGGTTCGGATATAGGGAATTCGATCTTTCTCTTTCGATCAACAAGCCAACAGACTTATGCACAACATCAAGTGTTTTATTTTTTACTACGCAATCTATAGATGAGCTTGCCTTCCTACACGCACGATCACGAGTGGAGATCGCGTTTTACTAATCGTCGTGGTCCCGGCCCGAGGGGCCGCGGCAACTGACACGATCTAGGTGACCTTAGCTCTACAATCTTGAGTAGAGTGGATCAGGCAGGTGGAATGATTCAAAATCACCCTCCTGTATCAGGTCAGGGATGCAAGATGAGACAGTCGCCGCGCGCCGTCGTAGTTCGCCTGGACCCACAAATGGACCCGCGAGCAAACAGCGGCGGCCCCTTATTCGTCCGCGGGAGATTCCGGCCCGACCTTGAAGCTCGGTTTTGATTTCGTTGCGCCTCGCTGCAGAGAGCGTGTTGCGATTGCCACAAGTATCGAGTGCGAAAAGCCGGCGGATGTGTCGGGCTGCACCGAGCTAGTCACGCGTGGCGAAGGATTCTTCGATGCGGTGGCTTGCGGCTTGGCCTCGTCTGCAGGTCCGATCGGCCCATCTTGTTTCAAGCGGCTGCGTGCGCAGCATCGATCGGTCAACTCATCAGCAAGATGGTGGGCACGGCGTCATTTCGAGCTCTCGCCTGGAGGGGTCACGGCAGCGCCGGTACCCTGCGGAGCCTTCATTGTTGTCGGGGCATGCCCTGCCGTCCGCCGCGCATCGTGGCCAGCACGATGTCGGCGGCGCGAACGCTGGGAGAGGCAGCGCCGGTCGACATGATGTCGTCGAGACGATTGAAGGCTTCGACCTGGCGCGTGCGGATCGGACCGTTGCTCAACAGATCGACCAGCACGGGTGCGAGATTGTCGGCGGTGCAGCCTTCCTGCAGGAATTCCGGGATGACGTTCTCGCCGATCACGAGATTGGCGAGGATGACGGACTGCACGTTGATGATCCGGCGCAGGATGAAGGCTTCGACTTCGCCGACGCGATAGGCGGTCACCATCGGCACGCCTGACAACGCAAGCTCGAGCGTGACCGTGCCCGACTTCGCCAACGCTGCGTGAGCGCTGCGGAAGGCCGCACGCTTCTCCGCTTCCCCGGTGATGATGGCAGGCGTCACTGGCCAGCTCGCGACCCCGGCCCTGACGGCGGCTTCGAGATGCGGTGTGGTCGGCACCACGGCCTCGAACGCAAGGCCTCGTGTCTGCAAGCGCGCGAGCGTCTCGCCGAACACGGCGATGTGGCGGGCGACCTCGCTGCGCCGGCTGCCGGGCAGCACCAGCAGCAGCGGCGGCTTGGCGTCGCGACGCGCCTGCTCCGCCGCGTCGGGACGCAGCGCAGATAGCTGCTCGATCAGCGGATGGCCGACATAGGTGCAGGGCGGACCGCCGAGCCTGCGAAACGCCTCCGGCTCGAACGGCAGCAGGCCCAGCACGTGATCGATGTAAGAGTGCATCGCGCGCGCCCGGCCCGGCCGCCATGCCCACACCGTCGGAGCGACGTAGTTCACGATCGGGATCGCAGGAGCCCGGGCGTGAACGCGCTTCGCGACGCGCTGGGTGAAATCGGGACTGTCGATGATGACGAGCACGTCGGGCTGGCTCGCCACGACCGCGTCCACGGTCTGCCGGAGCAGACGCAGGATCTTCGGCAGCTGCTTCAAGACGCCGGTGAAGCCCATGATCGAGAGCTCCTCGATCGGAAACAGCGAGACGAGTCCCTCCCGCGTCATGTCGCGGCCGCCGACGCCGGTGAACTCGACGCCATCACCGAGGCGTTGGCGCAGCACCTTCATCAGGGGGGCGCCGAGACGATCACCGGACTCCTCGGTGGCGACCAGGCAGATCCTGCGGACGGCGGGGCCGGCCTGCGGCTGCGCCGTCACGCAGTGACGCCCGTGATGAACACGCCGGAACGATCGGCGGCCGTGACCGTCTCCTGCGGATCTGCGAGCAGCGTATGCGCTGCTGCAACGGCGACGCCGGCAAGGCCGGCTGCCGCGAGACCCTCGACCGTGCGCGGGCCGATGGTTGGCAGATCATAGCGGAGATCCTGGCCGGCCTTCGGCGCCTTCACCAGCACGCCCCGCCCTGCCGCAGAACGAATGCGGCGATCAGCACGCAGGTGCGCCACGCGGGCCAGCAGGCCATCCGTGCCCTCGATGTCCTCCAGCGCGACGACGTGGCCGTCGATCACGACCACGGCCTGCCCGACATCGAACGGCGCCATCGCCCTGAGCACGGCGAGCCCCTTGACGATGTCGCCAGTGACCAGATCGCTGGGCCGGCTCCGCGTCAGATGACCCTCGGGCACGAGCAGGTTGGGCGCGACGTCCTTGACGCCGATCATGTGGAAGCCGTGCCGCTCGAAGATGCGGCCGACGCCGGACAAGAGATGATCATCGCCGCCGCGGAATGCCGACCAGATGTAGGGCAGCTCGCGCAGCGTTCCCCAGTCGAAGCGGATCTCGGAGACGGCGGGGCGCACCAGATTGCCAATGAACAGGAGGTCGCGGACGCCCTCCGTCTTCAGCAGCTTCAGCGCATTGCCGAGTTGTCCGAGACCGATCCAGTGATGGCGAAAGCGCGCCAGCGGCCTGGGATCGCAGATGCCCTTCAGGGCGAACAGCACGGGGGTCTGGCCACGCGCGACGATGGCGTCGGCAACCGCGAAAGGCAGCACGCCGCCGGCGGCAATCAAGCCGACAGGCGCTGCGGTCTCGGTGGCCGGCCCGCCCATGACCGTCAGAGCTCGGCGGGCGCGGATCTGCCGATCTCCGGCAGACACAGCGCGCGGTGGCGGCCCCCCTCGATGAAGGCCAGGATCTCGGCGATGGCCGGATCGTCACCGGTCATGGAGCGCACGGCCGCGAGACGATCGGCGAACACGCCGGGGCCGTGGAACAGCTTCTGATAGAAGTTGCGGACGGTCGCGAGCCGCTCGCGGGTGAACTTGCGGCGCTTCATGCCGATGATGTTGAGGCCTTCGAGCGCGGCATATTGGCCGTTGACGAGACCATAGGGAATGATGTCGCCGCGCACGCCACAGACGCCGCCGACCATCACGCCATGGCCGATGCGGGTGAACTGATGCACGGCGGAGAGGCCGCCGATATAGACGGCATCGCCGACCTCGACATGGCCGCCGAGCGTCGCCGAGGTCGCGAAGATCACGTTGTTGCCGACCACGCAATCATGCGCGACATGCGCGTTGTTCATGAAGAACCCGGCATTACCGATCTTGGTGAGCCCACCGCCCTTGGTGGTGCCGATGTTCATCGTCACGCCTTCACGGAAGGTGTTGCCGGAGCCGATCTCGAGCCGGTGCGGCTCGCCGCGATAGCTGAGATCCTGCGGCGCGCCGCCGAGCACGACGAAGGGCGAGATGACGTTGTCGTCACCGAGCGTGGTGTGACCCATGATCTGGACGTGGCTGATCAGCTTGCAGTTCGCCCCGATCACGACGTTCGGGCCGATGATGCAATAGGGACCGATCACGGTGCCCTCGCCGATCGCGGCGCCGTCCTCGACGCGCGCGGTGGGATCAATCTTGCTCATCTCAACGCAACCAACTCTCTCGTCTCAAGCTCAGTCGGTCAGCATCGCGCCGACATCGGCCTCGGCGACGACAACGCCATCGACCTTGGCATCGCCGTGGAACCACCACATCGTCTTGCGGCGGCCGATCGAGCGCATGTGATACTCGATGGTCTGCCCGGGCAGCACCGGTTTGCGGAACTTGCACTTGTCGATGGTGAGGAAATACACCGCGCGCGGCTTCTCCGTGCCCTCGACCGACTTGATGCCGATGACACCCGCGGTCTGCGCCATGCCCTCGATCATCAGCACGCCCGGATAAACCGGCCGCTCCGGGAAATGGCCCTGGAAGCACGGCTCGTTGAAAGAGACGTTCTTGACGCCGATGCCGCTGTAGTCGGCGCGGATGTTCTTCACGCGGTCGATCAGGAGAAACGGGTTACGGTGCGGCAGCGTCTTCAGAATCTCGTTGATATCGATGTCCGCAAATTTGATGGGTGACTCCTCCATCACTCCCGTCCTTCGTCCCTGCTCGTTGCCTGATCACGCACCAGCCGTTCCACCGCAACGATCTCGCGGAACCACTGCTTGGTCGGCTTGGCGAAGAAGCCGCCCCACCGGCCGTTCGGCGGGATGTCGTCCTTGACGCCGCTCATCGCCGTCACCTGCGCGCCATCGCCAATCGTGACGTGATTATTGATACCGACCTTCGCCCCAAGCGCGACGTTGTCGCCGATCGTGAGACTGCCTGCCAGTCCGATCTGGGCCGCCAGCAGGCAATGTCGCCCGATTGTGACATTGTGGCCGATCTGCACCTGGTTGTCGATCTTGGTGCCCTCGCCGATCACCGTGTCGCGCAGGCTGCCGCGGTCGATCGTGGTGCCGGCGCCGACCTCGACATGGTTCTGAATGATCACCCGGCCGGTCTGCGGCACCTTGGTGTGTCCGTTCGCTCCGAAGAAGATGAAGCCGTAACCGTCCTGGCCGATGCTGCAGCCGGGGTGGATCAGCACGTCGTTGCCGATCAGCGCGCATTGGATGACGGTGCGGGCCCCGACATTGCAGTCGCGGCCGATCTTGACGTGTGCCCCGATCACCGCGCCGGCGCCGACGATGGTGCCCGAGCCGATCTCGACATGGGCGCCGATCACCGCCAGCGGCTCGACAATGACGCCGTCCTCCAGCCGGGCGCTGGGATCGATGATCGCCTGAGGCGAGATGCCGTCGTCGCCAAACCAGGGCTGCGGACGCAGCGCATCGGCATGAAATTCGCGCGCCAGCTGCACGAAGGCGCGGAACGGCTGGCTCGCCCTGACGACCGTGACATGCGCCGGCACGCGGGCCTCGAAGCGCGGACTGACGAGGCACGCGCCGGCTTTGGTCCGGGCCAGCTGGTCGGCGTATTTGAGGTTGTCGAAGAACGCCAGGTGCATCGGCCCGGCCTCGTCAAGCGAGGCCAGCCCCTTGATCACCTTGTCGCCCTGAGAGGGGTCAACGAGCACCGCGCTCACCTTCGCGGCGATCGCCGCCAAGGTCGTCGGGGGAGGAGATTGAAAGAAGGTCGGCTGGGCCATCCCGTCACACTCTCAAAACGTCAGAGCCCGGCTCCAGTCTCCCGGAACCGAGCTCGCATCTCTTACACCGGCCGGGCTGGGCGATGCCAACCCGGATTTGTCTCGCTCAGGCTCAGAACGACGTGCCGCCGCCGAACCGGAACTCCTGGGTCCGGTCGAACTGTCCCTTGGTGAGCGGGATCGCGTAGTCGAAGCGCAGCGGACCGAACGGAGACGCCCACACCAGACCCACACCGACCGACGTCCGGACCTTGTTCTGGTCGTCGAACTGCAGGCCAAGGCAGGTACCCGCGTTGTTCGGATTGCGCGTCGGCTTGATGCAGCCCGGAGTGTTGATCTCGCCCGTGGCAGCCCACGACGTCGGCCCCTGGTAACCCCACAGGCCGCCAGCGTCGGCATAGACCGCACCCTTCAGGCCCGTTTCCTTCGGCAGGAACCAGAACGGCATCTGCAGTTCGAGCGAAGCGCCCCAGTACTTGGTGCCGCCGAGAGCGTCCTGCGTGCCGAACGGGTTGATGTCGCGCGGACCAATGCCGTTCGGAGCGAAGCCGCGAACCAGGTTCGGACCCATCTGGAAGTGATCGAGCATGCGCAGCTGCGTGTTGCCGATCTTGTTCAGGATGCCGCCCTGCAGGTGGACGATGCTGACGATGTCCGACACCAGCGGGGTGAAGTACTTCGCATCGAACGCGGTCTTCAGGTACGACACGTCGCCGCCGACACCCGCGAAGTCCTGCTTGAAGTCGACCAGCAGGCCGTCGGTCGGGTTCTTGTTGTTGTCGAGCGTGTTGTAGTTCAGCGTGTAACCGAGCGCCGAGGTCAGCGTCGCGCCGTTCGCCAGTTCACGGCGGACCGGCAGCGAGGCTTCACCGTTGGCGAAGCAACCCAGTCCTCCGGCGCCGAGCGGGTCGACGCCACCCAAACCGCCCTGCGCCACTGGCGTGTTGATGAAAGCCGGCGTGGGAGCGAACGGCACGAAGCGGTTGCCGATCATGCTGCCACCAGCGACGTTGTTACAGTCCGACAGTGTCGCCGGCAGCGAGATCTCCTGGCGGTAGATCGAGTAGCGCAGCTGCAGCGACAGGTCTTCACGCAGCTGGAAGCCGAGGCGCGGGCTGAAGCCGAGCGTCTTGGTGCCGTAGGAGATGAAGTTGTTGGCCAGCTGCTGGCGCTGATAGAGGTCGAGACCCAGCGCCACCCGGTAGTCGAGCAAATAGGGCTCGACGAAGGACAGCGAATAGCCGCGGGCGAACTGGCCGTAGGTCACCGACGCCTTAGCGAACAGGCCGCGGCCGAGGAAGTTGCGCTCGGAGATCGAGACCTCGGCGAGCGCACCATCGGTGGTCGAGTAGCCGCCCGAGATCGAGAAGTCGCCGGTCGACTTTTCCTCTAGGTTGACGACCAGGATGACGCGGTCGCTCGACGAGCCCGGCTCGGTCGAGATCTTCACGTCCTTGAAGAAGTCGAGGTTCTTGAGGCGGCGCTCGGCGCGGTCGACCAGGGCGCGGTTGTAGGCGTCACCCTCGGAGATGTCGAACTCGCGGCGAATGACATAGTCGCGGGTGCGGGTGTTGCCGCGGATGTTGATGCGCTCGATGTAGGTACGCGGGCCCTCGTCGACGGCGAACACCACCGACACGGTATGGGCCTCGAAATTGCGATCGCCGCGCGGACGGACCACCGCGAACGCGTAGCCGCGCCGCGAGGCCTCGATCTGCATCTCCTCGACCGACTTCTCGATGTTCTCGACGTTGTAGAGCGAGCCGACGCTGACGCGCGAGTAGCCGCGCAGCGTGTTGGCGTCGAGCGTGCCGATCGACGACTGGAAGTCGACCGAACCGACCCGGTACTGCTGACCTTCCTCGATCTTGAAGGTCACCATGAAGCCCTTGCGCTCGGGATCATACTCGCTGAGCGCGGCGACCACCTGCACGTCGGCATAGCCGTTCTTCAGGTAGAAGCGGCGAATCAGGTCGCGGTCGGCCTCGACGCGGTCCGGATCGTAGACGTCGCCGGAACCAAGGAAGCTCAACAGGTTGGTTTCGCGGGTCTTGATGACGTCCTTGAGGCGATAGGACGAGAACGAGTTGTTGCCGACGAACTCGATCGACTTGACGCCGGTCTTCGGGCCTTCCTCGACCGTGAAGATCAGGTCGACGCGGTTGTTCGGCTGCTCGATGAATTCCGGCGTGACGCGCACGTCATAGCGGCCGGAGCGGCGATAGATCTCGGCGATGCGCTGCGCATCCGACTGCACCATCGGCTTCGACAGCGTACCGCGCGGCTTCGACTGCACCTCGGCCTGGAGCTGCTCGTCCTTGACCTTCTTGTTGCCCTCGAAGGCAACGCGGCCGATCACCGGGTTCTCGACCACGCTGACGATCAAACGACCGCCCTGACGGTTGATCTTCACGTCCGAGAACAGGCCGGTCTCGATCAGGGCCTTGAGGCCGTCGTCGATGCGGCCGGCATCCAGCGTGCCGCCCGGACCCGGCTTGAAGTAGGAGCGGATGGTCTCCAGCTCGACGCGGCGGTTGCCCACCACTTCGATCGAGTTGACCGTCTGAGCCGCGGCTGGCGACGACATGACCACGCTCGCCAGCGGCAAGGCCACCGGAACGGCGAACATGATAAAGGCGGCCGCCAAGCCCCCCCGCACCCGCAATCCGAACTTCATGCGCTACGCGCCCTTATTCCGATGCCGGTTCAGTACCCCTACCGAGCCGACAGATTCCCATTTGTCGTTCGCTTGTAGCCAATTTGGCCCCGACGGCAAACGCCGGATTTCTCCGAATTTTCAAGTTCGTTTCAAAACGTTGCCTATCCGCCACGTCGTAAAAAAGCCGCGTTCAGGACCCCGCGATGTGAAGGATGTCGTTATAGGTCGTGAAGACCAGCAGCATCAGGATCAGGCCAAGGCCGATTCGGAACCCCATTTCCTGGGCGCGCTCGGACAACGGACGGCCGCGCACCGCCTCCACCCCGTAAAACAACAGGTGTCCGCCATCGAGCAGCGGAACCGGGAACAGGTTCAAGAGCCCGATCGAGACCGAGATCATGGCGCACCAGTTCACCAGAACCTGAAAGCCGAGGCTCGCCGCCTGCCCGGACAGCTGCGCGATTCGAATCGTTCCGCCGAGCTCTCCGGCATTCCCGGTTCCCGAGAGCAGCGACGCGATGAACTTGAAGGTTGTGGTGATGATGAACCAGACCTGCTCGAAGCCGAACTTGATCGATTCGAGGAACCCGACCGGGACCGATCGCGATTCGTCCGGCTTGGCGTTGTACTGGATGCCGAGAACGCCGATCCGGTGACTGTTTCCGAACGAGTCCTTGCGCTCCTGGAGAGCGGGCGTGGCCTTCAGGGTGATCTCGGACCCATCGCGTTTGATCAGGAAGGTCAGCTCGGTCCCGGCATTCAAGGACACGATTCGCTGCATGTCGCCGAAGGTCTCGATCGCCCGGCCGTCGATGGCGGCAATGACGTCGCCGGTCTTGAAGCCGGCGGCAGCCGCGACGCTGTCCGGCTGGACGGCGTCCACCCGCGGAGTCGTATTCGGCTTGCCGTAATAGAGCGCCATGCCGGCAAAGATGATGACGGCCAGGATGAAGTTGGCGATCGGACCGGCGGCCACGATCGCTGCGCGCTGTCCGACGGTCTTGTGGTGGAAGCTGTCGGAGCGCTCTTCGGCCGTCATCTTGGCCAGGGCCTCGGCCGACGGGGTGGAGGCCTCGGATTCATCACCGAAGAACTTCACGTAACCGCCCAGCGGGACCGCGGAGATCTTCCAGCGGGTGTTGTGCCGGTCATTGAAACCGATCAGTTCAGGGCCAAATCCGAGCGAAAACGTTAACACCTTCACGCCGGCCCAGCGCGCGACCAGGAAGTGGCCGAGCTCGTGAAAGAACACGACAATCGTGAGCACGAACAGGAAGGGGATGATGGTGCCGAGCAGGCCGTTGCTCAACGTGCTGAAAATATGATGGAAAAATTCGGACATCGATGACCTTCCCGATGGGCCTTCGGCCCGTCCAACCCTCTAAGATGCTTTTGCGGCGATTTGAGGCAAGAGCCCCGCGGCCTTTTTTCGCGCATCATGGTCAATGGCGATGGCGTCGTCCGCGGACGAGAGCGGTGCCTGATTACCTGACCTTGTCCAATCCTCCAGCGTCGCCTCGACCAGCCGGGCAATGGCACCGAACCGGATGTGACCACCGATGAACGCGGCCACCGCGACTTCATTGGCAGCATTGAACACGGTCGTGGCGCCGCGACCCGTCCGCAGCGACTCATAGGCCAGCCGCAAGCCGGGGAACCGCTCGAAATCGGGCGCCTCGAAGGTCAAGGTGCCGATCTTGGCAAGGTCGAGCCGCGCCGACGGTCCCTTGATGCGCTCCGGCCAGCCGAGGCAATGGGCGATCGGGATGCGCATGTCCGG
>NZ_CAFI01000336.1 GCF_000239775.1 Bradyrhizobium sp. ORS 375
CCATGACAGACACCTCTCGCCACGGCATCGCTCGCCCCTTTGCTTGACGAATCGAGCCGATTTTGAGGTGTCAACCATGTCCCCGAACACCTGTCAGCCATGTCCCCGGGCTGAACACTTCGCTCGCAATGACGGAGGAGAGAGGCCGTGGGGTAGGCAAAGGCGCGGCTGCGCTGCGTCCCCATACGAGGTCCGGGTGGCGCCGTGCCCACCGTCTTGCCGCGAATGTGCTGATCGATGGTGGGCACGCTGCCGCCTTCGGCGGCTGCTTTGCCCACTTTACGGCGGGAACAACTACGTCTTCGCGACGCGCCGGCAATGCTCCCAAGCGGCGTGAATCAGGTTCTCGCTCGCCTCGGGCGTGCGGAACGCCGAATGCGCCGACAGCGTCACGTTGGGGATCGTGGTCAGCACGTGACCGACCGGCAGCGGCTCGGTGTTGAAGACGTCGAGGCCCGCGTGACGGATATGGCCGGAGCGGAGGGCGTCGATCATCGCCGTCTCGTCGACGATGGCGGCGCGGGCGGTGTTGACGAAGATCACGCCGTTGCGCATCTGCGCGATCCGCTCGCGCGACAGGAAGCCGCGGGTCTCGTCGTTGAGCAGAAGATGCAGTGAGACGATGTGGCTCGTCGCCAGCAACTGATCGAGTGACACGAAGTCCATGCCCGGATGGCTCTTCGGCGAGCGGTTCCAGGCGATCACCTTCATGCCGCTGCCGCCCGCGATGCGCGCGACCTCCGCGGCGATGCCGCCGAAGCCGATCAGGCCGAGCGTCTTGCCGGTGAGCTGCATGCCGTCGTCGCGCAGCCAGTTGCCGGCGCGCATCTCGCGGTCCATCTGCGCGATGCCGCGCGCCGAGGCCCACATCAGCGCGATGGCGGCTTCGGCGACGGCCGTGTCGCCATAACCCTTGATGAGGTGGACGGTGATGCCGAGTTCGGCGAGTTCTTCCGGGTTCATGTAGCTGCGCGCGCCGGTGCCGAGGAAGACGACGTGCTTGAGGCCCTTGCACTGCTTGGCGACATCCGTCGGCAGCGCGGTGTGGTCGACGACGCCGATCTCGGCGCCGTCGAGGATGGCCGGCCAGTCCTCCGGCTTGATGTCGGGGTCGAGATGCACGCGCATCTCCGGATCGCCGGATTGGCGCTGCCGGTCGAAGATCTCGGCAAGCGACGAGTTGGCGTCGATGAAAACTCCGCGCACGGGATGGTCTCCTCTGAGAAGCATGCGAAACCGTGGCGCGGACACAGGTGCGCTCCCTCCCCCCTTGTGGGGGAGGGTTGGGGA
>NZ_CAFI01000335.1 GCF_000239775.1 Bradyrhizobium sp. ORS 375
CGGCGCAGGGTGCGCGGCGCGGCCGCGTCGCGCTGCTGCAGGGCTGCGCGCAACAGGCGCTGGCGCCGCGCATCAACCAGGCCGCGATCAACCTGCTGACGCGGCACGGCATCGAGGTGGTGCTGGTCAAGGACGAGCAATGCTGCGGTGCGCTCACCCATCACATGGGACAGGACGACGATGCCACCGCGCGGGCGCGGGCCAATGTCAGCGTGTGGACGGCGGAGGCTGCGCGCGGCGGGCTCGATGCGATCCTGGTGACGACGTCCGGCTGCGGCACCGTCATCAAGGACTACGGCCACATGCTGCGCGAGGACCCGCAATATGCAGCGCCGGCAGCAGCCGTCTCGGCGATGGCGAAGGACATCAGCGAGTATCTCGCCACGCTCGATTTGAAGACTCAGGCGCAGCACGACGACCTCGTCGTCGCCTATCACTCCGCATGCTCGCTGCAACATGGGCAGAAAATCACGAGCATTCCGAAAGAATTGCTTTCCAAGTCCGGATTCGTGGTGAAAGATATACCGGAGAGTCATTTGTGTTGCGGTTCGGCGGGGACCTACAACATTCTCCAGCCTGACATTGCGATGAGACTGCGCGATCGCAAGGTCGCCAACATCGCGACCGTCAAGCCGGATGTCATCGCGGCAGGCAATATCGGCTGCATGATGCAGATTGCCAGCGGCACCGGCATCCCCGTCGTCCACACCGTTGAGCTTCTCGACTGGGCGACGGGCGGTCCGCGCCCGGGACTGAATTGAGAGACGGGCGCGTGCGGTCTGCCGGCCCGTCCCGCCGGATGATCGATCGCTCGGCGCAACTGGAGGGTTTCGGATGGCGAAGGACAAGACAGACAAGAAGGACAAGACGGACAAGAAAGAGCCCAAGCTGATGGCGCAGGCCAAGTCGGCCAAGGGGGCGACGAAGAAGTCCGCCAAGAAGGCTGCGAAGAAGGCCGCAAAGGCCGCCAAGAAGGCGGCGAAGGCTCCCGCCAAGAAGGCCAAGAAGACGGCGGCAAAGGCCGCCAAGAAGTCTGCCAAGGCGCCTGCCAAGAAGACCGCCGCCAAGAAGGGCGCTGCGAAGAAGGCTCCGGCGAAGAAGGCCGCCAAGGCGCCTGCCAAGTCCGCCGCCAAGTCCGCCACGAAGCCCGCTGCAAAGGCTCCGGCTACGCCGAAGAAGGCCGCCAAGAAGCGCGCGCCGAAGAAGGCCGCGCCGGTCGAGACTCCCGAGCTGCACGAGACCGAGGCCGCTGGCGAGACCAGCTGGGCGACGCCCGCGCCTGCCGACACGCATGAGGGTGAGGAAGGGACGAGCTCGGAGAGCTGATCGTCCGATCATCACTGCAAGGCAAGACGAGGCCGTAGCGGAGACGCTGCGGCCTTGTTGTTTGTTGGCTCGGTCCGTTGGCTCGGTCTAGTGGCTCATCGTGTTGACCGCTTCGCCGGCAGCCGGCTTCCGTAAATCCACGGCCGGGCGAATCCGCGCTTCTCCACGGACGATTCGAGCGTGGCCGGTTCAGGAGAACTACGGGCCGCAGCCCGCCTTATCTGCACGCGGGAATGCTGTGCTACACGGAGATTTGTTGTTCAAATGCAACAGGCGCCGACAACCTGCCGTAGTTCTGTCAAAACGCCCAAAAAGGCGGCAGATGCCGCGCTTTTTTGCTTCACCTGCGGCGAGACCCTGTCACAAATTGCGTCCGGATGACGCAGTCGATCGTGTTGTGCCCTGGGGGGCCGGTCCGGGGTCGATGCTTAAAACTAGGGTGATGGGGATCCTCATGAAGAAGTTGGCTTTGTTGGCAACGGCGCTGGCAATGTTCTCGGGTTCGGCTTCGGCCGCTGACATGGCGGTGAAGGCCCTGAAGGCTCCTCCGGCTCCGGCGTTCGATCCCTGGGACATCGCGTTCGGCGCCGCGATCATGAACGATTACGTGTTCCGTGGCATCACTCAGTCGAACCACAAGCCGTCGGTCGCCGCCTATTTCGAGCCGCGCTTCAACGTCAACAAGGACCTGCAGTTCTACGTCGGCGTCGCCGGCGAGAGCATCTCCTTCCCGAACCGCGCCGCGGCCGAGATCGACATCTACGGCGGTGTCCGTCCGACCTTCGGCGCCTTCGCCTTCGACATCGGCGTCTGGGGCTACCTGTATCCGGGCGGCACCTGCTACTACGGCGCTGCCGCCGATACGGCCGGCCGTCCGCTGAGCGCCGAGTGCGCCACCAACGCCCTGCTGAACGGCAACGTGATCAAGAAGGACCTGTCGTTCTTCGAAGTCTACGGCAAGATGAACTACACGGTGAACGACAACTGGACGTTCGGCATCACCGAGTTCTACACCCCGAGCTACCTGAACTCCGGCGCCTGGGGCAACTACGCCTCGGTCACCGGCAAGTGGACCGCGCCGAGCACCACCTTCGGCTCCAGCGGCGTCGGCATGTACGTGTCGGGTGAGTTCGGCCGTCAGTGGCTGGGCACGTCGGACTCGTTCTACGGCACCGGCATCGCCAGCCCGGCGGGCGGCGGACCGTTCCCGAACGGCATCAAGTACGCCGACTACAACACCTGGAACATCGGCGTCGGCTTCACCTACAAGGTCATGACGCTCGACCTGCGCTATTCCGACACCAACCTGTCGAAGGCCAACTGCAACGCCTTCACCAGCGACTACACCGCCACCGCCAACGGCAGCTTCTCTCCGATCAACCCGACCGGCGTCGGCTCGAAGTGGTGCGGTGCGACCGGCATCGCCAAGCTCTCCTTCGACCTGACCGCGATGACCAACCTGAAGTAATCATCGCCACGGCGGATCGCGTTGCGAACAAGGGCGGCAGAGCAATCTGCCGCCCTTTGCTTTTGCGCGGACGCTGTCTTTGTCTTTTCGAACGGATCAGGCCCCGGGGCTAGCCGTGCGATGGGCGAGGCAGCGTGCGTGCCGCTACTCCGCCCCGCCTGCCGGGGCATCCGCCGCTTGACCGGTCGGCCGCAGCGAGAACCGGTCGCCATCGCGAATCAGTTCGATCTTGCGGTCATGGAACTCGTGCAGGGTCGAGCGGTGGCCGATCGAGACCACGGTGGTCTGCGGCAGCCGCTCGGCGATGACGCGGTAGAGCCGGGCCTCGCTGGGCTCGTCGAGCGACGCCGTCGCCTCGTCCAGGAACAGGTAGTGCGGCTGATGCAGCAGCGCGCGGGCGATGCCGAGCCGCTGCTGCTCGCCGAGCGACAGCATCCGGTTCCAGTGCCCGTCCTCCTCCAGCCGGTCGGCCAGCTGCGGCAGGCCGACCGCAACCAGCGCCTCCTTGATCTGGTCGACGCCGAACGCATCGACCGTGGCGGGATAGACGATGGCGGCCTTGAGCGCGCCGATCGGGAAGTACGGCCGCTGCGGCAGCATCATCAGCTTGGCGTGGCCGGGCACGCTGATCGCGCCGCTGCCGAACGGCCAGACGCCGGCGATGGCGCGGAACAGGGTCGACTTGCCGGCGCCGGACGGGCCGGTGAGGAGGGTGCGTTCATTGCTCTTGATGCTGAAGCTGTCGGCCGCGATCAGCGGCAGGCCGTTCGGCAGCTTCAGCAGCAGCTGGGCGAGCTCGATCGAGTCGCCGGCATGGCTGACGACATCGATGGTCTGCGGCTCACCGGCGAGCTTGGCGGCGCTCGCAATCGACATCTCGAAGCCGTCGAGACGGGCGACGGTCGAGCGCCATTCGGCCAGCGTACGATAGGTGTTCACGAAGAACGACAGCGCGCGCTGCACGCTCGCGAACGCCGACGCCGTCTGCATCATGCCGCCCAGCTGCACCTTCTTGGCGAAATAGGCCGGCGCGACGATGACGTAGGGAAAGATCGTGGCGACCTGCGAGTAGCCGCTCGTCACCGCGGTCAGCCGCTTGGTCCGGGTCATGATCTGATACCAGTTCTGCACCACGCGGCCGTACCGGCTCGAGAGCAGGCCATGCTCGGCAGCCTCGCCGCGCAGCAGCGCGATCTGCTCGGAGTTCTCGCGCACGCGCACCAGGTTGAAGCGGAAGTCGGCCTCGAAACGCTGCTGCTCGAAATTGAGGTTGATCAGCGGCGACCCGATCCAGTGCGTCAGCGCAGTGCCGGCGATCGCGTAGATCAGCGCCGCCCAGACCAGGTAGCCGGGGATGTTGTACTCCATGCCGAACAGCGTGAGCGGCGCCGCCTCCGAGAGGCCCCAGAGGATGACCACGAACGAGGCCAGGGTCACGACCGAGCTCAAGAGGTTGACCGTGATGTTGAGGGTCTGCTCGACGAACTGCTTCACGTCGTCGGACATGCGCTGGTCGGGGTTGTCGGCCGCGTCGCCCTTGAGCTGCATCCGGTAATGGTTGGCGTTGCTGAGCCAATGCCGCATGTAGGTTTCGGTCAACCATCGCCGCCAGCGGATCTGCAGCCATTGTTGAAGGTAGAGCTGATAGATCGCCAGCACGATGAAGGTGGTCGCTAGCGCGGCAAAGACGCCGATCTCCCAGATGAAGCTGTTCCAGTTGTACTCCTGCAGCGCATTGTAGAACCGGTTCTGCCACTGGTTCACCAGCACGTCGATCGCGACCAGCGCGAGCTCGATGGCGATGACGGCGGCGAGCAAAGCGCGGGCGGCGACCTTGTCCTCGGAGCGGAAGTAGGGAATGGCGATCCGCCACACGATGGCGAGGGTCGAGCGCAAATTGTTCACAGAGAGGCTGCTCCTGAGAAAAGGGCTTAACAGGCTGACGTGGAACGAGAATTCCGTACCCTGGGGCGCCTGTCTAGACGAAAGTCGTAAGGGGCCCGGCGCCCATTGGCTTGTCGGTCACATGCGTCAAACCGTAGCATGCTGCATACAAGAGGCACCGTGGCCGCTGCCAGATTTCGCGAGAATTTGAGCAGAGTGGGGCGTTGCCGCGTTTGTGATCCGGTTTCCCGGCCGTCCTGTCCGGCCTGGCGCCTGACCAAGCAGACCTGATCCGCCCCGCCGGACCGGGTCCAACAACAAGAACGTGGGGGGAGAGGTCACAATGTGGAATCAAATCTACGACCCGTTGGGCAGCCCGGCGCTGTCGACGCTGGCCGCGGCCGTGCCCGTGGTCACGCTGCTGGTGCTGATCGCCAGCGGCAAGGTGAAGGCGCATATCGCCGCGATCATCGCGGTGATCCTGACCAACGTCATCACCATCTTCGTCTTCACGATGCCGGCCAACATGTCGATCCGCGCGACGTTTCTCGGCGTCGTCACCGGCTTCTTCCCGATCGGCTGGATCGTGCTGAACGTCATCTTCCTCTACCAGGTGACGGTCTCGACCGGCCGCTTCGAGCTGCTCAAGCGCGCCATCGGAGGCGTCACCGAGGACCGCCGGCTGCAGCTGCTGCTGGTCGCGTTCTCGTTCGGCGCGTTCTTCGAGGGCGCGTCCGGCTTCGGCACCCCGGTGGCGATCACCGGCGCCGTGCTGATCGGCCTCGGCTTTTCGCCGCTCGCCGCCTCCGGCCTGTCGCTGATCGCCAACACCGCCCCGGTCGCCTATGGCGCGCTCGGCACGCCGATCCAGGGCCTCGCCTCGGTCACCGGCCTCGATCCCTATATCCTCGGCGCGATGGTCGGCCGGCAGCTCCCGGTGTTCTCGCTGATCGTGCCGTTCTGGGTGATCTGGGCGTTCGCCGGCTGGAAGGGCATGAAGGATGTCTGGCCGGCGATCCTGGTCACCGGCGTCTCCTTCGCGGTGCCGCAGTTCCTGATCTCCAACTACATCAATCCGTGGATCGTCGACATCGGCGCCTCCCTGATCTCGATGGGCGCGCTGATCCTGTTCCTGAAGGTGTGGCAGCCGAAGCAGCTGTGGCTGTCGCCGGCGCTGCGCGGCCGCGACGAATCGGCGGCCACCATGGCCGCGGCGAAGCCGCTGGACCGCACGCCGCTGACGCAGAGCGAGCTGTGGGGCGCGCTGCTGCCGTGGATCATCGTCTGCGTGATCATGCTGATCTGGGGCAACGGCGCCTTCAAGAGCTGGGCGAACTCGATCTTCACCTGGAGCTATCCGGTGCCCGAGCTCGACAAGCTGATCAACAAGATGCCGCCGGTGGCCGCCAAGCCGACGCCGGAAGGCGCGGTGTTCTCCTTCACCTATCTGACCTTCACCGGCACCGGCATGCTGATCGCGGCGATCATTTCCGGCTTCCTAATGGGCGTCGGACCGGGCAAGCTGATCGCCGAGTACGGCCGCACCATCCGGCTGTGTGCGATCTCGCTGATCACGATCTCGGCGATGCTTGCGATCGGCACCTTGACGCGCCTCTCCGGCGTCGACGCCACGCTCGGTCTCGCCTTCGCCGCGACCGGCGTGCTCTATCCCTTCTTCGGCACCCTGCTCGGCTGGTTGGGCGTGGCGCTGACGGGATCGGACACCGCCTCCAACGTGCTGTTCGGCAACCTGCAGAAGATCACTTCCGAGCAGCTCGGTCTCTCGCCAGTGCTGATGGCCGCCGCCAACTCCTCCGGCGGCGTGATGGGCAAGATGATCGACGCGCAATCGATCGTCGTCGCCTCGACCGCCACCAATTGGTACGGCCATGAGAGCTCGATCCTGCGCTACGTCTTCCTGCACTCGATCGTGCTGGCCTGTCTGGTCGGCCTGTTCGTCACCCTGCAGGCCTATGTCTATCCGTTCACGGCCATGGTGCTGAAGTAACGCCAAGGCTTTGCAGAAAAGGTCTTGCGACAAACGGCTTGTGACAAAAACCCCGCGCTGCGTCCGCAGCGCGGGGTTTGCTATGTTTGGAACACAATTGTGCGGGAGCCGTGCTGGCAGCCAACGGGCCTATCGCCTACAAGGCGGCTCGTGGCGTGATGATCTATCGAGAGGAAACATGCGCGTTGTGAAGCGGGCCGTTGCCGGCGTGATCGCAGCCTTGTTGATGTCAGGCGGGCCGGTGGCCGCGGCGGAGGAATTTCCCTTCGGCATGGAGATGACGCTCGACGCGCTGCCGCAAGCAGGCTCCAAGCGGGTGCCGGATCTCGACATCAGCGACAATGGCGAGACAGTGCTGGAGCTTTGGTGCAAGGGCGGCAAGGGCCATTTCTCCGTCGCCGGCAACACCATTGTGTTCATCGCGGGCCAGATCGATGATCGTAACTGCCCCGCGGCACGCGCCCAGGCCGACGACGAGCTGATCGCCGCGCTGAGCGCAGCGACCAACTGGAAGCGTCAGGGCGACCTGATCACCTTCATCGGCCCAAAGACGCTGCGCTTCCGGCTGAATACGAATTGAGCCGGGACGGGCGTTTCCGAAATCAGAGTTGCATCGATCGTAATGCGGGCCCCGCTGCCACCCTCCCCTGGA
>NZ_CAFI01000334.1 GCF_000239775.1 Bradyrhizobium sp. ORS 375
TCAACACCGGCCTGGCGCAGATCGTCGGCGAGGAGCTCGACGTCCATCCGAGCCGTTTCGAGGTCGAGTGCGCGCCTCCCGGCGCCGACTACGCCATCATCAACGGCCTGCGGCTGACCGGCGGCAGCTTCTCGACACGCTCGAGCTACGAGGTGATGCGCAGGCTCGGCGCCAGCGCGCGCGAAATGCTGATCCGCGCCGCCGCGGCGAAGCTCAGGGTGAAGCCGGACACGCTGACGACGGACGATGGTCATGTCGTCCACGCCGCGTCCAACCGACGTATCGCGTATGGCGAGCTTGCCGAGCAGGCGCTTGCCCTGACGCCGGCCGAGACCGTGCCGCTGCGCGATCCCGCGACGTTCCGCTACATCCGCCAGCCCATCGCGCGGCTCGATGTCCGCGCGAAGTCGACCGGCAAGGCGGTCTATGCGATCGACCAGAAGCTCGATGGCATGCTGTACGCCGCCATTCAGCATGCGCCGCTGCTCGGCACCGAGCCGGAGCGCATGGCCAACGAAGCGGCGGTCAAGGCGATGCCCGGCGTCCATGCGATCCACAAGCTGCCGGGTGCCGTCGCCGTCACGGCCGACAGCTGGTATCGCGCGCGCAAGGCGGTGGAGACGCTGGATGTCGCGTGGTCGACAGCGCCTGCCAGCGGCTTCGACGCGGTCGCGGCCGAATATTCCTCGGCCGGACTGCTCGCTGCGCTGAAAGCCTCCGATGCGAGCGCTGTCTCCGCCGAAAAGGAGGGCGACGTCGCTGCGGCCTTTGCCAGCGCTGCCACGATCGTCGAGGCCGAGTATGACGCGCCCTATCTCGCGCATGGCCAGCTCGAGCCGCCGTCGTCGATGGCGCGCTTCAATGCAGACGGCTCGCTCGAGCTGTGGGCGCCCAACCAGATGCCCGAGCTGTTCCAGGGCATCGCCGCCAAGGTCGGCGGCGTCACGCCGGACAGAGTGATCCTGCACTCGCCGATGCTCGGCGGCTTCTTCGGCCGCCACTTCGCCTATGGCTCATCCAACCCGTTCCAGCAGGCGATCCTGCTCGCCAAGGCGACGCAGCGGCCGGTCAAGGTGCTGTGGTCGCGCGAGGAGGAGTTCAAGATGGACGCGCTGCGTCCGCTGAGCTTCAGCCGCTTCAAGGCGGCGCTCGACAAGGACGGCAAGCCGACCGCGATCCAGGTGCGCACGGTCGGCGAGGGGCCGATGGGCCGCTGGTTCGGTGTCACCGCCGGCGGCAAGGTCGACAGCTCCGCGGTCGAGGGCATCGTCGAGAAGCCCTATGCAATCGCCAATCGCAGCATGGAGTACGCCAGGTTCGCGCATCCCGTGACGATCGCGTTCTGGCGTTCGGTCGGCCACTCCATGAACGACTATTTCTACGAAGGCTTCCTCGACGAGATCGCCGATGCCGGCAAGCAGGATCCCTATCAGCTGCGTCTCACGCTGCTGACGAACAAGCCGCGCCATCTGAAGCTGCTGGAGACGGTCGCGAAGATGTCCGGCGGCTGGAAGCGCGGGCCTTATGATGCCGAAGGCGGCAAGCGCGCCCGCGGCCTCGCGCTGGCCTCGCCGTTCGGCTCGGAGACCGCCACCATCGCCGAGGTCTCGCTGGAAAAAGACGAGGTGCGCGTCCACCATCTCTGGATCGCGTTCGATCCCGGCAGCATCGTCAATCCGGCGATCGTCAAGTCGCAGGTCGAATCGGCGGCCGCGCTCGGGCTGTCGGCGGCGCTGCTCGAGGAGCTCGTCTACAAGGACGGCGTCCGACAGTCGCACAATTTCGACGACTATCCGATCCTGTCGCGCGCGGCGATGCCGAAGGTCGATGTCGAGATCGTCGAGAGCGGCGCGCCGATGGGCGGTGTCGGCGAGCCTGGCCTGCCCGGCATCGCACCGGCGGTGGTCAACGCAGTCGCTGCGCTGACGGGCCGTCACGTGCGCAGCCTGCCGCTGGCCAAAGCGAAGCTCGGCGTCTGACACGAGATCGCGTCCCGGCACCCTCGTGCCGTGACGCAGCTCGATGAGTTGCTGAAAGCCTGTCGACCTCCGCCGCGGCGTCGTCGCTGTCGCGAATCAGTCAGCCGTGGTCGCGATCGAGATCGAGCACGAGCTTGGCTTTCTCCGGCCTGCCGCGGCAGCGCGTTGGGCTACGACGCCAGCCGCGTGATGACGAGGTCGAGCAGGGCGCGCAGCCGCGACAGCCGGCGCAGATCCCGGTGGTAGCCGAGATAGGTGTCGCGCCCGGGCGGCTGCTCGCCGACATCGACCTGGCGCAGGCCGGGCGTGGCGTCGCCGAGCGGCCGCGGCAGCACGGCGAGGCCCGCGCCCTGGGCGCAGAGCGTGGCCTGAACGTCGCGGTTGTTGCTCCGCATGCCGACTTGCGCCTTGGGCAGTCGCTTCGCCAGCCAGCGTGCGTCGGGCATGTCGGCGAAGGCCGTGTCCATGGTGACGACCCTGAGTCCCTCGCCGTCGTCGGCGATGCTCTTGGGGCCGTCAACGGGGCCGTAGACGGCATAGGGGATGTGCAACAGGCGCCGCGAGATCACCTCCGGCTCGTCGAACGCGCGAATGCGGAACACGAGGTCGGCCTCGCGGCGGGGAAGGCTGTAGAGGCGCGCGTCGGTCAGCAGCTCGACACAGACGCGCGGGTGGAGCCTGCCGAACTCGGCGAGCACCGGCGCCAGCATCACGCGGCCAAACCAGTCCGACGAGGAGACCCTGAGGAAGCCGTCGAGCTGGGCCTGCGCTCCTGCCAGGCGTCGCTCGAGGGCGAGCGCTTCCTCCTCCATGCGCTCGGCATGGGCGAGCACGGCCGTGCCCTCGTGGGTGAGCACGAAGCCCTCGGACGTCCGCTGGAACAGCGTCTGGCTGACGGCCGCTTCGAGCGCCGCGATCCGACGTCCCATCGTCGGCTGCGACAGGCCGAGCCGGCGCGCTGCCCCGCCAAGCGTGCCCTCGCGCGCAACGGCCAGGAAGATCCGCAAGTCGCTCCACTCCATGCGAGGCCTCTCGAACCCTGGGGGAGGAGGGTGCCGATCCATTCAGAACTGAATGAATCGCATGCGATCTCGATGATGTCCATTCAGGATCTGGACGTCCATGGTGACGCCATCACAGCAGGAGGTCCCCATGACCACTTCGATGAACGCCGCCATTCTCCACGAAGCCGGTGCGCCGCTCCGCATTGCCCCGATCAGCCGGCCAACGCCAGGGCAAGGCGAGGTCCTCGTCCGCATCGCCGCTGCGGGCACGAACCCGCTGGACGCCAAGATCCACGCCGGCCAGGCCGCGCATGCCAGACATCCCGCGCCGGCCATCCTCGGACTCGACATGGCCGGAACGGTCGAGGCCGTCGGCCCCGGCGTCACGCGGTTTCGCCCCGGCGACGACGTCTACGGCATGGTGGGTGGGGTCGGCGGTCATCCGGGGACGCTCGCCGAATATGTCAGCGCCGATGAGGATCTGCTCGCGGCCAAGCCGGCGAACCTCACGATGCGCGAGGCCGCGGTGCTGCCGCTGGTGACGATCACGGCCTGGGAGGGGCTGGTCGATCGCGTCGGCATCCGACACGGGCAGACCCTGCTCGTCCTGGGCGGAGCCGGCGGTGTGGGTCACATCGTGGTTCAGCTGGGGCTGGCGTTCGGCGCCACGGTCTACGCGACCGGAAGCGCCGAGAGCACGGCCGTGATCGAGCGCCTCGGCGCGACCTTCATCGACCGGAACGAGCCGATCGCGGAGGCCGTCGCGCGCACCACGGCAGGACGCGGCTTCGACGTCGTGTACGACACGGTCGGCGCGCTCGATGTGGCCTTCGCCGCGGTCGCGCGGTTCGGCCACGTGACCTCGTCGCTCGGCTGGGGCACCCATCCGCTCGCGCCTCTCTCGTTCAAGGGCGGCACCTATTCCGGCGTCTTCACGCTGCTGCCGCTGCTCGACGGCCAAGGACGGCGTCACCACGGCGAGATTCTCGCACAGGCTGCGCAGCTGGTCGAAGCCGGCAAGCTCATGCCGCTGCTCGACCCCCGCCGGTTCGCACTTGAGGATGTCAGTGCCGCCTATGACGCTCTCAGGAGGGGCGATGGCACCGGCAAGATCGCCGTCGACATCGCGCCGGTGTGACGCTGGGCGACGACCGATACAGCCTCGCACGAGGAGGACGTTTACTCTGCCGCTTCGTCAGGCTCGCCCTCGATCAGCCGCAGGCTGCGCCGCAGGCTCTGCGGCGGCTGGCCGAAGAAGCGCAGGAAGGCGCGGCGCATGCGGTCGCGATCGGCGAAGCCGGTGTCGCGGGCGACGATGTCCAGCGAATGCCGGCCGTCCTCGAGCATGGCCTTGGCGGCCTCCAGCCGCAGCCGCTCCACCGCCTTGGCCGGCGACTGCCCGGTCTCCTCGCGAAAGATCCTCGAGAACTGCCGCGGGCTCAGGCTCGCGGCGTCCGCAAGCTCGTCGACGCTGAGCGGATTGCGCAGATGTTCCTTCGCGTAGGTGAGCGCGCGCCGCACACGGTCGGAGCGCGGCTCGAGCTCCAGCAGCGCCGAGAACTGCGATTGGCCGCCGGGCCGGCGGTGGTAGACGACGAGCCGCCGCGCCACCGCCCGCGATACCTCGGCGCCGTGATCATCCTCGATCAGCGCCAGCACCAGATCGATGCCGGCGGTCATGCCAGCCGACGTCCAGATGTTGCCGTCGGCGACGAAGATGCGGTCGTCGTCGACCCTGATGGATGGAAAACGCTGCTGCAGTTCGGCCGCGTGCGCCCAATGCGTGGTCGCGCTGCGGCCGTCGAGAAGTCCGGCGTCGGCGAGCAGGAACGCGCCGGTGCAGACGCCGGCGACGCGCCGCGACTTCTGTCCGGCTTCCGCGATGTAGGCGCGCAGGCCCGGGCTGGTCGGCTTGGGCAGCAGCTCGCCGACGACCATCAGCGTGTCGGGAAAATCGCCCAGCGGCGCGGTCTCGACATGCACGCCCAGGGTCGAGCGGACCGGCCCGCCTTTCTCCGACATGATCGTGACGCGGTAGGCCTGCTCGCCCAGCTGGATGTTGGCGAACTCGAACGCGGTCGAGGCGGCCACGCCCATGATCTGGAAGCCATCCTCCATGATGAAGCCGATTGGGCGCATGGCGATCCTTGTCTCGATTTGCCGGTTATATGACATTTGAGACGACAAGGTCGAGATCTACTTTCTTGCAACGCAGCAAGCCGCTCCGGCGCGAGAAAGGAATCCAGCCATGACCAGCCAGACCAAGGGCACAGTTCTCATCACCGGCGCGTCCTCCGGCATCGGCGCGGTCTATGCCGATCGCTTCGCCGCCCGCGGCCATGACCTCATCCTGGTCGCCCGCAACCAGGATCGCCTCAACGCAATCGCCGACAGGCTGACGACCCGCCACGGCGTGAAGGTGACGACGCTGGTCGCCGACCTCACCGCCCGCGACGATCTCGCCAAAGTCGAGGCGGTCCTGAAGACCGACGCCTCGATCACCCATCTGGTCAACAATGCCGGCTTCGGCAGCGCCGCCCCGCTCGCCCAGGCCGATGTCGACGAGATGGAGAAGATGGTGGCGATCAACGTCACCGCGCCGCTGCGGCTGACCTACGCGGCCGTGCCGCAATTCGTCGCGCGCAAGCAAGGCACCATCATCAATATCGCCTCGATCGTCGCGATCGGCCCGGAGGTGCTCAACGGCGTCTATGGCGGCACCAAATCGTTCGTGCTCGCGTTCAGCCAGTCGCTGCGCAAGGAGCTCGCCGGCACCGGCGTGCGTGTCCAGGTCGTGCTGCCCGGCGCGACCGGCACCGAGTTCTGGGACATCGCCGGCCTGCCCGCCAGCAACCTGCCGAAAGAGTGGGTCATGTCGGCCGCCGATCTGGTCGACGCCGCACTGCGCGGTCTCGACCGCGGCGAGTTCGCCACCGTCCCCTCGCTCGCCGACGGCGCCGAGTTCGACGCCTGGGAAGCCGCCCGCCAGACCATGCTGCCGCATCTGTCGAGCGCTGCGGTGGCGGAGCGCTATCGGGCGTGACGCGATGGATGGCGGACGCCGGTGGTAGGCAAGCCGACGGCCTCCCTGTCTCACGCAACGGACATTGGCGCGGTTAGCCAGCTGTGCCGAAAAAATTCGTCTCCTCCGCGAATCCTTTGCCGCCGTCGCAGCCTCCTAGGCCCGGGATGACACGTCCCGGCTCGGCATCGGAGGAACGGCCATGGCATGGTTGCGCAAGAATATTGGAAGATCGCATCAAGGAGTTCGGATCGTGCTCGGGCTCGGCGTAGCGGCCGTCGGGCTGACGGTCCTGAGCGGGCCTGGTGCCTGGCTGTTGGCCGCCGCTGGTCTTGTTTTCGCGCTGACCGGCGCGGTCGGCTATTGTCCGGCCTGCGCGATCGCCGGCATCGGCAGCGAGGGCCGGTCATGAGCGCCATGTCCATCACGGATGAAACATTCGAGGCCGCGCGGCTTGGCGACCGCGACGCCGTCGTCAGGCTGCTGGAGCGGGTGCAGCCGGATATCCGCCGCTATGCGCGGGCGTCGTGCCGCACCTCGGCGGATTCGGAGGATGCGGCCCAGCAGGCGCTGTGGCTGCTGTCGCGCCACGTCGGCAACATCCGCGCCCTCGCCGCTCTGTCCTCCTGGCTGTTTCGTGTGGTCCGGCGCGAATGCCTCAGGCTGGCGCGGCGGATCGGGCTGATGGACGGCTTCGACGAGGCCGCGTTCGAGGCACGGCTCGCGGAGCGTCCCGAGGCCGAATTGCGGCTCGACCTCGCCGCCGCCTTCGAGGCGCTGCCGCCGCTCTACCGCGAGGTCGCGCTGATGCGCGATCTCAGGGAGATGACGATCGACGACATCGCCGCCGAGCTCGGCCTGTCGCGGCAGGCCGTCAAGGCGCGGCTGCATCGCGCCCGCCTGCTGCTGCGTGACTATCTGAAAGGTTGACCATGTCCGGCTATCAGACCCCCGAGGACATCCAGTCGGTGCCGCAGCTCGTCGCGCTGGCGCCGGTCGAGGCGAAGGCGTTCCTCGCCTTCAACCACGCCTGCGCGCGCGGCGACGGCGTCATTCCACCCAGATATCGCGAGCTGATTTCGCTCGCGGTCGCGCTGACCACGCAATGCGCCTACTGCCTCGACGTTCACACCGCGGCGGCCGCCAAGGCCGGTGCCACGCGCGAGGAGCTGGCTGAGGTCGCGATGATCGCAGCCGCCGTGCGCGCGGGCGGCACGCTGGCGCATGCGCTGCTGGCGTTGCGCTTGTTCGACCGGGCGGCGCCGTCGGATTGACCGCGCCGTCACTCTCACTCCATCTGCGATCGCGATCAGCAGCAGCGCTGGCGGGAGGGCCGTTTCGTCGCCGGCCTGGCGTCGGTTCGCGCATTCCAGGGCACGCCGGCCGAGAGGCTCTCGGCGGCGTGCACCAGGTTAGGCGCTGCAGCAAGCATTTCCATTTCAAGTTGATCGATTATGCGTCATACTACTCCAGCCGCTTCGTTTCGAACTTGCCTGATATTGCCGTGAATTGATTTCGCTGCGCGGTGTGAGGGATCGTCTCATCCCGCTGCGTCGTCCGCCCGACCTGAATTGATCGCCGATCCGGATATCGTTTCGATCCGGCCTGCCCGGCCGAACGTCACCCGTCTCGAACGCCACTCTTCGAATGGCATGGAGATCCAGATGCACAGCCTGCCGCGCCGCTGCCGACTGCTGCTTGGGCTGATCGTTCTCGCGACGCCTCTGTCGGCTGTGGCCCAGAATCCTGATCGCTCACGCACGGCCGAGGCGTTTCTGGTGCGCCAGGACCAGTCCGACTGCGGCAATTCCGACGTGAAGGCCGACGATCCCTCGCGGATCGGCGGCACGATCGTGATCGCCCGACAAACCAACGGCCCGTTGCGCCTGAAGGTCGCGATCACCGCGGCGCCGGATACGACCTATCACTTCTATCTGAAATGCGTCCGGCAGCTCGGCGACATCAAGACCGAGGATGAGGGCGAGGGGACCGCGGAGTTCGAAATCGCCGCCGACGGCGCGCCGCCGGTCCTGACCTTCGACATGTACCCGGAGGGCGCGCCTCCCGGCCAGAAATTCCAGAGCACGCCGGTCAGGCTGCCGTGACAAGGCTCTGACTCTCGTCCTCTTCATTCATTCAATTCATTCACGTTCCCTGATGCAAACCGACCAAAAGCGAGGATGCGCCGTGAAGACAATCGGTGTCGTGATGACGATGGTTTGCGCGATCTGGCTCGCGCTCGGAATGGGCGAGGCGCACGCGCAGGCGACGCGGACCTGGGTGTCCGGCGTCGGCGACGATGCCAATCCGTGCAGCCGGACGGCGCCCTGCAAGACGTTCGCCGGCGCGATCTCGAAGACGGCGGCCGGCGGCGAGATCAACACCCTGGATGCCGGCGGTTTCGGCGCGGTCACGATCACCAAGTCGATCCGCATCGTGGCCCAGTCGGGCGTCGCGGGGGTGCTCGTGTCGGGCACCAACGGCATCGTCGTCTCGGCGGCGGCAACCGATGCCGTCTACCTCGAAGGTCTCGTGATCGACGGCGTCGGCAGTGGCCTCAACGGCATCCTGTTCAACAGCGGCGGCTCGCTGGTGGTGCAGAGCTGCAAGATCTTCGGCTTCACGCAATGGGGCGTGCTGTTCACGCCGACGACGCCTGGCAAATTGTCGATCACCGACACCGTCGTCACCAGCAACGGCAGCACGGCGAGCTTCGGCGGCGTCAAGGTGATCGGGCGCGCCGGCGCCACGACGATCTCCGGCGTGATCAACCGCACGCTGCTTGCCAACAACGCGACCGGCTTCGTGATCGATGGCAGCGGCGGCGGCGGCATCTCGGAGGTGACGGTGCGCGACAGCGTCGTGACCGGAAACACCGGCAACGGCATCGTCGCGACGTCGGCCGGCGCGGTGTCGTCGGTCGTGTTCGTCGACCGCACCAACTCGTCGCACAATGGCGGGGCCGGGATTGCCGCAACGGGCGTCGTGGCGGCGGCGGCGATCCTCAACAATTCCAACGTTCATAACAACACGAACGGCCTGCTCGCGAGCGGCGGCCAGATCGGCTCGTTCAAGACCAATGCGATTTCGTCGAATACGACGGATGGCGCGCCGACGGTGATCCTGCCGCTGAACTAGTTGATGGCTCCGCGCGCACGCGGAGCCATGTCGCGAGGGCTCCGGGCGGTCGGCCCGGGACCTGACGCCTCAGCTCTTGGTGCCGGAGCCCTTCAAGGCGTTCCAGGCGGCCTGATTGGCTTCGTCGAACGCCTTGCGGGACTCGCTCAGGGCGGCGCTGAACACCGACCAGGACTGGCTGCCGGTCTGCTTCAGCGTCTCGAGATGGGCGCCGGCCTGAGCCGCGTCGGAGGAGAGCTGCTTGAGCACGGTGTCGAGGTCGGCGGTGCCGGCGGCCGTCACCTTGGTGGCCGCCTCGCGAAACCGGTCGGCCGCCTCGCTCCAGGCCTTGGCCTGCGCGGCGGCGATGTCCTTGAAGGTCGCCTGCTGCTGCTCGGCCTGCTTGCCGGCCGCGTCGAAATAGGCCTTCATCTGCGTTTCGAATCCGGCCCAGTGCCGGTCGAGCTCGATTTTCGCGCCGGCCAGCGCGGCTTCGCCGGCGGCAGCCTGGGTCTTCAGCAAGGCTTCGAGCTCGCCGCGGCGCTTCTGCAGGTCGGCGAGGATCTCCTGCGTCTTCACCTTGGACGCCGCCTCGACCTCGGCAGCCTTGACGCCGAGCGAGTCCAGCGCAGCGTCCATCTCGCGGAGGCGCTCCTTGGCCCAGTTCAGGTAGACGCTCATGCTGCTCTGCTCTGACATTGTCGATCTCCCTTGATCTGCCCTTCCGGAGCATAGGAAAATGAAACGACATCGTTTTGACCTGCCTCAAGCCGGCGAGGCGTCCGGATCACGTTCGCGTGCACGCTGCGCCAAGCGTTGCCCAAGCGCCATGGCCGCACGCCTGCGATGAATGCTACGAACGGGCTGGTGGATACGCGGGGAAGGCTCAGTCGAGATGACCTCTGACGAATTTCGTACGCTGGCGCTGTCGTTGAGCGGCACGACGGCGGCGCCCCATTTCGATCGCACGGCGTTCAAGGCCAAGCGCATCTTCGCGACCTTGGCGGCGGATGGACGATCCGCCAACCTGCTGCTCACGCCGGAGGAGCAAACGTTCTACAGCGGCCTCAACCCGGCCGGCTTCCGCCGCCTCGCCAACAAATGGGGCGAGCAGGGCTGGACCTGTGCCACGCTCGCCGACATCGATGCCGGCCTGATGCGCGACGTGCTCGCCAAGGCGTGGCAGCTGGCGAGCCCGTCGAAGCCGCCGCGGGCGCGGCGCCCATGACCTCAGCCGTCTCGTCGCTTGGCTGAGCCCCGTCGACGCCTCACACCCGGCGTCCGACCATCAGCAGGATGCCGCCGATCTGCGGCAGCAGCGCAAGCAGGACCAAACGCAGCATGACGAAGTCGTCGGCGGACGGCTTGACCGTGCCGCGCGACACCCAGGCGACCAGCTTGATCGCGGCCTCGGTCTGCGGATCGGCTGTCTGGCTGACCGTGGCCATTGCCGCATCCAGCGCCTGCCGCCGCTCGGCCACCGCGGCCTCGCGCTCCCGACAGAACTTGCCGACCCCGCCCTTGCATTCGCGGTCGCGCGCGGTCATCGCGTCGGTAAGCGCGGTCTGCGCCGCCTGCACGGCAGGCGTGACCCGCGAGCCGCGCGCGAGCGTGACGTCGCTGATGTTGGTCGAGGCGAAGCCGATGCCGGCGGTGACCGCGAACACGAAGGTCATCAGCCACACCGTCCAGCCGGTCAGCGCCGAGCCGCGATGCCGCGCCTGCCACAGCCGCGCTGCGCAGGTCGGCATCACCAGCGCGACCAGGTCGGCGGTGACGCCGACGGCGAGGAACATGTAGCCCGCCGTGCTGTTCGAGCCGAGCGAATGCGCGAACCAGCCGTTCATCGCCATGCCGACCGCGGCCAGCGCCAGCGCCGCCAGCTGCAGCAGGATCGAGGAGGCGGTGATGCGCGGCCTGGCCGGCTGCACCACCGCCGCCGGTGCGACTGGCGCGGCCGGTGCAAGTAGCTCGGCCTCGACCGGCACGGGCGCCTCGCGCGGCACTGTCACGGCTGCGCTTGCCGGCGCGGAGATAGCTGCCGCGGCCGCGCTGGCGGCGGCCTCGGTGCGCTGCGGCTCGGCGGCGGAGGCCTTCGCCGGCTCGTTCACGAGCTCGAGGAAGTCCGGCATGATCAGCGTCTCGGACGCCAGCATCTCGTCATCGAGCGCGGCCGCCTTGGTCCTCTCGGCTTTCTCGGCTTTCGGCTTCGGCCGCGGCTTGACGACCTTGGCGCGCTTCGGGCGCGGCTTGGCCGTCTTCGGCTCTCGCCAGGGAATGATCGACGCAACGACAGACTCATCAGCCATCGGGGCTGCTCCAACGGTTGGCGATGGGCGCGCCTCTGCGTTTGCACGCAGCGCTTGATCGCGCCGGCATCGGGGTCACTCAAGGATCGGAGTTGAGCAGCGGCCCGTATCGAAGGCGGGCCTCATGTCTTGCGGCCTGGCTGGCGTCGCGCGAAGAAATCGTTGGCGTCTCACGCGCCCTCACCGCCGATGATGCGGAGGGCGGCGGTCACAAGCGCCACGTAATGAGGCGGCGCCCGGAAGGTTGATGGTCCGCGCGGGGCCGGGCCGGTCAGCTTTTGCCCAACACCCTTGTTCTTAACCAATGCTTAACACGGATTCGCCGGTTTCGAAACCGCGCGGCACGTGTGGCGGTGGCGGCCGCGGTGAAGAGTGGCGCGCTGCGGCTTTGGAGTCACAACTCGCGCGCGAGCGGCGGCACGACGTGAGAGGCGCCGCAGAATGTGCGATAGTCGAACGTCCTGCGTCCAGGCACCCAATGACCCGCCTAGCGCGACACCAGCAGCGGCGTGTTGCCACTCAGTGAGAAGCGCTGGTTCGCGCTCGTCAGCACCAGCGCGAGGCCGGGAATGTCGAAGCTCACCGCGGTCACACCGATGTCCTTGAAGTGCGGCAACGGGATTTGCCGGACCACTTCGCCAGGGCTGATCCTGTACAGGCCGTCATGACCTGCAGCGAGTAGATCCTCACCCGTCCGCATAAGCCCGAAGAACGCGGTCGTATGCTCTGGGGATCGATCCCGTCCGCCCGTCCGCATTCCTGACGGTCTCCTCGGGCACGCGACGTTCGTACAGGACACGAACCGAGCGGTCACAGACTTCCATGATCCGTCCCGACGCGACCATGTGAATGAGGCCGACAGCAATGGCGACGCAGTCCGGTTTCCACGGGATGCTCACGATGCCATGGATCGGCTCGTCATCGCCGATATCGGAAATGACTGCCGTTGCGCGGTCAATCCGCTTCAGGCCGCCACCGAACTCGCCGGCGTTGTAGCCGACAAAGATATGCGCCGGCGTCATTAGCTTGGCTCCGACCAGCCATGCCCTCAACGGCTTCGAAGGTCCGGATCCGAGCTGATACAAATAAGTGAGCGGAAACGGGAAGTTTGTCGCGGCCTGTTGCTGATCGAGCGGTCTCGACGGATCGAACATGCGAGACAACTCGCCGGAGGACGAGTGGGGAAGCGTCGTCTCCGACTGCGTGCCGCCTGTGAGATTGATGATCCGCTCCTCGGTCAACAGGGTGATCGTCTCGCCGGTTGCACCGGCAGTGACAAGAGTCTCGCCGCGACAGGCAATCTCAGCCACCGTCTCCCATCCATCGCCGGCCCGCCGGCGCACCGTCCACAGCGCGTTTGGCACCAGGCTTGCCATCCCCTGCGCGCAGGCGTTCCGCGGGCAGGTCACGATCACCACTCGTCCCTCCTGCGCGAAAAGGTCGAGGACACGGTCAGGCGTCGCCGCGTCGAGCCGTTCGCCATCTTCCGCGATGCTCGATAACTCGCCGTCGCTGCCGACCAGCCAGAGCCGCTCCTCGGCAAACACGGCGCGCTGGATTTGCGCGCGCCTGTCTCCATGAAAAATGGAGCTGTGATAAGGAACGGGGTCCTGGTCTGCGGCGGCGTGACCACCGAGCGCAATTTGCAGAGCAAGCGCTCCCAAGACGAATTTTGTCACCTGCGTGATCACGTCGCGTTACCTCGGCGGCCAGGTGCGGCTCCGCCAGATCGATACGATCAATCTGCGGCAGCGGGAAGCCGCCTTGAGATCTCGGTGTGACGTGCCGGCGGATGCCCGGCTGTCCGCTCGCGATTTCCACTGCCACGCATCGATGCTATGCGTGTCCTCATGCCATGTCCCTGCGGCTCAGGCCTTCCTCTCGATCGCTGCTGCGGTCCCTATCTCCTCGGCGATGCGCTGCCGCCGACCGCCGAGGCGCTGATGCGCTCGCGCTACACCGCCTATACGCGCAGCGACATCGGCTATATCGCCGCGACGCTCGCGGCGGATCAGCGCGCCGCTTTCGATCCGGTCGCGGCGGAGGGCTGGGCGGCGCGCGCGACCTGGCTCGGCCTGCGCATCGTCTCGACCGCGCGCGGGACGGAGAGCGATGCCGACGGCGTCGTCAGCTTCGTCGCGACCTATCGCGAGGGCGGGAAGACCATCGAGCATCACGAGGTCTCGCAATTCCGGCGCGACGCCGAGGGCGCCTGGCGCTTCGTCGAGGGCGACACGCGCGCCGTCGTCACCGAGCCAAAGCGCGCGGTTGGCGCGGCAAAGGTCGGCCGCAACGATCCCTGTCCGTGCGGCAGTGGCAAGAAACACAAATTCTGCTGCGGGCGGTGAGCGCGAGAAAGCTCCTGCACAAGATCAGGACGCCTGCTGATCCCAGGGATTCAGGAGAGTGACGCCCATCGATCTGAAATCCTCGACGTTGCGGGTCACGACCGTCAGCCCGTGGACCAGGGCGGTCGCGGCGATCAGAGCATCGCGCTCGGGACGCGGGTCCGGCACGTGCAACGCGGCGCATCGGAGCGCGACCGAAATATCGACAGCCAGAATACGGCCGTCGAATTGCGTCAGGATCTGATTGTCCAGCCATTGACGGAGAATGCTGCCCTGAACGCTGTCCCGGCGCGTGATCCGGAGTAGCCCCAGTTCGATCTCCAAGACAGAGATTGCGGACAGGAAGAAGTATGAGATCGGGGCCGTGCTCGCCCAGTCCCGCACGTTGCGATGAGCCCTGTCCGGCCGTCGCAGCTCAGAAACGACGTTCGTATCAAGCAGGAACATCAATCGAGGTTGGCCGGCTTGATGAGCCCTGATCCCAGCCGCGGCGGCTCGAAATCGAAGTCGGCATCGCGCTGCGCCAGGGCATCGGCAAGGCTGACGTCGCCCTTGCTCAGCCGCATGTAGTCCTCGATCGTCAGCAGGACATGCGCCGGCTGTCCGCGATCGGTGATGAACACCGGACCCTTGGCAGCCGCCTTCTTGGCGCCGCTTGTGTCCTGGTTGAATTCGCGACTGGTGATCGTTGTGACTGTCACGGCATCTCTCGCAGGACGTTCACGAATGTTGTCGATATATAATGTAGATATGTTGCTACTTCAAGCTTCTGGTCGACAGATGCTGTCACCTTGGGCATCGCGATGAGCCATGTCCCGGCGCCCCGATGCTGGCGCCAAGGCGGTGGCGACGTTCGTGCGTCGCGCCGGCGACGGGGCAAACAGGCCGGTCCCCGGAGAGCACGGAGCAGCCGTTAGATCCATCGCGCGGGCATGCCGGTTGGCCGGCTGCACCCGTGGTGACTGCCGCCTGATTTTCGTGTCTAGCAGGCGGGCCATGGGTGAGGCCTTCCCGGCATTCCCCGCGCCCCTCGCATTTGCGAGCGCGACCGAGAAGCAGAAATCGGGCGTATGAGGCGCCGCGTGAGCGATTGTTGCTGCCCGGTTTCCATCTCCGGTGCCCGAGGCGTCCGGCGGACCGCTTCGCGGCCTTGACTCCGCCCAACCCGGCTGGCCTTAGAGGGCCGGGACTCCAACGAGGATGGTATCAGGTGGCGGAAGTGGACGGTCAGGTCCTGCAGGACGCGCATGAGCAGCCGCGGGCTGCCGCAATCAACACGCCCGCGCCGAAGGCATTGTCGCCGCGCAAGACCGCCATTCTCGAACATGCCGATCGCTTTGCCGCGGAGCGCGCGACCTGGCGCGACAAGGCCGCGTTCTTCCATGGCGAAGACGCGTGCTATCTGCGCTTCCTGATCCCGTCGGGCAGCCGCGTGCTCGAGATCGGCTGCGGCCTCGGCGACACGCTGGCCTCGCTGCAGCCGTCCTACGGCGTCGGCATCGACTTCAGCGAGGCCCAGATCGCGCTGGCGCGGGCGCGGCATCCGAACCTCACCTTCGTCGCTGGCGATGCCGAGGATCCGGCGACGCTCGCTGCCGTCACAGGCCCGTTCGACGCGATCCTGGTACTCGACACGATCGGCTCGCTCGACGACTGCCAGCAGTTCATTGAACAGTTGCACCCGCTGTGCACGCGCGAGACCCGGCTCGTGATCGGCTACTTCTCGCATCTCTGGTATCCGCTGCTGAAAGCCGCCGAGGCGATAGGCCTGCGCATGCCGCAGCCGGAGCAGAACGTGCTGTCGCCGGCCGACCTGCGCAACCTGGCTGTTCTCGCCGACTTCGATCCCGTCAAGTCCGAGCAGCGCGTGCTGTCGCCGCTGCGGCTCGCCGGCATCGGCCGCTTCGCCAACCGCTTCCTCAGCGTGCTGCCCGGCCTGCGCGCGCTGTCGCTGCGGCATTACCTCGTCGCGCGGTCGATGCGTTGCGTCGGCGACGACGTCCGCTCGGCCACCGTGGTGATCCCCGCGCGCAACGAGCGCGGCAATATCGAGCCGGCGGTGCAGCGCATCGCGGAGTTCTGCAGGGACATCGAAATCATCTTCATCGAGGGCCACAGCAAGGATGGCACCTATGAGGAGATGGAGCGGGTGCGCGCGGCCTATCCGGACCACGACATCAAGCTGATGCGCCAGCCCGGCAAGGGCAAGGCCGATGCGGTGTTCACCGCGTTCGACGCGGCGCGCGGCGACGTGCTGATGATCCTCGACGCCGACCTCACCATGCCGCCGGAGCAGCTGCCGAAATTCTTCGAGGCGCTGCGGACCGGCAAGGGCGAGTTCATCAACGGCTCGCGCCTGGTCTATCCGATGGACGAGGGCGCGATGCGCTTCCTCAATCTCATCGCCAACAAGACCTTCTCCTATCTGTTCTCCTGGCTGCTCAACCAGCGCTACACGGATACGCTGTGCGGCACCAAGGTGCTCCGCCGCAGCGACTACGTCAGGCTGAAGGCCGGCAAGGCGTATTTCGGCGACTTCGATCCGTTCGGCGATTTCGACCTGATCTTCGGCGCGTCGAAATTGAACCTGAAGACCATCGACCTGCCGATCCGCTACGCCGCCCGCAGCTACGGCGAAACCCAGATCTCCCGCTTCCGCCACGGCTGGATGCTGCTGAAGATGGTCGTGTTCGCGTTCTTCAAGATCAAGGCGATCTGAGGATGCGGGGGCGATGCGGACGCCGCGGCCGAAGGCAGAGGCCTGCGCCTTGCGCGGTATGCGCTCTGGCTTCGATAGCGGCAGCGTCATCGCATGTGACGACATGCGGCCATCACGGTACGTGCGATGCCAATGTGTTGCTCCGTCATGCCCGGGCTTGTCCCGGGCATCCACGCCGTTCCCAGTTCGCAGGACGACGTGGATGGCCGGGACAAGCCCGGCCATGACGACGTGGAGACAGGCGTGCGCAATACGTAGAGCTCGTCATCCGTTCGCCATGCCGAAAGCAGCGCAGGTTGGTGGTCGGATCATTTGCGCGAAACCCGCATGACCGAGGCTGGCGATCGCCTCACCCCGTTCGGCTGGCGTGGCGGCGTCGCGGTTGCGCTGCTGCTGTCGCTCGTCTCGTTCCTCGTCGCCGGCTATTTCACCGTGTATTGGCGTAATGCCGACATGGACTTCATGGTGATCTACAACGCGCTCGCCATGAACGATGGCGGCGCGCAGGTGTTCTTCGATCATCCGGCCTATCTCACCATCCTCTCGGTCAAGACCTGGTTCGCGGGGCTGCATCGCCTCGGCCTGCTCGACGCCTGGACCTTGTCGGCGATCCCGCAAGGCGGCGACCGCGCCGCGTTCGACGCGGCGATGACATCGGCCGTCCATGCCGGCCGTGTCGCCGCGCTGCTCACCGCGACCGCGATCATCCTCGCCTTCGCCTGGGCGGCGCGCCGGCTGGTGAGCGACTGGCGCATCGCCATGCTCGCCGTCGCCGCCTTCGCCTTCTCCGGCGGCGTGCAGATGCATCTGCGCATTCTGCGCAGCGAGATGATCGCGGCGTCGTTCTGCATCCTGGCGCTGATGATCCTGATCGCGGTGGCGCGCCGCGCCAGCCTGTGGCGGCCGGTTGCGGTCGGTGTTGCGGCCATGCTGTGCATGCTCGGCTTGGAGAACAAGGTGCACGCGATCCTGCTCGTCGCCGCGATCCCGGTGCTCGTTCTGCCGTTCGGCACCGCGACCAGCGCGAGCGTGGCGTTCTGGCGGACGTCACGGGCCTGGATGGCCGTTGCCGTCGGGGCCGTAGCTGCGCTGCTCGCCGCCAGCGCGGCGTGGCCGCTGCTCGCCTCCGGCTTCGATCCCGCCAATATCGCGGCGGCCGGCCTGAAGCCGCTGCTGCTCGGCCGCTTCGGCGTCTATCAGCTCGTTCTGCTCGCGGTTATCGCGGCCTGCATGCTCGGCTTCGCGCTGATGTGGCGGGTCAGCGCCGCCGAGACATCCTCAGCTCTGCTCGCGGCCGTGGCCGGCGCTGCACTGGGGATGTTGACGCTCCGGCTGAGATACGACCTCAATGACGTCATCATCGTGCTCAACCCCCTGGAGAAGATGATCACCTATGTCGACGCCCCGCAGGCTGCCGGCAGCCTCGGCGGCGCGATCGGCCTGCTGCTGTCGGGCTTGCTGGGCGTCATCCGGCGCTACACGTTCGTGCTGCAGCCGTCGGCGCGGCCGACGGTGTTCCTGACCTGGCTGATCATTCCCGGCATCGTCCTGGCCTGGCGCCGCGGCGAGCGGCAGGTCGCGCTGCAGGCGGCGCTGCTGATGCTCGCCGCCATCGGCATCGACACGCTCGGCGTTCGCCGCGGCCTCAAGGTCGAGTATTTCGTCTTCACCGACCCGCTGATCATCCTGGCCGGCATGGTGCTGCTCGACCGCCTCGCGAATCTCAAAGCGTCGCGCTTCGCCTATCCGATCGGCGCCACCCTGCTGGTGCTGCATGTCGCCATCGGCCAGGCCGAGCCGGTCAAGATGGCGCTCAAGCGCAAGGGGCCCGAGGACGTCTGCGAGTGGAACGGCTACTATTTGCCGCGGCTGGCGCTGCCCTGGTGCGCGCCGCCGAATACTGTGCCGAGGACGTGATCGACCGAAACCCTGCCGCCGCCATGCGCGATCAAGGCCAGCGCCATCGCCGCCCATGTCAGATGGATCGGCCAGCCATCGGGAACGGTCAGCTCGACGATGCAGGTCATGAACAGCAGGCCGAGCGCCGCGAAGCGGGTGCCGAGACCGAGGATGAGGAGGACCGGAAACGCGACCTCGCCGCAGCCCGACATGAACGCCATCAGCTTCGGCAGCGGAAATGGATACGGCCCGCCCGGCAGATGCAGCATGAACTCGTCGGTGAACAAGGTCACCGCCGTGTCGCTCAGCCTGAGGAAGCCCTCCCATTTCAGGATGCCCGAGCGCCAGAACGGCACCGCGAGCGCCACGCGCGTGACGAACTGGACGAAGGAGAGGGGCGCCGCGGCCTGCAGCAGTCGCACGGCCTTGTCGGTCAAGGCCGGCAGCGACAGCGACGCGCTGGGGGCCATGGATTGGTCGGTCATCATGCGTCCTTGAAACGAATGTCGGTGAAGGCGCCGGCCTCCATCAGGCCGGCGATGTTGGCTGTGAGATCGAACTCCGGTGCCGCCTCGAACGCGGCCTCGGCAGCGGCGCCGAGTGGCTCTCCGGCGATCAGCAGGCCGGCGAAGCCGGCGCCGCCCGGCGGCAGACGGCGCACGGTGACGTCGAGCTCGGGCCGCGTGATCAGCGCGTCCTCGGCGATCGATCCGTCGATCCGCGGCACTGGGGCATCGATCCGGTTGGCCGAGAAGATCGTCACCGCGGCGAAGTCGGAGCTGATGATGCGGGTGGCGGGATGAGCGGTGAAGCGTAACTCCGCGAGCCGCTCCGGCGGCACACGCCCGAGCGCGGCCGGATCGAGCGGGGCCGCGTCGGCGGCGTGATAGGCGTCGAGCCAGGCGCGTTCGATCCGCGCGACATCCGGCAGGAACGGCATTGCCTCGGCGTGCTCGTAGGCCGCGATGAAGGCCGGGAAGTCGCGGCCATACTCGAACAGCAGCCGCGACGCCGGCGGCGTGTCGCGCACATGCGCCCGCGCCATGGCGCGGAAGAAGTCGGGCCCGGTGATGCGCTGCACCGCCGGATAGATCGCGATCAGTGACTCGATCAGGCTCACCGTGACGTTGTTGCGATAGACGTTGAAGCGCCGGCCGGCCGCCTTGCCCCGCGGCCCCGTCACGGCAACGGGCGCTTCGCGGTCAGGGGCCAGCAGCGCCGCGGCGAACTGCGCGGCATAGTCGGACGAGGGCTCAGGCCGCAGCATGGCGGACCTCCTGCGCGCGATCGTCCGCAGGCCGATCCAGGATCGCCTGCGCCGCCGCGGCTTCCGCCTGCAGCACCGGCCACTCCGGAATGTTGCCGTCCCATTCGACCAGCGTCGGCGCCGGGCCGTGACGTGCGATCAGGTCCGAATAAAGCGCCCACACGTCCTCCGCCACCGGGCCATCATGGCTGTCGATCAAGAGTGGCGCGCCATCATCGTCGGCCTGCACCGCATGCCCTGCGAGATGGATCTCGCCGACCGCGCCGAGCGGGAATTCAGTCAGGTAGCGCTGCGGCGAGAAGCCATGATTGACCGCCGAGACGAACACGTTGTTGACGTCGAGCAGCAGTCCGCAGCCGGTGCGGCTGACGATCGCGCGGAGGAAATCCGTCTCGCTCATCGTCGACTCCGGGAAGGCGACGTAGGTCGACGGGTTCTCCAGCAGGATCGGCCGGCGGATCGCGCTCTGCACCTGGTCGATATGCTCGCAGACCCGCGCCAGCGTTGCGGCGGTGTAGGGCAGCGGCAGCAGGTCGTTGAAATAGGTCGTGTCGTGGGTCGACCACGCCAGATGCTCGGAGACGAGGCTCGGCTGATAGCGGGCGACGAGCTTGCGGAAACGCGCGAGGTGGTCGCGGTCGAGCGGCTGCGAGCCGCCGATCGACATGCAGACGCCGTGGATCGACAGCGGGTGATCGCGTCGGATCGCCTCCAGCTGACGATGCGGCGGACCGCCGGCTCCCATGTAGTTCTCGGCATGCACCTCGAAGAAGCCGCGCCGCGGCGCGTCGGCGAGGATCGCCTGGAGATGCGCGGGCTTGAAGCTGGTGCCGGCGACGCCGCCGAGGGGGGGCGGAAAGCGAAGCGGCAGGGTCGGGCACAATGCAGGGGGGGCATCGTGGCGCATGCTGTCTCTCCGCTTTCCGCTTGGGGTGAACGAGATCGATCAGATCGGCTTCAGCGAGCCCTTCTTGCCGCCGGGCACGTCGATGCTGGTGCAGGTGCCGCCGGCAACGAACTTCCAGGCGTTGCCCTGGTAGTCGGTGGTCGAGGTGCCCTGGCAGGTGGTGCCGGGACCGGCGGCGCAGTCGTTCTGGCCCTTCAGCGAGACGCCAAAGCACTTCTCCTTCTTGGCGGCCACGGCGGCATCGACCTCGGCCTTGGTGAGCGGGCCGGCCACGGCGAGGCTGGCGAGCGCGGTGGTGACGGCGCCGGCCAGCGCCAGCGAGGTGACGGTTTTCTTGGCGGACATGACATTCCCTCTCGGTTCTGCATCGCTCGCTCGGCGACGCGCATCTCTCCTTCGCCCGCGACCACGACATGGTTACGTGGCGATTCCGCTCACGAGTCAGTGAGTGGTATTGCGTGCTTCGGAGCTGGTCCCAGTCGAGCGCACGCCGGCCTGTCTCGCCAATGCTTTGCAGGCATCGTCGCCTTAGCCAGCCGGCATTTGCCGTAGCGACAGCCGCGCCGCAGGCTGCGAGGCCGACATTGCCACGTGCGGTGCCAACGGCCCCGAGGTCGACATGAGATGATCGCCAGCCCCAAGCACGCAGCTCGCAACGCGACCACAGGCGATCGGCTGACTGTCAGCATCCGTTTCGCGGTGTCGGCGCTGGTGCTGACGGCCATTCTGCTCACCGCCTTCGCGTCGAGCCTGCTGTGGTGGCGGACGGCCGAGGGGGTCAGCCGCCAGCTCGCCAGCACCATCAACGCGCAGATCGCGAGCGCGGTGCGCAAGGAGGTCTCGGCAATCGTCGGCGAGGCGCGCGCCGCGCACACCGCCATCCGCACGCTGTTCCTGCAGAACGTGCTCGACACCCGCGAGGCCGACAAGCGCGAGTTCGTGTTTCTGTCGCAGCTGCAGTCGCAGGCGACGATCTCCTCGGCAGCGTTCGGCTGGCCCGATGGCTCGTTCTTCGCCGCCCACAAGCTCGGCGACCAGCGGCTGGAGATGATGGAGATTTCGCTGATCGACCATCCCGGCCAGCGCCGCGTGGACGAATACGATGTCGTGCCCGGCGATATCGAGTTCGCCTCGCGCCGCTTCGAGCCGACCAGCTACAAGGTGGCCGAGCAGCCCTGGTTCAAGGAGGGGCTGGCCGCCGACGAGCCGCGCTGGTTCAAGGTCGATATCCATCCCGGCGGCAAGCGGCCGGCGATCGCGCTGGCGGGGCCGATCGATGTCTATCAGGAGCGTCAGGGCGTGCTCGCCATCATCATCGAGCATGCGCGGATCGCGCGCTTCCTCGCCCAGCTGCAGGTCGGCCGTACCGGCAGCGCCTTCATCCTGGAGCACGACGGGGGCGTCGTCGCAGCGCCAGACGAGTCTGCGGACGAGGTCACCATGGGGCAGGGGCGTCAGCCGCTGCTGCCGGTCGCGCAGCAGGCGATCCGGTCGTCGCCTAAAGGCGACGACGCCTGGCGCGGCCGCGTGCAATCTGGCGATGGCGCCTTCGAGATCGCGCGCAATCCGCTGCCGTTTCCCGGCTGGTCGCTGGTGACCGTGATTCCGGAAGCCGAGTTTCTCGGCCCCGTCGACGCCGCGCTGCACCGGGTGATCATCGGTCTCGGCATCGGCGCGGTGATCGCCGCGCTGGTCTCGGCGGCGCTGGCGCGCAGCGTCATCGCGGCGCCACTCGGCCGCGTCGTCGCGGAGCTGCGTCACGTCGAGGCGTTCGCGCTCGAGCAGGTGCGCCGCCATCCGTCGCGGCTGCGCGAGATCGCCAGCCTGTCCGGTGCCATCCACGAGATGGCCGGGGGATTGTCGTCGTTCGGCAAGTTCATTCCCGCCGATCTGGTCCGGCAATTGCTGCGCCAGGGCGTCGATGCCAGGCCCGGCGGCCACGTCCAGGAGCTCAGCGTGATGTTCATCGACATCGCCGGCTTCACCGGACTGTCGGAGCGCATGGGCGATCGCGTCGTGCCGCTGCTGTCGCGCTATCTCGATCTGATCTCGACCGTGATTGTCGACCATGGCGGCACCATCGACAAGTTCATCGGCGATGCCGTGATGGCGTTCTGGGGTGCGCCGTCGGCGCAGCCGGATCATGCCGCGCTGTGCTGCCGCGCCGCGCTGGCCTGCCAGGCGGCGGTCGCCGCCAGCGGCCTGCGCGATGAGGATGGCCGGCCGCTGATGACCCGCATCGGCATCAACTCGGGCCCGATGCTGGTCGGCAATATCGGCTCCGAGCTGCGGCTCAACTACACGGTGATCGGCGATGCGGTGAATGTGGCGAGCCGGCTGGAGGGCGCGAACAAGAGCTACGGGACCGCCATCCTGATCGGCGAGGCCACCGCGCGGCTGGCGGGAGATGCCTTCCTGACCCGCGAGGTTGACCGCATCGCCGTCTATGGCCGTGATGAAGGGCTGGCCGCGCATGAGCTGATCGGGCTGGCAGCGGACGCGACCTCGCGCGATCGCAGCTGGGTCGCGCGCTACGCCCGCGGCCTGCGCGATTATCGCGCGCGCGATTTTGCCGCCGCCATTGCCGCATTCGAAGCCGCGCTGGCGCTCAAGCCCGGTGATCGCGCTGCCGAGCTGATGATCGCGCGCTGCCGGATGCTGATGCAGGCGGAGCCCGATCCGAACTGGCACGCAGTGACGGCGTTGACGACGAAATAGAAGCGATGATCAGGCCGAGCGCAGCTTGCCGCGCAGCGGCCGCCGCCCGGCGAACACGGCGGCGAGATCCTGGGTCGGCGCGGCGCCGTCCTCGTCGAGCCGCAGCCGGCCCTCGACATGCAGGAAATGCTCGCGCGACACCGCGACCGCGCGCAGCAGATCGCGGTCGCGCAGCGCCGCGACGATGGCGCCGTGCTCGTCGACCGCGCAGATCGACTGCGCCGCCGGCTCGTACACCGACACCATCACGGAGGAACGGCTGAGCAGGTCGCCAAGCATACGCGACAATTCGGGATTGCCGAGCGCGTCGACCAGATGGACATGGAAGGCGCCGGACAGCCGGACCGATGCGGCGCGGTCGCCGCGCTGCGCGGCGGCGCGCTCCTCGGCGAGATGGGCATCGAGCCGGGCGAGCAGCACCTCGTCCATCCGCAGCACCAGCTGACTGAGCACGCCGGCCTCGAGCACGCGATGCGCCTCATAGACGCGGCGGACATCCTCCAGCGTCGGCCGCGGCACCCGGGCGCCGCGGTTCGGGATCATCTCCAGCCGCCGCTCGGCGCCGAGCCGGTGCAGCACTTTCCGGATGCGCTCGCGCGACACGCCGAAGATCGAAGCCAGCGGCGTCTCCGCCAGCTTGGTGCCGGCCTTCAGCTTGCCTTCCAGCAGCGCGCGCAGGATCGCCTGATACACCGCCTCGTCCTCGGCGGGATTGGCCTTCCCGATTCGCTGCGGTCGCATCGCCATGCCGACGTAGCTAGGCCCAAAGGCGCGGCAGGTCACCTCCAAAAAATGTGCACATTATGCATCGTGGTGGGCAGAGGTGCGGGCGGAGAGGCCGCTAAGCCATTGAAAAATCGATCTCGGAAAAATGTGCACATTTGGCACGGTGCTTGCTGAACCGTCGGTACACGCCATCGACAGCTCACACGGGATCCGCTCATGCACTCCTTCTCCCGCCGCAGCCTCCTCAAGACCGGTGCGGCCTTCGCCGCCACCTTCGCCGCGCCCGCGCTGGTGCGCGCCGCCCCGAAAGAGATTGTGATCGGCGGCCCCGCCGGCGCCGCGAAGTACTTCAACTCCGACCTGTTCCCGGTGCTGGAGAAGAAGCTCGACTGCAAGGTGCTCTATGAAGGCACCAACTCGCTGACCAATCTGCAGAAGATGCAGGCCGACAAGGCGAGCCCGAAGATCTCGGTCGTGATCATGGACGATCCGGTGATGCTGCCGGCGTCGGCCGAAGGGTTGATCACCAAGATGTCGGCGTCGTCCATTCCCAATCTCGGCAAGCTCGTGGACGGCTCCGTGCACCAGGACGGCATGTGGGCCAACTATCAGAAGCCGTGGGTCGGCATCGCCTACTCGACCAAGCGCATGAAGACGGCGCCGACGAGCTGGGCCGAGCTGTGGGATGCGAAATACGATTCCAAGATCGTCATTCCCTCGCTGTCCAACACCGAGGGTTTCTGGGCCTTGCTCGCCGCCGCGCATCTCGAGACCGGCAAGCCGTTCAAGGAGGCGCAATACGAGATCGACGCCGCCTTCAAGAAGGTGAAGAGCCTGAAGGCCAATCTGCTCAACGTCTATACCAACGCGCCGCAGGCCATCAATCTCTTGGAGCAGGGCGAAGCCTGGATGATCGGCGGCCAGTTCTCGGCCTACACCTTGATCCGCAAGGCGGACGGCTCGCCGGTCGATCTCGCTGTCCCGAAGGACGGCGGCTTCTCGATGCCGTCGGGTATCGCCAAGGTCACCGGCGCGCCGGCCGGCGATCTCGCCGACGCCGTGATCGACTTCTATCTCAGCCCGGAGGCGCAGAGCATCCTGGCCAAGACCGCCTTCATCGCGCCGACCAACCAGGCGACGCCGCTGCCTTCAGGCTATCCTGATCCCGCGACCCTGTTCGCGCCGGACTGGGCGTTCATCGCCAAGAACCGCGCCGGCTGGGTCGATCGCTGGAGCAAGGAAATGACATGAGCGAGGCCGCGCCTCATCTCGTCGTCAGCGGCGTCTCCAAGCGCTATGGTGCGGCGACCGTGCTTGAGCATGTCGACCTCACCATCCTCCGTGGCGAGCTGGTCACGCTGCTCGGCCCGTCCGGCTGCGGCAAGACCACGCTGTTGCGCGCGATCGCGGGGCTGGCGCCGCCCGACACCGGCACGATCCGGCTGGCGGGGCGCGACCTCACCCATGAGCCGCCGCACCGGCGCAATGTCGGCGTCGTGTTCCAGAGCTACGCGCTGTTTCCGCATCTCACCGTTGCCGGCAATGTCGCCTTCGGCCTGAAGGTGCGCGGCACGCCGAAGGCCGAGATCGACCGCGCGGTGGAGCGGGCGCTGGCGCTGGTCAAGCTCGGCCATCTCGGGGGCCGCCGCATCTCGGCGCTGTCGGGCGGCCAGCAGCAGCGCGTGGCGCTGGCGCGCGCGATCGCCGTCGAGCCCGACGTGCTGCTGTTCGACGAGGCGCTGTCGGCGCTCGATCGCAAGCTGCGCGAGGAGATGCAGGTCGAGCTGCGCCGCCTGCTGCAGGAGGTGAAGGCGACCGCGATCTTCGTGACTCATGACCAGGACGAGGCGCTGACGATGTCGGACCGTGTCGCCGTCATGAACAAGGGCCGCATCGAGCAGCTCGCGGAGCCGCGGGAACTATATGCGCGGCCGGCGACCCTGTTCGCGCTGAATTTCGTCGGCCTGTCGACGCGCATCGCCGGGCAGGTCGTGAGCAGCCAGAATGGCATGGTCGACGTGGTGACGCCGGTCGGCCGGCTGTCGGCGCGTGGCGCCTTCCAGCCCGGCGCATCCGTGATCGTGGCGACGCGCCCGGAGCAGCTCCGCCTCGGCGCCGAGCACGGGGCCAATGCGGCCAGCGGCAGGGTCCGCTCGGTCGTGTTCCAGGGCTCGCGCACGCTGGTCGATGTCGACGCCGGCGCGGGCGCCAGCCTGCTCGCCGAGCTGTCGGGCCGTGAGGCCGAGGTGCCGCGCGTGCATGACGAGGTTCGTTTTGCCTGGCCGGCGGCCGAGACCTTCGCCTTTGCCGCTGAGGCCGCGGCATGACCGAGGCTGTGCTGCAAGCGCCCGTCGTCAAGACCGCGCCGGATCGCGAGCGGCTCGCGGCGTTCGGCTTCGTCGCGCCATCGCTGCTGATCATCGGGCTCGTCTTCGTGCTGCCGCTGGCGCTGCTGCTCGGCGTCAGCGTGCTCGATCCCAAAGGGGGCGTCACCGCGGCGCATTACATCCGCCTGCTCGGCACGCCGTATTATCTCGGCGTCATCTGGAATTCGCTTCGGCTCGGCCTGCTGACGACGCTGATCGCCTTCCTGATCTCCTATCCCGCCGCCTTCGCGCTGGCTCGCGCCCGCGGCCCGCTGCGTTCGATTCTGCTCGCGACACTGTTTCTGCCACTCGCCGCTTCCGTCGTCGTCAAGGCCTTCGCCTGGACCATCCTGCTGCGCAGCGACGGCCTCATCAACACCGTGCTGATCGCACTGGGGATCATCGAGGATCCGATCCGGATGATCTTCACCCAGACCGCGCTCATCATCGGCGCCGTCAACATCTTCCTGCCCTTCATGGTGCTGCCGATCTACGCGGTGGTGGCGCAGCTCGACAGTCGTTATGCGGAAGCGGCAGCGACGCTCGGCGCCTCGCCGCTCGTGGTCTTCTTCCGCGTCATCCTGCCGCTGACCCTGCCCGGCATCATCGCCGGCGTGGCGCTGGTGTTCTCGCTCTCGGTGTCGGCCTATGTGGTGCCGACGCTCCTGATCGGCGAGAAATATCCGACGCTCGCGACCATCATCGCCAAGGCCTATCTGCTGGCGCGCGAGCCCGGCTTTGGCGCGGCGGCGGGCGTCGTGCTGCTCGGCATCGCCGTCATCGTCGTCGCGCTCAGCGCGATGCTGTCGCGGGAGCCGACATGATGAGCCGCGCTGCCATTGTCGTCTGCTGGGTGCTTGCGATCGCGCTGGCGCTGTTCCTGCTGCTGCCGCTGGTCGTGATCGCTGCCGCGAGCTTCTCGCCGACGCCGGTGTTCGACCTGCCGCTGTCGGGCGCCTCGCTGCGCTGGTATGGCCGGATCGGCCGGCTCGACGGCTTCTGGCCATCGCTGTCGCTGTCGCTGCAGATCGCGGTGCTGTCGACCGCGCTGTCGCTGGTCGCCGGCACGCTCGCCGCCATCGCGATCGCGCGCGGCAAGCTGCCCGGCGCGACCGCGCTGGGCACGCTTGCTGGTGTCGCCGTTGATGATGCCAGGCCTCGTGCTCGGCATCGCGCTGCTGCAGTACTTCCGCATGTTCGGCTTCACCGCGACCTGGAGCGTGCTGCTGGTGGCGCATCTCGTGGTCACCCTGCCTTACGTCGCGCGCACCATGATCGCCGGCCTGTCGCGCTTCGACTTCACCCTGATCGAGGCCGCGCGCACGCTCGGCTGCACCTACGCCGGCAGCGTGCTCAGGGTGATGGTGCCGGCGCTGGCGCCGTCGTTCCTGATATCAGGCCTGTTCAGCCTGCTGGCCTCGTTCGACAACTACCCGGTCTCGATCTTCCTCACCGATGTCCGCTCCAAGACGCTGCCGATCCGCATGCTGCAATACATCGAGGAGGCGCCCGATCCGACGCTCGCCGCGCTCTCCACCCTCATCCTCTCCGGCACGCTGGCGCTGCTGCTGATCAGCGATCGTCTGGTCGGTCTGCACCGCATGGCGGGAACCGCGGATTGACCCATGAGCTCACAGCCCGTTGCCCGTCGCGATCTCACAGGCTACGCCGGCAAGCCGCCGCACCCGCATTGGCCGAACGCGGCTCGCGTCGCGGTGTCGCTGGTGGTGAATTTCGAGGAGGGTTCGGAATTCTCCGTCTCCGACGGTGACGCCAGCAACGAGGCGATCTACGAGGTCGTGCACCGGCTCGACGGTCCCGATCCGTGCATCGACAGCCATTTCGAATACGGCACGCGCGCCGCGTGGTGGCGGATCATGGACCTGTTCGACGCCCACGGCGTCAAGGTCACGGTCAGCGCCTGCGGCCGCGCGGTCGAGCGCTCGCCGGATCTGGCGCGCGACGCGGTCGCGCGTGGTCATGAGGTGTCGGCGCATGGCTGGCGCTGGCAGAGTCATGCCGGCATGGGCGAGACCGAGGAGCGCCGCGTCATCGCGCGCACGGTGGAGACGATCCGGCGCGTGACCGGGAAGCCGCCGCTCGGCTGGCACACCCGCTCGGCCAGCTCGCCGAATACGCGCCGGCTGCTGATCGAGCAGGGCGGCTTCCTCTACGACAGCGACGCCTACAATGACGATGTGCCCTATTACGTCGATGTCGCCGGCCGGCCGCATCTGGTGCTGCCCTATGCGTTCGACAGCAACGACATGCAGTTCTTCAATGGCTCGCGCTTCCGCGGCGTCGATTTCGCCGACTACGTCATCGACGCCTTCGACTGGCTGGCGCGTGAGGGCGAAACCGCGCCGAAGATGCTGTCGATCGGCCTGCATCTGCGCATGATCGGCCGCCCCGGCCGGATCGGCGCGCTCGACCGCATCCTCGCGCACATCACCGCCAGCGGCGCCGCCTGGATCGCGCCGCGGGCCGACATCGCGCGGCATTGGCTCGTGACGGTGCCGCCGGCGCGCTGAGGCTCAATCGTCCTCGGCCATGTCATCAGGCGTCAGCGGCAGCTCGATGGTGCCGCCTTCGCCGGTGGCGAGGTCGCGCTCATCGTCGATCGGCTCGCCGTCCTGCGCGTCGTCATCGAGCGGCCATGGGCCGCGATCGTGTCCGTTGCGAGGTGTCATGGCTGGTCCTCCCGCTGGATTAAGAGCGAGGGCGCTCAATGGTTCATGCCGTCACCGCAGGGCTGTGACGGACTGGCGCAGGCCGGTTCCTGCGCCTACATCTGCGGAGCCATGGTCGATCCGTCAGCGCTGAAATCCTTCATCGACAGCCACAGCCGCATCGTCGTCCTCACCGGGGCCGGCTGCAGCACCAATTCCGGCATACCCGACTATCGCGACAGCGACGGGCAATGGAAGCGCACGCCGCCGGTGACGTTCCAGGCCTTCATGGGGACCGAGGAGACGCGCCGCCGTTATTGGGCGCGCAGCATGGTCGGCTGGCGGCGCTTCGGCCGCGCCCAGCCGAACGGCGCGCATCACGCGCTGGCGCGGCTGGAGGCCGCAGGCCGCAGCTCGCTGCTGGTGACGCAGAATGTCGACCGGCTGCATCAGGCTGCCGGCGCCAGCAACGTCATCGATCTGCACGGCCGGCTTGATCGGGTGCGCTGCATGGGCTGCGGCGCGACGCTGACACGCGCCGACTTTCAGGACGAGCTGGCCAGCGCCAATCCCGACTGGCTCGCCCATGAGGCCGCCGACGCGCCGGACGGCGATGCCGATCTCGACGGCGTCGACTTTGCCGCCTTCACGGTGCCGGCGTGCCGGGCCTGCGGCGGCATCCTGAAACCTGACGTCGTGTTCTTCGGCGAGACGGTGCCGCGCGATGTGGTCGCGACCGCGCGCGAGCATGTCGACCAGGCCGACGCGATGCTCGTCGTCGGTACCTCGCTGATGGTCTATTCCGGCTTCCGTTTTGTCCGCGCCGCCGCCGACCGCGCCATTCCCATCGCCGCCGTCAATCTCGGCCGCACGCGGGCGGATGACCTGCTGTCGCTGAAGGTGGAAGCGCCATGCGACGAGGCGCTGGCGTTTCTGCTGGAGAGATAGACTCTCCTCGGTAGGCCGTCATGGCCGGGCTTGACCCGGCCGTCCACCATTCCTCGCAAGGAGATGGATGCCCGGGCCTACGCCGCGCCGAAGCGGCTTCGGCCGCGCAGGCGGGTCAAGCCTAGGCATGACGAACGTTGGTGTCTCACCGCGACTGCGGCTCCTCGCGCTGCTCGATGCGGTCCTTGTTGTTGACCTGCTCGCCTTCCGGCTTGCCCACGTCGATCGTCTTGCCGGACTGATTGCCCGGATTGTAGTGATACTGCCCTTCCTGCTTCTCGCCGGGCTGCTTCTGGTTCGGATTGACGTTGTCGGCCATGACGCTCTCCTCGGGACTGTCCTGATGTCCAGGCGACAACAGTCCTGCGCGAGACGGGTTCCGCGGCCGCTCGCCGCAGGCGCTCACGTCGCCGCGCGTCGAGCCCTGGCGTCACGCAACGCTTTGTGCGGATCGTCACGGAAGCCGGGTGTGCCTCGCGTCATGATCTCCCCCATCGGCTGCACAAGGCAGCCTCCAACACCAGGGGATCCGATCATGATGTTCAGCCTTCGCCTTCTCGCTGCCACCGCCATTGTCGCAACCACTGTCCTGCTCGCGTCGGCGCCTGCGACGCCGGCCAAGGCCGGCTGGGAGTGGCTCGGCAACAAGGACTACATCCGCTGCCTGCAGCTGTTCGCGAACGGCGACTTCCTGATGCCGGCGAACGCCACGCCGGCCCAGCGCGCGGCGAAGCACGAAGCCGGCCGCCGCTACTGCAACCGGCAGTATTACGGCCACGACTGAGCCGGTCTAACCAGCAACGGGTTTTCAGTCAGCACTTCTTGCCGCGTCCTTCGAGACGCCCGCCTGCGGCGGGCTCCTCAGGACGAGGGCCGAAGTCGGGACGAGATCTCAACCCTCATGGTGAGGAGCGTCGCACTCGCGACGCGTCTCGAGCCATGAGGCCCCGACGGCATGCGACAACAAGCGATCGCTCCGCACCATTAAGGCCCGAACCGAAATCGCCGCTGCCGCGCCGACTTACGCCCCCGTCACTCGCCAGATGCAGTTGCCGACATCGTCGGCCACCAGCAGCGAGCCGTCCGGGCCGAGCGTGACGCCGACCGGGCGGCCATAGGAGAAGCTCTCGTCGGGCGCCAGGAAGCCGGAGAGGATGTCGCGCGCCGGGCCCGACGGCCTGCCGTTCTCGAACGGAATGAACACCACCTTGTAGCCGGACAGCTTGCTGCGGTTCCACGAGCCGTGCTGGCCGATCACCATGCCGTCCGGGAAGCCGGGCAGCGTGCCCGTCGGCAGCCAGCACAGGCCGAGCGAGGCGGTGTGGCCGCCGAGCGCGTAGTCCGGAGTCAGCGCGGTCGCGACCAGCGCCGGGTTCTGCGGCACGCGGTCGTCAACTGTCTTGCCCCAATAGCAATACGGCCAGCCATAGAAGCCGCCCTCGCGCACCGAGGTCAGATAGTCCGGCGGCGTCTCGTCGCCGAGCCCGTCGCGCTCATTGACCACGGTCCACAGCACCTTCGTATTCGGCTCGAACGCCAGCCCGACCGCATTGCGCAGGCCGGCCGCGAAGATGCGCGACGCGCCGCTGGCGATATCCAGCTCATAGATGCAGGCCCGGCCTTCCTCGACCTCGAACCCCTGCTCGGCGATGTTGCTGAGCGAGCCGACGCCGGCATAGATCTTCGTGCCGTCAGGGCTGACCAGCAGGCTGCGCGTCCAATGGCCGCCCGGCTTGAACGTCGTCAGCCGCTTGCCTTGCGCGCTGATGCGCTCGGCGCCCGCGCTGTAAGGGAAAGCGACGATGCCGTCGGTGTTGCCGACATAGAAGGTGTCGCCGACCAGCGCCATGCCGAATGGCTGGCTGAGATTCTCCATGAACGCATTGCGCCGCTCCGCCGTGCCGTCGCCGTCGGCATCGACCAGCCGCGTGATCCGGTTGGCGCTGACGCCGAGCGCCGCCGCGCGCCGCATCGTCGCCTGCATCGCATAGCCGAACATGTTGCGCACCGGGCTCGGGATCTGCGTCGCCTCCGCGATCAGCACCGACTTGTCCGGCATCACGTAGATCCAGCGCGGATGATCCAGCCCGGTCGCGAACGCGTTCACCTTCAGCCCCGCCGCCGCCACCGGCTTCTCGCCGTTCTTCCAGCCGCGCGCCGTCGGCATCTTGAGCGTCGGCAGCATGCCCTGCGGCTTGGCCGTCGGAATCTGCGGCTGCGCGCCCCAGGCCGGCGCCGGCGTCTCCCCCTGCAACTTGCGCCACTGCAGCGCCGCATTGCCAACCAGCGCGACACCGCGCGCGACGATCGAGGAAAGCGTTGTCATGGGAGTCCTGTCGGGGGTGGGGGAGGCGGAAACCAGTTTTGAGGGACCATCGCGGGACGACGGCTCTGTCGTTATGGTCTACTACGCCCAACGTGACAACTGCGTGCGCCGCGGACGCGACCTGCGGAACCGCGACGGTGCGGCAGACGGCGAACTGTCGCGGGCATGCGCTGCTGCACCACGGCATCAGAAAATGTCCTGATCCTCCGGCGTCTCCCGCTGGTGGGCTTTGCCGCTGCCGAGCTTGGCCGCCACCGCCGCGCGCAGCTCCTCCATGACCGCCTTTCGCCGAGATCTGTCCGGTGCCGCTCTGGGCGGGCGAGAAGCGACCGGCTGCAGCCGCACGATCTAGCGGCCATCCCGCGTGAGAATGATCTCTTCGCCGGCTTCGGCTCGATCGACGAGACCCGGCAATTGGCGGACAGCATCCTTGATCGGAATCTTCATGAGAGCGTCCTCGGACCGGCTGCGATCGTAACGCCAAGTCGGCCTTGGCGCGACGCTCACGTTGCGCGATAACCGCCAGTGAATCGCTGGGATCCGGGAACGCCAGGAACGCCATGAACGCCGTCGAGATCGAGGAGGCCATCTCCGCTTTGGCCGAGCAGCCCTTCGATGCCGCCGAGTTTCCCTATGCCTTCCTGCAGGCGTTCGGCAACAAGGAGGCCACGCTCAAGCGGCTGCGCAAGGGCGAGACCAACAAGTCCGACCTCGGTGGCGTGCTGCAGACCAACAACATCCACATCGCGGTCGCGCCGAAGGGAGACGTAACCGCCACGCTCGCCGCGCTCAAGGCGAGCCCCGCCACCGCACGCGCCAAGGCGAAGTTCGTGCTCGCCACCGACGGCGAGGCGTTCGAAGCGGAAGACCTCGGCAGCGGCGAGACCGTCGCCTGCGCCTACCCGGACTTCCCGAACCATTTCGGTTTCTTCCTGCCGCTCGCGGGCATTACCACCGTCAAGCAGATCCGCGACAACGCCTTCGACATCCGCGCCACCGGCCGCCTCAACCGGCTCTATGTCGAGTTGCTCAAGACCAATCCGGACTGGGGCACGGACGAGCGCCGCCACGACATGAACCATTTCATGGCGCGGCTGATCTTCTGCTTCTTCGCCGAGAGCACCGATATCTTCCACGGCGACGATCTGTTCACCGCGACCATCGCGCAGATGAGCGACGCCACCAACGCCCATGAGGTGATCGGCGCGATCTTCCGCGCCATGAATATCAAGACCGCGGAGCGCGCCGAGGCAAAGCTGCCGCGCTGGGCCGACGCCTTCCCTTACGTCAATGGCGGACTGTTTTCCGGCAACCTCGACGTCCCCCGTTTTAGCCGCATCGCCCGCTCCTATCTGCTGCACATCGGCGGTCTCGACTGGAAGCAGATCAATCCGGACATCTTCGGCTCGATGATCCAGGCGGTCGCCGAGGATGAGGAGCGCGGCGCGCTCGGCATGCACTACACCAGCGTGCCGAACATCCTGAAGGTGCTCAACCCGCTGTTCCTCGACGATCTCCGGGAGAAGCTGGAAGAGGCCGGCGACAACACCCGCAAGCTGCTCAATTTGCGCAACCGCATGGCGCGCATCCGCGTCTTCGATCCCGCCTGCGGCTCGGGTAATTTCCTCGTCATTGCCTACAAGGAGATGCGGAAGATCGAAGCGGAGATCAATCAGCGGCGCGGCGAGTCGGAGCGGAAGACCGAGATCCCGCTGACCAATTTTCGCGGCATCGAGCTGCGCGATTTTCCGGCGGAAATCGCCCGCTTGGCGCTGATCATCGCGGAGTATCAGTGCGATGTGATGTATCGGGGGCAGAAGGAGGCACTTAAGGATTTTCTGCCTTTGGAGGATGACAACTGGATCACTTGCGGGAACGCGCTGCGTCTGAATTGGCTGGCCATTTGCCCGCCAAGTGGATCGAGCGTGAAGTACCACGCAGACGATCTTTTGCATTCGCCGCTGGATCAAGCCCAAATTGATTTCGAGAACCAAGGCGGCGAGACTTACGTTTGCGGAAACCCCCCCTACGTTGGAGACAAATTTCAAACGAGAGAACAGAAATCGGATCTGCAATCGTTTAAGTCTGGAAAGCAGGATGTCCGCGCTATCGATTACATTGTCGGGTGGTTCTGGAAAGCCTCTGAATACATAAAGGGTGGAGGCGCTTTTGCGTTCGTCTCGACCAACTCGATCTGTCAAGGCGTTCAAGTTCCACTCGTTTGGCCTCGAATACTGGGCGCCGGGCAATCCATATTCTTTGCCCATGATAACTTCCATTGGGGAAACAACGCAGCGAGAAATGCCCAAGTTACTTGCGTGATCATAGGGGTGACCACGCGCCGAGATGTTGCTAAGCAAATTTTTGATGGTGATACCCGTAAGGTGGTAGGCAACATCAACCCGTACTTGGCGGCTGGTGAAAATGTAATCGTCAAAAAGGCTTCAGCGCCGATCTCGAATACGGCTACCATGTTCGGCGGGAACATTCCGAGAGATCAAGGATACCTGCTGCTTAGCCCGGAAGAGAAAGGTCACCTCTTGCGGTCATTCCCGCAGGTTGAGCCGCTCATTCGACCTATCTTAGGTTCAAGCGAGTTTATCAACGGTTCGCTACGTTACTGTCTTTGGATCTCTGATCACCAAGCTGAACTTGCCTACTCGATTCCTCCGATTGCGGAGAGGCTTTCTTATGTCCGAGAGTATCGTCTGCATGGTAGCGAGAGAGGGAGGGCAGGGCTCGAAACGCCCTACAAGTTTGAGAGAACGATTATCGGTGAGGAGAACACCATAATCATCCCTAGCGTATCGTCTGAGCGTCGCCAATATTTGCCGTGCGGCCTGTTAGGTGCAGATGTCAGAATATCCAACCTTGCGCTTGCGATCTACGATGCGCCTCTCTGGAATTTGGCGTTGATTGCATCTCGTATGCATATAGTTTGGATAGGGACGATTTGCGGAAAGCTTGAAACTCGTTACCGCTATTCGAATACTCTCGGATGGAATACGTTCCCGCTTCCGCCGCTGACTGAGAAGAACAAGGCAGATCTCGTTCGTTGTGCCGAGGATATCCTGCTGACGCGCGAAGCCCACTTCCCCGCGACCATCGCCGACCTCTACGACCCCGACAAAATGCCTGACGACCTCCGTGCCGCGCACGAGCGCAACGACGAGGTGCTGGAGCGCATCTATATCGGCCGGCGCTTTCGCAATGACACCGAGCGGCTGGAGAAGCTGTTCGAGATGTACACGAAGATGACCGCCGAGCAGGCGGCGAAGGAAGGCAAGAAGCGGCCGGGCCGCAGGTCGAAAGCCGAGGCGTGAGCAGCGTGCCGTCGTCATTGCGAGCGAAGCGAAGCAATCAAGGAGCGGCAAGTAAAGGACTGGATTGCTTCGCTTCGCTCGCAATGACGAACTAGGGAGCGTCGAGGCTTGCTACTCTCCGACTTGTCAAGGATGCCCTTCATCTTCAATCGCCCGCTGGACTCCGGCCGAAGAGAACATATAATGAACACAGAAGTCGCGGGTGGGGCAGCCGATGGACGGGTTCGAATGGGACCCCGAGAAGAACGCGTCGAATGTGCGCAAGCACGGCCTGTCGTTCGAGGAGGCGGCGTCGATCTTCCATGGGCCGGTGCTGACCGGGCCGGATGCGTCGGGCTACCCGTTCGGGGAGGTCAGGGAGAAGAGCTTCGGCCTGCTCGGCGGGGTGGTCGTCGTCTGCGTCGTCCACACCGAGCGCAACGGACTTATTCGCATCATCAGCGCCCGCAAGGCGACGTCCAGCGAAAGAAAGCATTTCGATGCCTATCTCAAAAAAGCGCTTAGCTGAGCTGACCGCCATGCCGGACAGCCAGATCGATACGTCGGACATTCCGGAAGCCGGCGAGAGCTTCTTCCAGTCGGCCAGGCTTCGGCAGCCGCAACAGGCGCAGCCGCGCCACGTGCCGTCGGTGTCCGTCTCCTATGCCCGCACCGGCCGCTCGACCAAGGCCAATGCGCTGGGCATGCGGCCGATGCAGGAGCTGGCCTATGAGAAGCGCGGCGAGCAATATCTGCTGATCAAGTCGCCCCCGGCCTCCGGCAAGAGCCGCGCGCTGATGTTCATCGCGCTCGACAAGCTGCACAATCAGGGTGTGAAGCAGGCTATCATCGTCGTGCCCGAGCGCTCGATCGGCGCCAGCTTCAACGACGAGCCGCTGAGCCAATACGGCTTCTGGGCCGATTGGCACGTCGAGCCAAAGTGGAATCTCTGCAATGCGCCGGGCGCCGACAATGGCGGCAAGGTGAAGTCGGTCGCGGCGTTCCTGGAGAGCGATGACAAGGTGCTGGTCTGCACCCACGCCACCTTCCGCTTCGCCGTCGACCAATACGGCGTCGAGGCGTTCGACGGAAGGTTGATCGCGGTCGACGAGTTTCACCACGTCTCCGCCAATCCCGACAACAAGCTCGGCCTGCATCTCGGCCAGTTCATCGCCCGCGACAAGGTGCATCTGGTCGCCATGACCGGCTCCTATTTCCGCGGCGACGCCGAGGCCGTGCTGGCGCCGCAGGACGAGGCGAAGTTCCAGACCGTCACCTATACGTATTACGAGCAGCTCAACGGCTATGAGCATCTGAAGCAGCTCGACATCGGCTATTTCTTCTACGAGAAGTCCTATGCCGACGACATCCTGAAGGTGCTGGACCCCGCAGAAAAGACGATCGTCCACATTCCCTCGGTCAATTCGCGCGAAAGCACCAAGGACAAGATCAAGGAAGTCGAGCACATCATCGGCGCACTCGGCGAGTGGGAGGGCTCCGATCCCGCGACCGGCTTCCAGCTCGTGAAGACACCGTCCGGCCGCGTGCTGCGGATCGCCGATCTGGTGGAGGACGATCCGGCGAAGCGCGACCGTGTGTCGGCGGCGCTGAAGGACCCCGCGCAGAAGACCAACCGCGACTTCGTCGACATCATCATAGCGCTTGGCATGGCGAAGGAAGGTTTCGACTGGATCTGGTGCGAGCACGCGCTGACCATCGGCTACCGCGCCAGCCTGACCGAGGTCGTGCAGATCATCGGCCGCGCCACCCGTGACGCGCCCGGCAAGACCCGCGCCCGCTTCACCAATCTGATCGCCGAGCCGGATGCCTCTCAAGAGCTCGTCAATGAGGCCGTCAACGACACCTTGAAGGCGATCGCCGCGAGCTTGCTGATGGAACAGGTGCTGGCGCCGCGCTTCGAGTTCAAGCCGAAGAACCCAAGCAATGAGGCGGCGCCGGGCTATCAGTACGGCGAGGCCGGCTACGATCCCACCAAGTGCAACGTCGGCTTCAACGAGGAGACCGGAAAATTCCAGATCGAGATCAAGGGTCTCGTGACGCCGAAGAGCCCGGAGGCGCAGCGCATCTGCCAGCAGGATCTGAACGAGGTCGTCGCCGCCTTCGTGCAGGACAAGCCGTCGATCGAACGCGGCCTGTTCGATTCCGAGCTGGTGCCGGAGGAGCTGACGCAGCTTCGCCTCGGCAAGATCATCAAGGACAAATATCCCGAGCTGGATGACGAGGACCAGGAGGCGGTGCGCCAGCACGCCATCGCCGCGCTCAACCTGACGCAGAAGGCCAAGGAGATCGCGGTAGGTGGCGCCGGCGGCGGAGAGGCGAGCCCGAACACGGCGTTCGTCGACGGTGTCCGCCGCTTTGCCATGGACGTGCGCGAGCTGGACATCGACATGATCGACCGCATCAATCCGTTCGGCGAGGCCTATGCGATCCTGTCCAAGGCGATGACCGAGGACAGCCTGCGCCGGATCAAGGAGATCATCGAGGCCAAGCGCGTCACCATGTCCATGGAGGAGGCACGCGAGCTGGCGCGGCGGGCGGTCCGGTTCAAGCAGGAGCGCGGCCGGCTGCCCTTGATCACCTCGGCGGACGCGTGGGAAAAGCGCATGGCCGAAGGCGTGGCGTTCCTGGCGCGCATGAAGGCGGAGGCTGCGCGTGGTTGATTTCACCGATGAGGACGATGCCCTGCTCGCCGAGTTGGGCGTCGAGGTCGAGACGAAACAGGAAGGCGGCCGGACCGCGCGCGAGGAGCGCATCATCGCCGGCTTCGAGGAGATCCAGCGTTTCGTCACCGAGCATGGCCGCGTCCCCCAGCATGGCGAGGGCCGCGACATCTTCGAGCGCATCTATGCCGTGAGGCTCGACCGCCTGCGCGACCAGGAGGACTGCCGCAGCCTGCTGGCGCCGATGGATCATCAGGGGCTGCTCGCCGGCGCCGGCGCCGCGCCGTCCGGCTTCGCCGAGGAGATGGACGACGACGCGCTGCTGGCCGAGCTCGGCGTCGAGGCGCCGGCCGACGACCTCACCGAGCTGCGCCACGTCCGCTCCGCCGCCGACAAGCGCGCCGCCGAGGAGATCGCGAACCGGAGCAGATGCGAGGATTTCGAGCGCTTCAAGCCGCTGTTCGACCAGGTGCAAAACGAGATCCGCTCCGGCCTGCGCGCCACGCGGCCGATCGTCAAGGATACCGGCTTCCTCAAGGCCGAGATCAAGGCGGGACAGTTCTTCATCCTCGGTGGCCAACTGGCCTATGTCGCCGCCGTCGGCGAGCCCTTCAAGGCGCCGAACGGCGAGACCGATTCCCGGCTGCGCGTGATCTATTCCAATGCCACCGAGAGCGATCTGCTGCTGCGTTCGCTGCAGCGCGCGCTCTACAAGGACGAGGCGGGTCGTCGGGTCACCGAGCCGAATGCCGGACCCCTGTTCGCGGACAGGACCGAGGACGGCGACGAGGCGAGCGGCACCGTCTATGTGCTGCGCAGCAAGTCCGATCATCCCGACGTCGCGGCGCACCGCGAGGTGCTGCACAAGATCGGCGTTACCGGTAACGACGTCGCCACGCGCATCGCCAATGCCAGGCTCGATCCGACCTTCCTGATGGCCGACGTCGAGATCGTCGCCACCTACGAGCTGTTCAACATCAACCGCACCCGGCTCGAAAACATCATCCACCGCGTCTTCGCGCCCGCCCGGCTCGACATCACCATCAACGACCGCATGGGCCACCCGATCGTCCCGCGCGAATGGTTCCTGGTGCCGCTGTTCGTGATCGACGACGTCGTCGAGCGGATCAAGGACGGCACCATCACCGGCTACGTCTACGATCCCAAGACCGCCGCGCTGACGCGGGCGGCGTGAAGGTTCAACGGGCCTTGCGTCTGGATCGGCTCTCGGCTTGCTGGCAAAATTCTTCTTGCTTATTTTCCGAAATCATGTTCTATTCCCCGACATCCCGTCCTCATGCAGAGGGGCGTG
>NZ_CAFI01000333.1 GCF_000239775.1 Bradyrhizobium sp. ORS 375
GCACCGTCTGCAGGGACACAGTGCCGCTAGATCACGATCGAGACGCGATCGGGTGCACTCCCCCTCACCGCTTCTCGATCACCAGGCTCTGCACCACGCGGCCGAAATAGCCCTTGGCGTCGCCCAGCCGGGCCATCGCGAGCCCTGCCCCATCGGGGCCGATCCAGCTTTCGGCATCGAGCAGAATCCAGTCGCCGACCGGCTCGCGGGCCATGTTGACGGTGAGGTCGGCGTTGAGGAACGTGTAGCTGTGGAAGTCGAGCGCGGCCGACGTGCCGTTGCAGAAGTCGCTGGCGACCACCGCGCGCATCGCTTGCGACACTGCGTGGCCCTCGACCAGTGGCCAGTCGACGCGATACCAGATCGCACCGGGCCCCCGGACGCCGAAGCGGCCGCGCGCGGCGCGCAGGGTCATGCCGCGGACGAACGGGCTGGTGGAGAAGTCCGCCGGCTCCGGCTGCGCGTCGTCGGGGCCGACGAGATCGACCGGCAGCTCGCGGACATCTTCCGGCAGCGGCACCGCATCCTGGCGGATCTTGAGCACCGTCGCCGTGACCACCACGGTGTCGCCGGCGCGCAGGCGCACGGCGCAGAGCTGGATCTTGCGGCCTTCGCGCAGCACCTCGGTCTCGACCGTGAGCTCGGCGAGCGGCACAGGGCGCATCAGATCGATGGTGACGCGGGCGATGCGCATCGGCGACTTGGTCGCGATGCGCTCGGCCGCCCACACGACAAGCGCCGATGGCGCCGAGCCGTGCTGCATCGTCGGGTCCCAGGGGCCCGCGGCATCGGGACTGACGACGACGCTGGCGTCCGTGACGCGGAAGATCGGCCGCATCAGCGCAGTCTTTCCCACGCGTCAGCCCGCGCTGGCGAAGGCGCGATCGGCGCCGTTGGGCAGTTCGATGTCGACCTCGAGCGTCGAGACATGCTTCCCCCGGTCCATGCGGACGATGACCTTGTCCGGATCGAGTAGCACATGGCGCGAAACCACGGCGAGGATTTCCTCGCGCAGCTGCATCAGGAGATCGGGCTGGCCGCGCAGGCTGCGCTCATGCGCGAGCAGGATCTGCAGCCGCTCCCGCGCGACCGGCGCAGAGGCTGCGCGTCCGGTAAAGAGCCGCAATACGCTCATGCAGCCCTCCGTCCGAGCAGCAGGTTCATCAGGCCCTTGCGCTCGGTCGGGATCTGCATCTCGACCTCCTCGCCGAGCAGGCGGCGCATCGCGTCGTGATAGGCGCGCGCCGGCGCGCTGGCCGGGCTGTTGAGCGTGACCGGGCAGCCGACATTGGAGGCGCGCAGCACGTCCTGGCTCTCCGGCACGATGCCGAGCAGCGGCGTCGCCAGGATCTCCAGCACGTCCTCGATCGACAGCATCTCGCCGCGCGCGGCGCGGCCGGCATCGTAGCGGGTGATGAGGATGTGCTTCGCGACGCGCTCGCCGTTCTCCGCGCGCTCGGTCTTGGAATCGAGCATGCCGATGATGCGGTCGGAATCGCGCACCGAGGACACTTCCGGATTGGTGACGATGATCGCCTCGTCGGCGTAGCGCATCGCGAGCATCGCGCCGCGCTCGATGCCGGCGGGGCTGTCGCAGATCACCCAGTCGAACGTCTTGCGCAATTCGTGGATGACGCGGCCGACGCCGTCCTCGGTGAGCGCGTCCTTGTCCTTGGTCTGCGAGGCCGGCAGCAGCCACAGATTCTCCAGCCGCTTGTCGCGGATCAGGGCCTGCGGCAGCTTGGCGACGCCGTGCACGACGTTGATGAGATCGAACACGACGCGGCGCTCGGCGCCGAGCACGAGATCGAGATTGCGCAGGCCGACGTCGAAATCGACCACCACGACCTTCTCGCCGGCCTGCGCCAGCGCCGCGCCCATCGCCGCCGTCGTGGTGGTCTTGCCGACGCCACCCTTGCCCGACGTCACAACAAGTACTTTGGTCATCTTGGGAATCCTCCTGCTACTCAGCTCAAAGCTACGATCTTCATGGAATGGCCTTCGAGCCGCGCCTGCGCGGCCTTGCCGCGCAGGCCGGCGTCGATCTGCTCGGCGGTCTGGTAGTAGCCGTCGATCGCGACCAGCTCGGCCTCGATCTTCTGGCAGTAGATGCGCGCCGCCGAATTGCCGTTGATGCCGGCCATCGCGCGGCCGCGCAGCGCGCCGTAGACATGGATCGAGCCGCCGGCGACGATCTCGGCGCCCGAGGACACCGCGCCGAGCACGGTGACGTCGCCGTCGGGAAACACGATCGACTGGCCGGAGCGCACGGGCTGGTCAAGCAAGAGCGAGGTCGGCTGCTGCAGCTGTGGCTTCTCCGGCTCGATCTCCTGCACGGCGCAGTGACGGCCGCCGGACAACAAGGGCGGCATGCCGAGCGACAGCCGGCCCTGCTCGACGCCTTCAAGGCCGAGCACGCGGATGTTGCGCGACTCGATGCTCTTGATGAGGTGCGTGATCGCGAGCGGGCTGAGATCGACGGCGGAGAGGTCGAGCACGATCGGCTTGCCGACGAAGAAGCCGGGCGAGCCTGCGAGCGTCGCATCGAGCTCGCCGAGCCAGTCGGCGATCGGCACGACCGGCGTAAACACGAAGGCGACGTAGGAGCGCCCGCGCAGACGAATAACAGGACGCACCGTTTCAGCGCTGGCACTCATGACCATCCGACCCAACCCTTCTTAGTGATTGGTTAACTGTCGGCGCCAGATGGTTAACGGATGGTTAAATCGACGCTAAGCCGCTCGAAAATCGACAGCGGCGCGCCCGACATAGTTCGATGATGATCGAATCAAGGCGCAAATTGGGCACGAATGAGACGCAAATCCTGAGCATCTGCGTCAAGACTCTTTATGCCTCATTTCGATCACATCATGATGATAACTTTAACGTACATATAATCCGGAACCGACGGCTTTAGGCGGTTCCGAACAATTGACACTCGTCAGGGGGCGGGGCATGGCTTCAAAGGTGGCGTCAAAGGCACGGTCAACGTGCCAGGGCGTCCGGCAGGAAGGGACCTTCGACGTGCGATCCTCGATCCGCGCGAAACGTCTGATTCTGCAGATGATTCCGTGTGAACTGAAGTGGCAGAACCGCTCCCGTCCTTCGTTTGAAACTTGCTCTCATACGACCGTGACAGAAGCGAACAGTTGACCGGAATCGAGCGTCAGAGGAGTAGCGTATGAGTTCGTTGAGTGAACAGAATCCGATGAACCCGCAGGACCCGCTGCACTATGCACCGCGGTGGTTGCGTGAACGTCCGGAAGCCGCGCGTCTATCTCTCGTCGGTGACACCACCAAGGCAGCGGAGGCGGCCGAGCGTCCCGCTTCGGGACAGCAAGGACCGCTCGATGCTCGCCTGGAGACCGCCGTGTTCGAATCCCTTCGTCAGTCGCTGAACCCTCAGGTCATGGGCGAGCCGCCCGGATTCGAGCGCGACCGCGACCGCCGCTCGGTCGTGTTCAAGATCGCCGGCCGCTTCGCGGCGGCCACCGGCGTCGCCGCCGTCGTCGCGCTGTTCTTCGTCAACATCGTTCCGGTGTGGCGCCAGCCCGATGCGAGCTCGTCCTTCGTCGCCGCCGTGCAGTCAATGAAGACGCTGCCGCCGGTCGCGGCCGATGCCCAGGACGCCAAGGCCGACCAGACCAGCTCGCTGCCGGAGCGCGCCGAGCCGCAGGCTCCCGCTTTGTCGCAGTTCAAGTCGCTGCTCGCGGACGCCCCGGCGCCCACGCCTGCAGCTGATACCGACACTCCCGAAAAGCCGATGCTGCAGCAGTTCATGCAGTGGAATCAGAAGACGGGTCAGATGGAGCGGGTTCGCTAATCCGCTTCGACTGAGCCGACAGCCAACATCTCTCTCAAGGCGATCATGATCGACGTCCTACCGCAGAAAGCGGCAGCACGCGGTCCGTTAGCTCACGCCCGTATCGCAGTCGTCCTGCTCGGGAGCATCGTGACCAGCGGAGCCTTCGCCGCGTCCGGCGAAAATGTGAGCGTGGCGCGCCAGCTCGGCAGCCGCGTCGGACCGATCGTTGGCTCGGCGCTCGCCTGCCGCGACATCGCCCGGCCGCGCATTCAGGCGATCATCGAGAAGTTTCAGCTCGTCATCCGCGAGGCCGCCGCCAGCGAGGCCGACCGCGACGAATTGACCCGCCTGCTCGATCGCTACGTGGCTGAGGGCCGAAGCCTGGTCACATCAGGCCGGATGGACTGCCGCAGCGCCGACCGCCAGCTCGCCGATCTCGAACAGTCGATCGCGGCACCGGCCCCGACCCGACCCAACCTGCCCGCCGTGACGCTCGCGCCGTCGAGCGCCGTCGCGGCGACAATGCCGGCGCAGATCCTGCCGCCCGCGGTCGAGACGCGCGGCGTCACCCAGAGCGACATCAAGTTCGGCATGGTCATCCCCTATGGCGGCCCGGTGAAGGAGAGCGGGCGGCAGCTGAAGATCGGGGTCGAGGCCGCCTTCAACCGCGTCAACGAGGCCGGCGGCGTCAATGGCCGTGTGCTGAAGCTCGTCACCGCTGACGACGGCTACGATCCGTCGCGCACGCTCGATGCGATGAAGCAGCTGTACGAGAAGGATCAGGTCCTCGGCTTCCTCTGCAATTTCGGCTCCGCCACTGCGGCCGTCGCGATACCCTATGCGCTCGAGCGCCGCGCGCTGTTCTTCGCGCCCTACACCGGCGCCAACGTCGTGCGGCACGATCCGCCGGATCGCTATGTCTTCAACTACCGGCCGAGCTATGCCGAGGAGACCGATGCGCTGGTCCGTTATCTCGTGAAGGTCCGCAAGCTGCAGCCGCGCCAGATCGTCGTGTTCGCGCAGAACGACGCGTTTGGCGACGCGGGCTTCGCCGGCGTTGCCAAGGCCTTCCGCACTATCGGCGCCAACGAGAACACGATCGTGCGGGTCAACTATCCGCGCAACAGCGTCGAGGTCGACGACGCCATCAGCCAGCTCAGGCTGTTGAAGACGCCGGTCCGCGCCGTGATCATGCTGGCCACCACCCGCGCCGCCGCCAAGTTCATCGAGAAGGCCCACGACGTCTTTCCGGGCGCGGTGTTCGCCAACATCTCGGCGGTGGACGGCTCGGCGCTCGCCAGCGAGCTCACGCTGCTCGGCCCGCGCTACACCGACAACGTCATCGTCACCCAGACGGTGCCGGGGGTCTCCGGCTACTCCAGCCTGGTGCTGGACTACAAGAATGCACTGGCGAAATACTTCCCCGGCGAGGCTCCCGACTACATGTCGCTGGAGGGCTACATCTCGGCCAGCGTGCTGATCGAGGGCTTGAAGCGCGCCGGCCGCAGCTTCGACACCGAGCAGCTGGTGGAGACGCTCGAGACCCTGCGCAACCTCGATCTCGGCCTCGGCGTCCAGCTCGGCTTCGGCCGCTCGGAGCACCAGGCCTCGCACAAGATCTGGGGCACGGCGCTGGACCAAACCGGCAACTATCAACCGATCGAGCTTGACTAGAATACCGCTGGCCCAAAACCAGCCCCCGACGACCACGATAAAACAGCGACAGAGAAACCCGACATTAATTCGAAATGCCACGAATAGCAGAGCGGTGAGGATTAGCAGCAGCTCGTAGAGCAGACGGATAGATAGTACGATGGCAGTTCATTGGTCCGCGTTGATCATCGGAAGCCTGGTTTCCGCGTCCATCAGCCCCGCTTTTGCGGCGGCAACCGACGCCGTCAGGGATCTCGCCGGTCGGGTTGGTCCGATCGTGGGACAGGCATCGGCCTGCCCGGGCATCGCGCAAGGGCGCGTTCAGACCATCGTCGACAAATTCCGCGAGGCCATTCGTCAGTCCTCCAACAATGACGGCGAGCGCGATCAGCTGACGCGCACGTTCAACGGCTACATCGCCGAGGGCCGTAGTCGCACGGGGTCGTCGCAGGGAAATTGTGCAGCCGCGGAGCAGCAACTCGCGGAGCTCGAGCGCTCGCTCAGCCAGCCGGCCGCCGCGGGCCCGACGTCGCGGGCCGAGGCGACAACCGGCGCCGTCACCTCCGGTCCGGTCCGCGGCGTCACCGATCGCGAGATCCGGTTCGGCATGGTCCTGCCGTTCTCCGGGATCCGCAAGGAGACCGGGCGGCAGATGCGGCAGGGCATCGAGATCGCGTTCGCGCGGGCCAACGAAGCCGGCGGCATCAACGGCCGCACGCTGCGCCTCGTCGCGGCCGATGACGGCTACGATCCGAACCGCACGCTGGGGGCGATGTCGCAGCTCTATGACAAGGAGCAGGTGTTCGGCTTCATCGGCAATGTCGGCACCGCGAACTCCGAGGTCGCGATCCCCTACGCGCTTGAACGGCGGGCGCTCTACTTCGCACCGAACACGGGTGCGGCCGTGGTGAGACGCGACCCGCCCGATCGATACGTTTTCAATTATCGCGCGAGCTACGCCGAGGAGACGGCTGCGATCGTGCGCTACCTGGTGAAGATGAAGCGCATCCCGCCGAAGCAGATCGCCGTCTTCACCCAGCAGGACGCGTTCGGCGACGACGGCTTTGCAGGGGTCGCCAAGGCCTATCGGCAGCTCAACATCGCCGATCCCGTCACGCGCTTCAGCTATCCGCGCGCGACCATGGACGTCGAGGAGGCCGTCAATCAGATCAAGGCGCACAAGCCGGGATTGAAGGCCATCATCATGGTGGCGACCGATCGTGCCGCCGCCAAGTTGATCGAGAAGACTCGCGATGCCGTGCCCGGCCTGATCTACGCCAACGTTTCCGCCGTCGGCTCGACCTCACTCGCGACCGAGCTGAAGCTGCTTGGTCCGCGCTTCACCAACGGCGTCATCGTGACGCAGGGCGTTCCGGCCGTTTCCGGCTATTCGAGTCTCGTGCTCGACTACAAGAATGCGCTGGCGAAATTCGCGCCCGGCGAGGCGCCGGACTACACGTCTCTGGAAGGCTACATCGCGGCGACGATCCTGGTGCAGGCGCTGAAGCAGACCAACCCGCTCGACACCGAACGGCTGGTCGACACGCTGGAATCGATGCGCAGCCTCGATCTCGGCCTCGGGACTCCACTTGCTTTTGGACGCGCGGAGCATCAGGCCTCGCACAAGATCTGGGGCACCGCGCTCGACGAGAACGGCACGTATCAGGCGATCGAACTGGAATAGACTAAAGATTGAGGGGAAAAGAACTGGTTGTAGGCGACGTATTAGCCGCTTCTAAAGCATGATCGGAGAAAGGCGTGCCTGGTTACCGAAATGGTCATGCTCTTAGGAAAAGCTGGTCTGTGCATGATGGCGGTCGTAAGTCTAATCCGTCGCAGACACAGAGCGTCAAATCACCAGGCGGAAGACCTGGATGGGGTCCATAGTGGGATAGTGGCAATGAGCTTTCGTTCTAGCGTGTTCTTGGTTGCGGCATTGCTCGCAACGCCCGCCAGCGCGGCGGGCACCAATGCGGATGTGGTGCGTAATCTTGCGAGCCGGGTCGGGCCGATCGTGGGAGCAGCATCCGCCTGTCAGGCGATCGACCAGGGCCGCGTCCAGGCCATTGTCGACAAGTTTCGCGAGGTGATCCGGGAGGCTTCCACCGGCGGCTCGGATCGCGACGAGCTGACGCGCGTGTTCAACGGCTACGTCGCCGACGGACGCAACCGCGTGGGCGCAGCTCAGACCGACTGCAACACCGCAGGTCGCCAGCTCGCAGAGCTGGAGCGATCGCTGGGCCAGACCGCGCCGAGCCAGACCGCCACCAGCCTCGCCGGGGTGATCGCCCCGTCGGCGGCGGTTGCCGCCACGGCGCCGACGGCGACGCTGCCGCCGCCCTCGGCGAGCAACGTCCAGGGCGTCAGCGCCAACGAAATCCGCTTTGGCATCGCCGCGCCGTTCTCGGGCGCGTCGAAGGAGCTGGGCCGGCAGATGAAGCTGGGCATCGAGGCCGCCTTCAATCGCGCCAACGACTCCGGCGGCATCGCCGGCCGGTCGCTGCGACTCTATTCGGCGGACGACGGTTACGAGCCGTCGCGCACGCTGGATGCGATGAAGCAGCTCTATGAAAAGGACAAGGTGTTCGGCTTCATCGGCAATGTCGGCACGCCGACCTCGGCGGTCGCCATGCCCTACGCCCTGCAGCGCCGCACGCTGTTCTACGGCGCGTTCACCGGCGCCAACATCCTGCGCAACGATCCGCCGGATCGCTATGTCTTCAACTATCGCGCGAGCTACGCGGAAGAGACCGACACCGTCGTGCGCTATCTGGTGAAGCTGCGCCGTCTGCAGCCGCGCGACATCGCCGTGTTCGCGCAGCAGGACGCCTATGGTGATGCCGGCTTCTCCGGTGTCGCGAAGGCGTTCCGCTCGCTCGGCCTGGCCGATACCTCGATCGTGCGCTTCAACTACAAGCGCAACACGGTCGACGTCGACGAGGCGGTCAACCAGCTGCGCGCGATGAAGAACCCGCCCAAGGCCATCGTCATGGTGGCGACCTATCGGGCGGCCGCGAAGTTCATCGAGAAGACGCGCGATCTGTACCCCAGCATGATCTACACCAACGTCTCGTTCGTGGGATCGACCGAGCTGTCCGACGAGCTCATGCTGCTCGGCCCGCGCTATGCCAGCGGCGTGATCGTCACCCAGGTGGTGCCGGCCGTCGGCGGCTATTCCAGCGCCGTGCTCGAGTACAAGGGCGCGCTGGAGAAGTACTTCCCGGGTGAGGCGCCGTCCTACGTCTCGTTCGAGGGTTACGTCGCCGCCAACGTGCTGATCCAGGCCCTGCGCAAGGTCGGTCCGCAGCTCGACACTGAGGCTCTGATCGACACGCTGGAGAACATGCAGAGCGTCGATCTCGGCCTTGGCGCCAAGCTCGGCTTCGGCCGCGCCGAGCACCAGGCGTCGCACAAGATCTGGGGCACGGCGCTCGACGAGCGCGGCAAGTTCCAGGCGATCGAGCTGGAGTAGTTCGAGCCCTCGAACTCAGGTTCACAAAAACGACGCGGCAGCCCCCGGCTGCCGCGTCTTTCGTTTGACGGTCTCCCTTGCCTCGCGCCCGAGCCTGCCTCACGCCCAAGGCGAACCGAGATGAGCGCGGTATTGTCAGCTGTCATTCCGAGGCGTGCGCAGCACGAACCCAGAATCCATCTCACGCCGGATCACGAAGCCCGATGGATTCCGGGCTCGCCGCGCTGGCGCGCGTCGCCCCGGAATGACATCGAGAGTGAGGCACGGTCTTGCCAGGCGGCGCCTGCGCCATCTCACAGCGGCGGGTCGATCGCCTCGTCGTATTCCTTCTTGAAGCGGGCGATCAGCTCGGCGGCCGGCACGACATCCTTGATGGCGCCGATGCCCTGGCCGGAGCCCCAGATCTCCTTCCACGCCTTCGGCTTGGCACGCTCGCCCGAGGCATCGGTGCCGAAGCTCATCTTCGACGGGTCGGAGGTCGGCAGGTTGTCGGGGTCGAGGCCGGCGTTGACGATCGACGGTTTCAGGTAGTTGCCGTGCACGCCGGTGAACAGGTTGGAATAGACGATGTCGTCGGCGCCCGACTTGGTGATCATGTCCTTGTAGGCCTCGACGGCATTCGCCTCCTTGGTGGCGATGAAGGCCGAGCCGATATAGGCGAAGTCGGCGCCGAGCACGCGCGCGGCGCGGATGGCGCGGCCGTTGGCGATCGCGCCCGACAGCGCGATCGGGCCGTCGAACCAGCTGCGCGTCTCCGACACGAAGGCGAATGGCGAGATCGTGCCGGCATGGCCGCCGGCGCCGGCCGCGACCAGGATCAGGCCGTCAGCGCCCTTCTCGATCGCCTTGTGGGCGAAGAACTGATTGATGACGTCGTGGAAGACGATGCCGCCCCAGCGATGCGCCGCCTGGTTCAGCTCCTCGCGCGCGCCGAGCGAGGTGATCATCATCGGCACCTTGTACTTCTCGCACAGCGCCAGATCCTGCTCGAGCCGGTTGTTGGAGCGATGCACGATCTGGTTGACCGCGAACGGCGCCGACGGACGCTCGGGGTGCGCGCGATCGTAGGCGGCGAGTTCTTCCGTGATGCGCGCCAGCCATTCATCGAGCAGCGCGGCCGGCCGCGCGTTGAGCGCCGGAAACGAACCCACCACGCCGGCCTTGCACTGTGCGATCACCAGATCGGGCACGGAGATGATGAACAGCGGCGAGCCGATCACCGGGATCGACAGGCGCCCCTTGAACAAGGCGGGCATGGACATGGACAGGAATTCCTCTTGGTGAAATGCGGTGATGCTCGTTGCGCGCAAGCATGCCCGACATCATGCCGTCATGGCAATTCGCTCGCAGAGGGACCGGAAAAGCCCGTGGAGGGTCTTGCGTTGAGGCGCTGGCGGGAGCGGCCGGTCCCTATTGGCACAACGCTGATGTCACGAAGGTGTCGGTGCGGCAGTCGCCCGGCTTGCGTTGGCGGCCGGGAATCAGCACCCGGGCCGAGCAGGTCTCGGCCGAATCGGTGTTGAGGCTCTTGCCTTCCTTGTAGCCCTTGCCCTGACACAATTTGTCAGCCCCGAGCTTGCAATCCGGCGTGCCGTTGGCGGCGATCGGGCAGACCACGCGGCCCGTCGCCATGCTGGAGGGCTTGGTGAGCCGCGAGAGCGCGTCGCCAGTCTCTTTCAGGGCACCGCCCTGCGCAGCGCCGCCGCTCCCGGCTGGAGGGGCGGGCTGGCGGGGCGGCTGCTCGGCGGGAGCCGGGCCCGCGGCGTCCCCGGGGACGCCGGCGGCCGGCTCGCCACTGGCTTCGGCCGGACGCTTCAGCGGGATGATCGACATCTTCTCGAACAGCTTGCCGAGCTCCTCCACCAGCCCCGGATTGGACGGCGGCGACGCGGGTGCAGCAGGCGCGGGCGGCGGCTGTGGGGGCGCCTCGCGCAAGCCGGCGGCCGGCGCCGACTGCGCCGATGATGGCGTCGGCAGCCCCACGGCCAAAAGCGCCATGGCGAGCAGCGCCGGGGCTGCGATCAGCCGTTGGCGCAACGCCGACATATCAGATCAGCTTCAGCGCGACGACGAAGCCGGCCACCAGCACGGCCGCGCCGAGCGCCACCCACAGGCCGAGATGCTTTTCGATGTGCACCCGGATCCATTCGCCGTACCGATTCAGCACGATCGCGGCGATGAAGAAGCGGCCGCCGCGCGCCACGATCGAGCAGACGATGAACAGGAAGAGATTGTAGCCCGCGAAGCCCGAGGTGATCGTCACGAGCTTGTAGGGGATCGGGGTCAGCCCCTTCAGCAGGATGATGATCGCGCCCCACTCCGCATAGGAGGCGCGGAAGGCCTCGACCTTGTCTCCCAGGCCATAGAGATGGATCAGCCACTGGCCGAGCGAGTCATACAGCAGCGCACCGATGGCATAGCCGACCACGCCGCCGGCGACCGAGGCCGCGGTGCAGACGCCGGCGAACAGCCAGGCCCGCTGCGGCTTCGCCAGCGACATCGGGATCAGCATCACATCCGGCGGCACCGGAAAGAACGAGCTTTCAGCGAAGGCGATCGCTGCCATGATCCAGAGGGCATGCGGCTTGTGGGCGGCGTCGATACACCAGTCATAGATCCGTCTGAGCATGGCTGGCGATGAAGCAAACCGGGCCGCGTTTGTCCATGGCTCATATGCGCAAGGCCGACATGGAGACCCGTGGCACTAGTGCCGCTTGCGGATCGTCCTCTCCTCGGCCGCGACGATCGGTCGCTCCGCCACCCGCCCCGGCGCGACCTTGGCAATCTTCAAGGCCGATTTCGGCAGCTTCTCCGCAATGCCCAGGAGCAGCTCGCGCCGTTCCATCTCGCGCCAGACGTCCTCCGGCTGAATGCCGAGCTCGGCCCACAGCACCGCCAGATTGTAGAACAGGTCGGCGCTCTCGCGCACCACCGCCTCAGCGTTACCGCCCACCGCGTCGATCGCGACCTCGATGGCTTCCTCGGCGAGCTTCTTGGCCATCTTGCCAGTGCCCTGCTGCAGCAGCTTGGCCGTGCGCGAGCGCGAGGGATCCTGGTCCTTCGCCGCCAGGATTGCGCGATAGAGCCGCTCGATCGAATCAGTCATCGGCACACAATAGTTAAAATCAATGGCAGCGGTGTTAACGTCTGCCGCAGACATGAAAAAATCCGCCGGCGCTGAGGCCGGCGGATCTTTCTCACTCATCGATGATCACCAGGGATTGTAGTAGCCGCCGCCGTAATACGGGCCGCCGCCATAATAGTGATATCCCGGGCCGTAGCCGCCGTAATAGGCCGGCCGGCCGTAGTAGTAGTGATCCTCGTAATACGAACGACGATTCTGGGCCGCGGCGATGGCGAGGCCGGTGCCGACGATGCCGGCGAAGGCCGCGGCTGCAGCCGCGCCGCCATTGCCGCGATAGTGACGACGGCGGGCGCTGACATCGGTCAGCCCGCCGTCATTGACCGTCTTGGCGACAACGCCCTTCTCGGCCGGCGCCGATCCGGCGAAAGCGAGGGTGGGCTGAACGGCCGTCAATGTCACCGCGGCCACCGTCGCCAGGACAGTAGCACGGCCGGCGCGTGAAACATTTCCGCGCTGTGCGATCATGGGGAACCTCCGTACGATTAAATTTCGCGAACCCAACGCCTCAACTGGGGTGACAGTTCCCCTCTGGAAACCAGGAGTCGAAGCCGCAAATCGCCGCAGGCCTTGCTCATGGACCGTTCAGGTTCGTTCAGCCATGATCGGGCGCCGCCGGCCCGGGCGTTTGTCACGAGTTTGACATATCGAAGCGTGTGACGCGCGTGCGGAGGCGCGGATGAACTGATTAGGATACCGGCGTGACCGACCGGTGTGGCCTGCGAATACCGGCGTGACCTGATGCGTATGCGACGACCCGTCACCATGCTCGCCCTTGCGCTCGTCGCGGCCTTCGTCGTGCCTGCCTGGCTGTCGCAGCCGCGCGCTGCAGCCGACGAGCCGAAACGTCCCGTCGCCGTCATGTTCGCGCTGGACCGCCCGCTCGACGGCAGCATGGCGCCGGTGGTGCTCGCGAGCAGCCGCGGGCTGTTCGGCGCCGAGGGCGTGACGGTCACGCTCACGAACGCCAAGGGCTCGCCGGATGCGATCGCGCGCGTGGCGTCGGGCGAGGCGGACATGGCGCTCGCCGACATCAACGAGCTGATCCGCTATCGCGACGGTGCGGGCAGCCAGGGCGTCAAGGCCGTGTTCGTGCTGTTCAACCGCGCGCCCTACGCGATCATCGCCCGCAAGAGCCGCGGCATCAACGCCCTCGCCGACATCGAGGGCAAGACGCTGGGCGTGGCCGAGGGCGATCTGTCGATCCGGCTGTGGCCGGCGGTCGTGAAGCAGAATCATCTGAAGCCCGAGACCATCAAGCTGTCGCGCGTCGGCGCCGCCGTGCGCGAGCCGATCCTGTCGGCGGGCCAGGTCGACGCGGTCAGCGGCTTCTCCTACCTCTCGGCGATCAATCTGCGCGACCGCGGCGTGCCCGCCGCCGATCTCGCCGTGCTGCGCTTCGCCGACTATGGCTGCGAGGCCTATGGCCACGCGGTGATCGTCAGTCCCGGCTTCGCCGCCAGGCAGCCGGCCGCGGTGAAAGCTGTCCTGCGGGCGCTGACGTCCGGCCTCCAGCTCGCGATCAAGGACCCTCAGGGCGCGATTGCCGACGTGGTGAGCCGGATGGAGGACGGCTCACGCGAGCTCGAGCTGGAGCGGCTGCAGACGGTCCTGGCCGACAACGTGCTGACATCGGACGTGCGCCGCGATGGCATCGGCGGCATCGATCCCGCCCGGTTCGAGCGCGCGCTCGACCAGATCGCCGAGGACCGCAAATTCGTCCACAAGCGTCCGCATCCCGCCGACATCTTCGACAACGGCTTCCTGCCGCCTGCCGACAGCCGCCTGGTGAATTGAGCGCTCGCCGCGGTCGCCCATCCCTTGCTAACATGCGGACGCGCCCTCCGGCGCGATTCCGCCTCCGCCTGATCAAAAAGCGCCTCGCCCATGTCCCTGCTCCGTGTCTACATCCGCGTGCTCCAACTGCTGGGAAAGGAGGCGCGGCTCGGCTGGATCGTGGCGATCGCCAACCTCGCGCTGGCGGTGGCGCAGTTCGCCGAGCCGGTGCTGTTCGGACGCATTGTCGATTCGCTGTCCAGCAACGCATCGACCGCGACGGCCTGGCCGCTGCTCGGGGCCTGGGCCGCGTTCGGCCTGTTTACGATCGCAGCCAGCGCCTGGGTCGCGCTGCAGGCCGACCGGCTGGCCCATCGCCAGCGCCATGCGGTGCTCACCAGCTATTTCGAGCACATCCTGCAGCTGCCGCTGACGTTCCACTCCGGCACGCATTCGGGACGGCTGATGAAGGTGATGATCAACGGCACCGATGCGCTGTGGCATCTGTGGCTGTCGTTCTTCCGCGAGCATTTCGCCGCGATCATGTCGGTGGTCGTGCTGCTGCCGCTGTCGCTGTATCTCAACTGGCGGCTCGCGATCCTGCTGTTCGTGCTCTGCGTCGTCTTTACGGTGCTGACCACGCTGGTCGTGCGCAAGACCTACGGCATGCAGAGCGAGGTCGAGGAGCATTACAGCAATCTCTCCGCACGCGCCTCCGACGCGCTCGGCAATGTCGCGCTGGTGCAGAGCTTCGTCCGCATCGATGCCGAGGTGCAGGGCCTGCGCCACGTCGCCGGACAATTGCTGTCGGTGCAGATGCCGGTGCTCGGCTGGTGGGCGCTGGTGACGGTGATCACGCGCGCCTCGACCACCATCACCGTGCTCGCGATCTTCACGCTCGGCATTGCGCTGCATCAGGCCGGGCTGACCTCGGTCGGCGAGATCGTGATGTTTGTGTCGTTCGCGACCATGCTGATCCAGAAGCTCGAGCAGGTCGTGTCCTTCATCAACAACGTGTTCATGGAGGCGCCGCGGCTCGCCGAGTTCTTCACCGTGCTCGATGCCGTGCCCGCGGTGCGCGACCGTCCCGACGCGATCGATGTCGCCCGTCTGTCCGGCCTCGTCGAGCTCAATGACGTCTCGTTCTCCTATGACGGCAAGCGTCCGGCGGTCGAGGACCTCACCTTCACCGCGCTGCCCGGCCAGACCATCGCGCTGGTCGGCCCGACTGGCGCCGGCAAGTCGACGGCGATCGCGCTCTTGCATCGCGCCTTCGATCCGCAGTCCGGCTTCATCAAGATCGACGGCATGGACGTGCGCGGATTGAAGCTGGCGGCGCTGCGCCGGAACATCGGCGTGGTGTTCCAGGAGGCGCTGCTGTTCAACCGCTCGATCCGCGAGAACCTGCTGGTCGGCAAGCCCGACGCCACCGACGAGGAGCTGCGCACCGCAGCCAGCCGCGCCCAGGCGCTGGAGTTCATCGACCGCGCCGATCAGGGTTTCGACACCAATGCCGGCGAGCGCGGCCGGATGCTCTCGGGCGGCGAGCGCCAGCGGCTGTCGATCGCGCGTGCGCTGCTGAAGGATCCGCCGATCCTGATTCTCGACGAGGCGACGTCGGCGCTCGATGCCGTCACCGAGGCCAAGCTCAACGCTGCGCTCGATGAGGTGATGAAGGGCCGAACGACCTTCGTGATCGCGCACCGGCTCTCGACCATCCGCAACGCGACCCGAATCCTGGTGTTCGAGAACGGACGCGTGATCGAAAGCGGAACGTTCGATGAACTCGTGGCGAAAGGCGGTCATTTCGCGGAACTCGCGAAAGCCCAATTCATGGTGCAAGAGACCGCACGCGCGGCGCTCGGTGCAAACGAGGCCGACGACTCCGTCAAGGCCTGATGGCGGGACGCTTTCATCGTGGAATTGAATGGCTGGGCTCTGTTAACCAGCATCGAGCCGGTATAGGTTCGCGACCTGCCGCAACCGACGCGGCGCCGGACACGCTTGAAACCCGAAAGCCCGTTTGCCCATCTCGCTCGCGAGGCGGGTTCTCAAAGGACCGGACCAGACCAGTGCAGACGCTTCGCCTGTTGTTCCGCTATTCCCCGCTGAAGATCATCGCTGTTGCTGCCGCGCTCGTGCTCGCGCCGCGCCTGGCCAATGCCGAGGCGCTGCTGCTCGTCGAGGCCGACTCCGGCAAGGTGCTGGAGGCGCAGAACGCGACCTATCCGTGGTACCCCGCCTCCGTCACCAAGCTGATGACCGCCTACGTCACGCTGAAGGCGGTGAAGGACGGCAAGGCCTCGCTCGACACGCTGCTGACGGTGTCGCCCACGGCGGCGTCGCAGTCGCCGTCGAAGATGGGCTACCGGCCGGGCACGCAGATCACCGTCGACAACGCGCTGAAGATGATGCTGGTGAAGTCGGCGAACGACATGGCGGTGGTGCTGGCGGAAGGCATCGGCGGCTCGATCGACGGCTTCTCGATCATGATGAACGAGACCGCGCAGCGGCTCGGCATGACCCAGACGAGCTACGTCAATCCGAACGGCCTGCCGGCCGACGGCCAGATCACCTCGGCGCGCGATCTCGCGATCCTCGCGCGCGCCATCATCCGCGACCTGCCGGAATACGAGTACTTCGTCCACATCCCCTCGATCCGCTACGGGCGCCGCGTGGTGCAGAACTTCAACCGGCTGATCGGACGCTATCCCGGCGCCGACGGCTTCAAGACCGGCTTCATCTGCGCCTCCGGCTACAATCTGGTGGCGTCGGCGACCCGCAACGGCAAGCGCCTGATCGCGGTCGTGCTCGGCGCCTCCTCGGGCCAGGCGCGCGCCGTGCGCGCGATCCAGATGCTCGACCGCGGCTTCAACGGCAATCAGCTCAGCTGGCTGAAGGCGCCGCTCGGCAATGTCGAGCAGCTCGTGCCGGTCGATGCCACCCCGCCGAACCTGCGCGACGACATGTGCAACGGCCGGCGGCACCGGCCCGCCAGCGATGACGACGGCGAAGAGGCCAGCACCGAGGGCGAGACGACGACCGGCGGCACGCTGCTCGCCGGGCTGCAGACCCCGGCGTTGAAGCCATCGGAAATCCTGGCGGCAGCGCCCGCGCCGTCCGAGCCCGTGGTGGTCTATACCGGCCCGACGCGCACCGGTGCGGCCCTGATCGCCGCCGTGGCCGCTGACGCCGATGCCCAGACCCCGCCGAAGCACCGCGGCAAGAAGGCGCATGCAGCCGCCAAGAAGGACGTCGAGCCGGCGACCCGGACGGCGGCCAAGAGCGATGGCGAGGCCAAGCCGGCCACCAAGCCTGACCCCAAAGCAGCCGATGCCAAGCCCGCCGCTGCGCGGCACGTCGCCGCCAAGCCCGACTCCGCGGCAAAATCAGCGGAAAAACCGGCATCGGACAGCGCGGCGAAGCCCGGCAAGCCCAAGGCGGCCGCCAAGCCTAAGGCGGACGGCAAGCCGGCACCGAAGAACGGCTGATCTCGCGCCGCGTCTGCGGCACGGGGGCGTCCCCCGTGTTCACCTTCCTCTTTCGTCTACGCCCCGGCCGCTTGCCTTGCCCGGCCGGAGGTGAGATTTTGGCCGCCGAATGCCGCCCGGAACCGACCGGCGCCGCAGACCCATCAAGCGACCATAAAAGACGATCACCATAAGAGACGATCAGGAGAGGAAGGTTCATGGAGCGCATCTGGCTCAAGCACTATCCGGCCGGCGTTCCCGCCGATATCGATCCCAGCCAATACCCGTCGCTGGTCGATCTGCTGGAGGAGAGCTTCAAGAAATTCGCCGACCGTCGCGCCTTCATCTGCATGGACAAGGCGATCAGCTACCGCGAGCTCGACGAGATGTCGGTCGCGATGGGCGCCTATCTGCAGGGCCTGGGGCTGGCGAAGGGCGCGCGCGTCGCGCTGATGATGCCGAACGTGCTGCAATATCCGATCGCGATCTCGGCCGTGCTGCGCGCCGGCTACGCGGTGGTCAACGTCAATCCGCTGTACACGCCGCGCGAGCTCGAGCACCAGCTCAAGGATTCCGGCGCCGAGGCGATCATCGTGCTGGAGAATTTCGCCCACACCGTGCAGCAGGTGGTCGGCCACACCCAGGTCAAGCACATCGTCATCGCCAGCATGGGCGACCTGCTCGGCTTCAAGGGGGTGATCGTCAATCTCGTCGTCCGCCGCCTGAAGAAGATGGTGCCGGCGTTCTCGCTGCCAGGCGCGGTGCCGTTCAACGACGCGCTCGCCGCCGGGCGCGGCAAGCGCTTCCAGAAGCCCGTCATCGGTCCCGACGACGTCGCCTTCCTGCAATATACCGGCGGCACCACCGGCGTCTCCAAGGGCGCCACGCTGCTCCACCGCAACGTCGTCGCCAACGTGCTGCAGAACGATGCCTGGCTGCAGCCGGTCATGGACAAGCCGCCGCATGTCGATCAGCTGCTGATCGTCTGCGCGCTGCCGCTCTATCACATCTTCGCGCTGACCTGCTGCTTCCTGCTCGCGGTGCGCGCCGGCGGCGCCAATCTGCTGATTCCCAATCCGCGCGACATCGCGGGCTTCATCAAGGAGCTGATGAAGTATCAGGTGAACACGTTCCCGGCCGTCAACACGCTGTACAACGGCCTGCTGCATCACCCCGACTTCAAGAAGATCGACTTCTCCAAGCTGAAGGTCTCCAACGGCGGCGGCATGGCCGTGCAGCGTCCGGTGGCCGAGCAGTGGAAGCAGGTGACGGGCTGCAGCATCGCCGAAGGCTATGGCCTGTCGGAGACCGCGCCGGTGCTGACATGCAACGTGCCGACCTCGACCGAGTTCACCGGGACGATCGGCCTGCCGCTGCCCTCGACCTTGCTGTCGATCCGCGACGATGACGGCAACGAGGTGCCGCTCGGCCAGCCCGGCGAGATCTGCGCCAAGGGCCCGCAGGTGATGGCCGGCTACTGGAACAGGCCTGACGAGACCGCCAAGGTGATGACGTCGGACGGCTTCTTCCGCACCGGTGACGTCGGCGTGATGGCCGCCGACGGCTCGGTCAAGATCGTGGATCGCAAGAAGGACATGATCCTGGTCTCCGGCTTCAACGTCTATCCCAACGAGGTCGAGGAGGTCATCGCGACCCATCCGGGCGTGCTCGAAACCGCGGTCATCGGGCTGCCGGACGAGAAGACCGGCGAGGTGGTCAAGGCGTTCGTCGTGAAGAAGGATCCCAACCTCACGCCCGAGGACATCATCAAGCACTGCCACGAGCAGCTGACGAACTACAAGGTGCCCAAGCAGATCGAGTTCAGGACCGAGCTGCCCAAGACCAATGTCGGCAAGATCCTGCGTCGTGAGCTGCGAGACGAGAAGAAGAATCCGGCGGCCGCGGCTTGATCCGTTGGCGGCGCAACACCGTTGTGCGATGACGGAGTCGTGATCACGGCGGGCCGTTGCCGTTTGCGGCCCGCCGCATAGTGTAGCGCGCCACGCGCGAGACACGCTCGCAAGACACATCCAGGGGAAGGAGTAACTCGAATGACCATTCAGGTTGGCGATCAGCTGCCGCAGGCCCAGTTCCGCGTCATGACCGGCGAAGGCCCGCAGGTCAAAACCACCGACGATATCTTCAAGGGCAAGAAGGTCGCGCTGTTCGCGGTGCCCGGCGCCTACACCGGCACCTGCCACAAGATGCATCTGCCGAGCATCTTCCTCAACGCCTATGCGATGAAGGACAAGGGCGTCGACAGCATCGCGATCGTCTCGGTCAACGACGCCTTCGTGATGAACGCCTGGAAGCGCGACACCGACCAGCGCGACGAGGCCGTGTTCCTGGCCGACGGCAATGCCGAGTTCACCAAGGCCATCGGCATGGAGCTCGACGCCTCCGGTGCCGGCCTCGGCATCCGCTCCAAGCGCTACTCGATGCTGGTCGAGGACGGCAAGGTGACGAAGCTGAACCTCGAAGCCGCGCCGGGCAAGGTCGAGGTCTCCGGCGGCGACACGCTGCTCGGGCAGCTGTGAGTTAGAGCGCTTTGCTGTAGATGATCAGTCGTTCCGGGGCGCGAAGCGAACCCGGAACCTCGAGATTCCGGGTTCGACGCTGACGCGTCGCCCCGGAATGACGGCGGTCACTCGCAACAGAAGAAGACCTCAGCCCCGCACGTTCTTCTGCATCCGCGCCATCGCCACGCCATCGCGCGCCAGCTGGTCGGCGCGCTCGTTCTCCGGGTGGCCGGCGTGGCCCTTGACCCAGTGCCAGGTGATCTTGTGCGGCTTCAGCGCGGTGTCGAGGCGCTGCCAGAGCTCGGCGTTCTTGACCGGCTTCTTGTCGGCGGTCTTCCAGCCGTTGCGCTTCCAGCCGTGGATCCAGCCGGTGATGCCCTGACGGACATATTGGCTGTCGGTGTAGAGCTCGACCTGACAGGACTTCTTCAGCGCCTCCAGCGCCGAGATCGCGGCCATCAGCTCCATGCGGTTGTTGGTGGTGTGCGGCTCGCCGCCCTTCAGCTCCTTCTCCTTGTCGCCGAAGCGCAGGATCGCGCCCCAGCCGCCCGGGCCGGGATTTCCCGAGCAGGCGCCATCCGTGAAGATGCTGACGACCGGAAGCTCGCTCATGCCGATGCTCCGATGCCGTAATCGCGCGCGCTGGTCACCGCCTGGTGGAAGCGCAGCTTGCGGACATATTCGAGCGGGTCCTTCGGCTTCACCAGCGCGCCGGCGGGCACGTTGAGCCAGTCGACCAGGCGCGTCAGCAGGAAGCGGATCGCGGCGCCGCGCGCCAGCAATGGCAGCGCCTCGAGCTCGGCCTCCGACAGCGGTCGCGCCCGGCCATAGGCATTGAAGAAGGCGCGCGCCTTGGTGACGTTGAGAGAATGATCGGCCTCGAAGCACCAGGCGTTCAGGCAGATCGCGACGTCATAGGCGAGGATGTCATTGCAGGAGAACGGAAAGTCGATCAGCCCCGACAAATGATCGCCGAGGAAGAACACGTTGTCCGGGAACAGGTCGGCGTGGATGACGCCCTCCGGCAGATGCGTCGGCCAGGTGCGTGCGAGCAGATCGAGCTCGGTCGAGAGCAGCGCGGACAGCCCGGGCTGCACGGTGTCGGCGCGATCGGCGGCCTGGGCGAACAGTGACTGCCAGCCCGAGACCGACAGCGGGTTCTTGCGTACCAGCGGGAAATCGCGCCCTGCGAGATGCATCCGCGCCAGCGCCTCTCCGACCCCGGCGCAATGCACGACCGCCGGCTTGCGCGGCCACATGCCTTCGAGGAAGTTGATGATCGCGGCCGGGCGGCCCGACAGGCTCGAATAGACCGCGCCGTCGCGGTTGCGCGCCGGTTGCGGGCAGCTGACGCCGCGCTCGGCGAGATGCGCCATCAGGCCGAGAAAATACGGCAGATCGTCCACCGCCACGCGCTTCTCATAGAGCGTGAGGATGTAGGAGCCCTTGGTGGTGTGGAGCAGGAAGTTGGAGTTTTCGACGCCCTCGGCGATGCCCTTGTAGGAGAGCAGCTCGCCGATGTCGTAGGTCTTGAGAAAGTCCGCAAGCTCGTCGGCGGCGACGTCGGTGTAGACCGCCATGCGCTGTCCTGATTCTCGAAGTTCGCCGGCCCCACCTCCCCCGACGCGAACTTCGTCACCGGGGCGGATCAATGGACCTTTCATCGCGCATGCCGGCGCATCGTTCAAGACCGATGCGCCACCGCGGGCCGATAAAGAACAATCGCGGGCGGAGGTCTTACTCGGCCGCCGCTTCCGGCCGCAACGAGCGCGGCAGCGGGAAGAACTCGTTCTCCTCGGCCGCCGAGACGGTCTCGACATGCAGCACATAGCGCTCGGCGAACGCGCCCATGATCTCCTCGACAATCACCTCGGGGGCCGAGGCGCCGGCGGTGATGCCAAGGCTCTTGATGCCCTCAAAGCGCTTCCAGTCGATGTCCGAGGCCCGCTGCGCCAGCACCGCGATCGGGCAGCCCTCGCGCTCGGCGACCTCGCGCAGGCGCTGCGAATTCGACGAATTCGGCGCGCCGACCACGATCAGCGCATCGACCACCGGCGCCACCTTCTTCACCGCCAGCTGGCGGTTGGTGGTGGCGTAGCAGATGTCTTCCTTGTGCGGGCCCGAGATATTCGGGAAGCGGCCCTTGAGCACCGCCACGATGTCGGCGGTATCGTCGATCGACAGCGTAGTCTGGGTCACGAAAGCGAGGTTGTTCGGGTCCTTCGGGGTGAAGGTCGCCGCGTCCTCGGCGGTCTCGATCAGGGTCACGGCGCCGGGCGGCAGCTGGCCGACGGTGCCGACCACCTCCGGATGGTGGGAATGGCCGATCAGCAGGATCTCGCGCCCACGCTTGAAATGGATCGCCGCCTCGCGGTGGACCTTGGTGACCAGCGGGCAGGTCGCGTCCAGCGAGAAGAAATTGCGCGCCTGGGCCTCGGCGGGAACCGACTTCGGCACACCATGGGCGGAAAACACCACCGGTGCGTTGGTACTGTCGGGGATCTCGGCCAATTCCTCCACGAAGATGGCGCCCTTGGTCTTCAGGCTGTCGACGACGTATTTATTGTGCACGATCTCGTGGCGGACATAGACCGGGGCGCCATAGATGGCGAGCGCCCGTTCCACGGTATCGATGGCGCGGACCACGCCGGCGCAGAAGCCGCGCGGCGAGCAGAGCACGATTTTGAGGTCTGGTTTGGCTGCCATCGGGTGATCTGACATGGGCTGATCTAAGGGCCTGATCTGTGCGGGCTGGTTGCGGCGACCGGAGCACCCCGGGCCGGCAAGCGGGGGCGGTCGAGACGGCACGGCTTCGAGCTAGATTGCGTTTGAGTAGGACGCTTTCGAATAGGACTTGGGACTGCTTTCGAGCCCTGTCAAGGCCGTTTTCGTCAGGCCATTGCGCCCTGCCCCCGGGACGGCTTATATAGGGCGAATTCCCCGTCATCGCCGATGACCGCAGGTTTCGCCTCCCAGGGCCGGGGCGGAGCACAAAGGAGATTTGCCATGAGCAACGCCCCGCTGATGCCGAAGGCAACTGCCGTGTGGCTGGTCGACAATACCGCGCTGACCTTCGACCAGGTCGCCGATTTTACCAAGATGCACCCGCTGGAGGTGCGCGCCATCGCCGACGGCGACGCCGCCCAGGGCATCAAGGGCATGGACCCGATCTCGACCGGCCAGCTCACCCGCGAGGAGATCGAGAAGGCCGAGCGCGACCCGAATTACCGGCTCCGCCTGCAGGAGAGCAAGGTCGTGCTGCCGCCGCAGCCGAAGCGCAAGGGGCCGCGCTACACCCCGGTGTCGCGCCGCCATGAGCGCCCGAGCGCCATCCTCTGGCTGGTGCGGAACCATCCCGAGCTGAAGGACGCGCAGATCATGCGTCTGGTCGGCACCACCAAGACCACCATCGCCAGCGTCCGCGACCGCACCCATTGGAACGCGCAGACCCTGACGCCGATGGATCCGGTGACGCTTGGCCTGTGCTCGCAGATCGAGCTCGATTTCGAGGTGCAGCGCGCCGCCAAGGAGAAGCCGCTCGACGCCAACTACAGCGGCGCTACGCTGCTGCCGGCTTCCGAGACCACCCGCAAGGACGAGTACGAGCCGGCCGGCCGCGACGAGGACGACCTCAACGTCGACGCCGTGTTCGCCAAGCTCAAGACCATCGGCGGCAAGAAGCACGACGAGGACGAGGAGTAAACGCGAGGGCGTCCGACGCGCCTCAATATCATCTCGACCTCGCTCCTGGCACCGGTGCGCGAAACAATGCTCGGTGTCGTCCCGGACAAGCCTGCCGACGCGTAGCGGCGGCGGGCGCAGATCCGGGACCCATAACCACAGGGCGACGAAACGGCCCAGGCTGGTTGTGACTCAGCGCATCTGTCCTCACTCCTGCTGCGGCGTATGGGTCCCGGCTCAAGGCCGGGACGACAGCGATGGGGAGGCGCGAGCTCACCTCAAGCTGATAGTTTGGCTGCCGAAAACCTCTAAAAGACGCTCCCGAAAAAAATGGCGCCGGGGATGCCGGCGCCATGCAAGTCTGGGAGGAACGCAACAAATCAGAACTTGTAGGTGATGCCGGCGCCGACCAGCCACGGGTCGATGTTGGCGCGGCCGGTGACGGGAATCGCACCGTTGACGGTCGCCGAGTAGTTCGGCTGCAGCCACAACTTCTTGACGTCGACGTTGAAGCCCCAGTGCCGGTCGAGCATGTAGTCGAAGCCGAACTGGACCGCGGCGCCCCACTGATTCGAGATGTGCAGGTTGGTCACGGCGAGGCCGTTGAACACCTGGTTGGCCGCGCTCTGATTATAGAACACCGTGTAGTTCACGCCGGCGCCGACATACGGCTTGAACGCACCGAAATCGGTGAAGTGATATTGCAGCGTCAGGGTCGGCGGCAGCAGCCAGGCCTTGCCGACATTGAGGCCGTCGAGCGCGCCGGTGCCGCTGATCGAGTGACGGGTGACGCCGAGGATCAGCTCGGCCGCGATGTTCTTGGTGAAGAAGTAGCTGATGTCGAGCTCGGGCACGACCTGATTGGAGATCTTCAGGCCGGAGTTCGGCGACGACAGCGCCGGCACGCCGGCGACGTTCACGGTCGATCCGCCGGCGTCCGGCAGCACGCCGAGCGCGCGGACGCGGATCATCCAGGGATTCCATGCCTCGACCACCGGCGCCTTGGTATAGACCGGCGCCGCCGGCAGATCGGCTGCCTGCGCAGAGCCCGTCGCTCCGCAGATCGCCGCCAGCACCAGCATCGACGACGAGAGTTGGAAGGTTCTATTCATCGAGATCCCCATAGCCACACTTGAGCTGCACTTCCGCTCAGTTCGCGCAGGCAAGCCGCGCTCTTGCGGTCACAGATGTGGCAGGGACGCCATGGCGTTGGATTTGATCTCAATCAATCGGCGCTGTTGCAGGGCCGATGTCGCCAAACTGTTGCATACGCGACACGCGCCATGAGAGGCGGTTGCAGTCGCGCTCAGGGACGATCGGGATGGTTCATCATGTATTCGCCGAGATCGCGCTGCCGGCGATCGGCGCGCGCCTCGGCGCGCTGCCGCTGCACGTCGCGATCCTTGCGGCATGCGACGTATTCCGAAGAGCCCACCGCGACCTTGCCGCCGGCCTGGCAGACCGCATCGTCGTCATCATTGCCGAGCGCGACCGCGGGGCCCTGATTGCGTGAGGCGCAGGCCGTGAGCGAAAGCGCGGCCATCAGCACCAGGGCCAGTCGGGCGGAGGTCTGTCGCATCGGGGGATCCATTGTCGTCAATCGGGCTGGCCGTTGCTTGACGGCAATGGATGCCGGGGTCAAGCCCTGCCAATCGTCCGCCACGGGGCTGTCACGCCAGACGAGGTGACCAGTTAGTCACTCCGTCATGCCCGGGCTTGTCCCGGGCATCCACGTCGTTCCCAGTGTGCCGCTCGACGTGGATGGCCGGGACAAGCCCGGCCATGACGACGCTGAGATAGACGGACGCGAAAACTGCGACGGTCAATGCGGTAGATCTGCGGGTCAAGTCGGCCGCAGCTGTCAGCGCCGCGACGTCACACCCTGCTCTTCAGCGCCTCGCCGATCTCCTCGAGCACCTTGGGATCCTCGATCGTGGCCGGCATGCTCCATTGCTCGCCATCCGCGATCTTCTTGATGGTGCCGCGCAGGATCTTGCCGGAGCGCGTCTTCGGCAGCCGGCCGACGGTGATGGCGAGCTTGAAAGCGGCGACCGGACCGAGCTTGTCGCGCACCAGCGCCACGATTTCCTTTTCGATCACCGACGGGCTGCGCGAGACGCCGGCCTTGAGCACGAGGAACCCGCAGGGCACCTCGCCCTTGATCGCGTCCTTGATGCCGAGCACCGCGCATTCGGCGACATCCGGATGCGAGGCGAGGATCTCCTCCATGCCGCCGGTGGAGAGCCGGTGGCCGGCGACGTTGATGATGTCGTCGGTGCGGCCCATCACGAAGACATAGCCGTCCTCGTCCTTGAAGCCGGCATCGGAGGTCTTGTAGTAGCCGGGGAATTCGCTGAGGTAGGATTCCTTGAAGCGGTCCTCCTGCTGCCACAGCGTCGGCAGGCAGCCCGGCGGCATCGGCAGCTTGATCACGATCGAGCCCATCGTGTTGGCGGGCACGGGCTTGGCGGCCTCGTCGACGATGTCGACCTGATAGCCCGGCATCGGCACCGTCGGCGAGCCATGCTTGACCGGCAGCAGGCCAAGGCCGACCGGATTGCCGGCGATGCACCAGCCGGTTTCGGTCTGCCACCAATGGTCGATCACCGGCACCTTGAGCTGCTGCTCGGCCCATTCCACCGTCGGCGGGTCGGCGCGCTCGCCGGCCAGGAACAGCGTGCGGAACTGCGACAGATCGTATTTGCGCAGGAACGTGCCTTCCGGGTCCTCCTTGCGGATGGCGCGGAAGGCCGTCGGCGCGGTGAACAAAGCCACCGCCTTGTGATCGCTGATGACGCGCCAGAACGCGCCGGCATCGGGCGTGCCGACCGGCTTGCCCTCATACATCACCGAGGTCGCGCCATGGATCAGCGGACCGTAGATGATGTAGCTGTGGCCGACCACCCAGCCGATATCCGAGCCGCACCACCAGACTTCGCCGGGCTTGATGCCGTAGAGATTTTCCATCGACCATTTCAGCGCGACGAGATGCCCGCCATTGTCGCGCACCACGCCCTTCGGCTTGCCGGTCGTGCCGGACGTGTAGAGGATGTAGAGCGGATCGGTCGCCAGCACGGGCACGCAGGGCGCGAGCTTGCCGTTGGCGAGCGCGGATTTGCGCAGCGCCGCCCAATCATAGTCGCGGCCGGGCTTCAGCTCGCAGACATGCTCGGGCCGCTGCAGGATGATGCAGGCCTGCGGCCGGTTGTCGGCGAGCTCGATCGCCTGGTCGAGCAGCGGCTTGTATTGCACGATGCGGCCGGGCTCGATGCCGCAGCTCGCCGACAGCACCAGCTTCGGGGTCGCATCGTCGATGCGGGTCGCGAGCTCCTTGGCCGCGAAGCCGCCGAACACCACCGAATGCACGGCGCCGATGCGGGCGCAGGCGAGCATCGCGACCATCGCCTCCGGCACCATCGGCATATAGAGGATGACGCGATCGCCCTTGGCCACGCCGAAATCCTGCATGATCGCGGCGAGCGTCTGCACCTCCTTCAGCATTTCGGCATAGGTGATCCTGGTGACGGAGTTCGTCAGCGGCGAATCGTGGATCAGAGCCAGCTGGTCGCCGCGGCCGGCGGCGACGTGACGGTCGAGCGCATTGTAGCAGGTGTTGACGACGGCGCCGGCGAACCAGCGCCCATAGGCGCCGATCGACGGGTCGAAGACCTTCTTGGCCGGCTCGATCCAGTCGATCGCGCGGGCGGCCTCGGCCCAGAACCCTTCCGGATCCTGCAGCGACCGTGCATGGACCTCGTGATAGCGGCTCGCAGCGCTCATGACGTTTCCCCAATCTGTGTTTATTCCCGACTATTGTCCGGGACAAAGCGACAGTTCAAGCCGTCATGAATTGATCCAGATCAGGCGGGCCTGAACCTCCGGCAATTTTCCAGGCTGGATCAATGCGCTGCGTCGCGCAGGGTATCCAGGCGACGCTGCATGGCTAGACGAAGGTCGTAGCCGGGCTTGCCGAAACGGGCGTTGCGCTCGGCGATGAAGTCGCGCTGCGTGCTGCGCAGCTCAGCCGCGGCGCGGCCGCGGGAGCCCTTCAGGAGCCGCGCGTAGCTTTCGGAAATGCCGAGATCGAGCACCGAGAGCTGCGGGTCGGCACAGATCACCTTCTCGACCTCGCGCACAGCCGTGGCGCAGTCGAACGACGGGCCGCTGCGCTCCGACGGCGCATTCAAGGGACGCGGCGGCTCGGCACCGAACTTCTTGATCTCGGCCAGCATGACGCGGCGGCCGCTCGCGGCGTTGTCGTTGCCGGGATCCAGCCGCAGCGCGGCCTCATAGTCCGCCAGCGCCTTGGCGCGCTCGCCCATCTTGCGGAACAGCACCGCGCGATTGTTATAGGCGAGCGCAAAATTCGGATCGAGGCGCAGCGCCGCGTCGTAATCGCTCAGCGCGGCACCGAGCTCGTTCTTGAACTGATGCGAGTCGCCGCGATTGGTCAGGAAATTCGGCTTCGGCTGCAGTTTGATCGCCTGGTCGTAATCGGCGATCGCCTTGTCGTAGTCGCCGAGCGACTGATAGGTGAGGCCGCGGTTGTCGAAATATTCCGGCACTTTCGGATCACGCCGGATCGCCTCGTGATCGTCGGCCAGTGCCTTGTCCATCTGGCCGAGCTTCTTGTAGGCGGCGGCGCGATTGGTGAAGGTGCGCGGACGGTCCGGATCGAGCCGGATGGCCTCATTGTAGTCCTGCACCGCCTTCTCGTTGTCACCGCGCAGATAGAACGCGACCCCGCGGTCGGCATAGGCCTGCGCATAATCCGGCTTCAGCCGGATGGCCTGGTCGTAGTCGGCCAGCGCGCGATCGAGCCGGCGCTGCCCGGTATAGACAACACCGCGCAGCTCATAGGCCTCGGCGTCATCGGGATCGAGCGAGATCGCCATGCTGAGATCGGCCGTGGCCTTGCCGGCATCGCCGCCGGCCTCGCGCATCAGGTCGCCACGCAGCCGATAGGCGCGCGCATTCTTGCCATCGAGCGCGATGGCGCGGTCGAGATCCCTTAGCGCCTGGGTCATTCCCCCCGTGGTACGGGCGTGAGCGTCAGCGCGGGCGACGAGAGCAATGGATTGATCCCTGGGCGAGGCCGAGGCCTGCTCGATCGCGGCGCTGCAGGCGCTGATCAGCTGCGAGGGCTGTGCCTTGCTTCCCAGGGCACATTCGGTGTCCGCGGCGCGCGCCGGCACGACGCCGAGAGCCGCGACGAAGCCGGCGACGAGACAGAGCGTGCGGTAAGATGAGCAGGACGAGATCGAAAGAGCAGATGCGCGCATCGGCGTAGGACCTTGGACGGGACGGGTCAACTGTCCCGTTGTCGTCCCCGGCCGGAACTGGGTTCAAGCCGCCATCCTGATGGTTAATAGCCGTCGGCCCCGTTCAGCCGCCGCAGACGGTCCTGCATCGCCTTCTTCAGATCGTAACCGCTGCGGCCGAACGCGGCATTGCGGCGGGCGATGAACGCATCCTGCTCGCGCTGCAGGGCGCGGGCCGCGGCCGGCCCCGACGCCTCGCGAACCACCCGGGCATGCGAGCCGTCGATCTCGCGGTCGAGATTGGCAAGCTCCGGATCGGCACAGATCGCCTTCTCGACGGCGCGCCGCGCCGTCGCGCAATTGAAGCTCGGCCGGCCGGCGACGGCCATCTGCGCGCCGAGACGCTCGAGCTCGACGGCGAGCATATGATAGTTGCTGCGCGCGCCGACGTGATCCGGGTTGAGCCGCAGCGCGGCCGCGAAATCGGCCAGCGCCTTTGGCCGGTCACCCTTCTTCCGATACAGTTCGCCGCGCGCGTTGAAGATGTTGGCGAGCGTCGGATCGAGCTGCAGGGCAATGCCGTAATCGGCGATGGCGCGATCGGTCTCCCCCCTGGTGATGTAGATCGAGGCCCGCGCGATCAACGCATTGATGCGGTCGCTCTTTGGAACCTTGGTATTGTCGATCAGCGCCCCGCATTCGGTGAGCACCTTGTCGCCGTCACGCGCCTCCGACGCGGCGATGCAGGCGGCGGCATCGACCGCCGGCTCCTTTGCCGGTTCGGCCGCGCCGACTGCATGTGCCGCTGTTGCGAACAACAGCCCGAAGGCCACGAGCGCGGCCAGCCGCCACGCGTGGCCGCGGCGAACGGCCCTGGCCCGTAATGAAGCGGATATCAGCAAGGCGGCTGTTTCTCTCAAGCGTGGACAAACCGGAGATCGACGGGAAATCAACGTCCTTCGTCGACCATCACTATACAGCGGCGGGGTAGCCGCGGAAGTGCTTCCCATGAGACCAAGGATTCGCGAGCGCCCATCCCCAATCACGAGCGGTCAGGCAATTGAATTGCGCGTGATCCGCTGACGCGTTCCGCTCGCGACCTCGTGGCTGCAGCGGGTCGGTCGCGATCGCCACGACAGTGAACCTGTGGCGCCCGGAGCAGACAGAACCTCCATGACGATCCTGACAGAGCATTCGCGCGCACGCGGCGTCATCGCGTCCCCTGCGCGCACTTTTTATTTCAAAATGGCCCTGGCCTGCATGGCCACGGCGTTCCTCGGATTTGCACCGACCTATTGGCTGCCGCTGGCGCGCGGCTCGTTCTCCGGCGCGCCCGTGGTTCATTTCCACGGCTTCCTGTTCTTCACCTGGACCCTGTACTTCACGCTGCAGAGCTGGCTTGCGGCGTCAGGCCGCACCGCTTGGCACCGCGCGCTCGGCATCTTCGGGGTGTCGCTCGCCACGGCGATGACGATCTTCGGCTTCCTCGTGGCAATCGAAGCGATGAAGCGGTCCGCCGCGATCGGCCAGCCCAACGAGGGCATCGCTTTCGCGATCGTGCCGCTCAGCGGCATCGCCTTCTTCGCCATCGTGTTCGCGCTCGCCGTGATGCAGGCGCGGCGGCCGGAAACGCACAAGCGGCTGATGCTGCTCGCGGGCATCTCGCTGCTGGATGCTGCCGTCGCGCGCTGGTTCCTGACCTTCCTCGCGCCGCCCGGCCCGCTCGGTCCGCCGCCGGTGTTCGTGACGATCCCGCCGGCCTTGGTCGCCTATCTGCTGCTCGTCGTCGCCATCGTCTACGACCGCCGCACGTTCGGACGCGTCCATCCGGTCTATGTCTATGGCGGGACTGCGCTGATCGCGGTGAAGCTCCTCAACTGGCCGATCAGCATGACGTCGGCGTGGCATACGATCGCCGGCGGCATGTTGGCGATGGCGCAATAGCCGCGCAACTGATCCCTCCGACACCCCTCGTCATTGCGAGGAGCCGAAGGCGACGACGCAATCCAGGGGCGCACGACGACTCTGGATTGCTTCCGCCTTCGCCTAAGAAGGCTTCGGCGGACGCGTCGCTTCGCTCGCAATGACGCAGGAGCGATCAAACATCAACTCCGGCAGGTCAGTCCGCCATCCACCACCAGCGTGATGCCGGTGACGTAGCGCGACTCGTCGGAGGCGAGGAACAAGGCCGCGTTGGCGACGTCGAACGCGTCGCCCATGTGTCCCATCGGCACCTGCGCGTCGCGCTTGCGCCACATCTCCTCGACGTCGCCCTTGGCGTAGCTCGCGGCCAGGCCCGCGGAGTGCTCGACCATCGGTGTCTTCATCAGCCCGGGAAGGATCGCGTTGACGCGGACATGCTTGGGCGCAAACTCGACCGCGGTCGTCCGCGTCATCTGGTTCATCGCCGCCTTGCTGGCGCCGTAGCTGACATAGGAGATGCCGACCTGGCGGATCGACGCCACCGAGGAGATGTTGATGATCGAGCCGCCGCCCTGCCCGATCATCACGGGAATGACGTGCTTCATCGCGAGATAGGCGCTCTTGAGGTTCACCGCGAACACGCGGTCCCATTCGGCCTCCTCGACATCGACAACGCTGCCCATCTCGGCGATCCCGACGTTGTTGTCGAGCACATCGATGCGGCCGAATGCCGACATGCAGGCCTTGACCATCGCCTCGACCTCGGCCGCTTTCGAAACATCGGCGGTAAACGCCTCGGCCTGCCCGCCCTCGCCTGAAATGATCGCGGCCGTCTCCGCCGCGGCTTCCTTGTTGCGGTCGACGCAGAACACTCTGGCGCCGTGCCGCGCGAATGTCACCGCAGTGGCCTTGCCATTACCCCATCCCGGCCCGATCGAGCCGGCGCCGACCACCAGCGCCACCTTGCCCTTGAGACGATCCATCGCGTTCTCCCGTCGCTTGTTTGTTATTGGTCACAGGCGCTCATCATGATGGTGGCGGCGCCGATGTCATGGCCGAAGATCTCCGAGATTGTCCGGCATTGTCCGTCGTTGCAGATCCGCCATTCGCCGGCCGCGCCGGAATTTGCGAGCACGATGCGCGACAGCGGCTCACGGTCGACCTGCCATTCGTACCAGCCATCGACCAGCCGGGCCTCCGGCGGCGGCTCCATGCCGGCACCCGAGCCTTTGACTCGCGCCTGCACCAGTTGCAGACGATCTCCCCTGACGCGCCAATCCTCCTGCCACCCCGTCTTCTCGACCGAGTGGGTCCAGGCCAGCGTGAAGGCCGCGAGCGCCAGCGCCTTCACGACGCCGGCGGAGGCGAGACAGAGGCTCAAGCGGATGCCACCATCGCCGACGGCGGCCGCTGCCGCCATTGCCAGGCGACGATCACCACCGCCAGCGCAAAACCCAGGAGGTCGCTATACGGGAACTCGCCGAGCAGGCAGACGGATGCGCCAAACGCCAGCAGGCGCTCGATGACCGTCATGCGCGTGTACAGGAAGCCAATCGCGACCATGCCGAACAGGCCGATCGAGATCAGCGCCTTGACGAACGCGTACATCACTGCTCCGAGGAAACCGATCTGCGCCTCCATCGGGTCCCCCGGCTGCAGCATCAGCGCCGGCGAATAGACGAACAGGAACGGGATGACGTAGCCGGCGAGCGCGATGCGCATCGCCTCCCAGCCGATCTTGTCCGGGTTCTCCTTGGCGATTGGCGCGGCCGCCAGCGCCGCCAGCGCCACCGGCGGCGACAGGTCGGCCATGATGCCGTAGTAGAATGCGAACATGTGGCTCGCGATCAGGGGCACGCCGAGCTTGGCGAGCGCGGGGGCGGCGAGCGCTGCGGTGATGATGTAGGTCGGGATGGTCGGAATGCCCGTGCCGAGCAGAATCGACAGCAGCATGGTCATGATCAGCGCCGCGAACAGGCTGGTCTTGCCCAAGCCGATCACCCAGCTGCCGAAGATCGAACCGACGCCGGTCTGGGTCATCATGCCGATGATCACGCCGACGATGGCGCAGGCCATGCCCACAGTCAGCGCCGACTTGGCGCTGTCGGCAAGCGAGTCACGGCAGGCGTGCAGCGTGGCCATGCCACCGCGCATGAAGCCGGTGAGGACGACCAAGGCGAGCACGACCGAGGCGACCGGCACGATCTGCAGGCCGTTGCGCGACAGCGCACCGACCACCAGCGCCAACCCGATCCAGAACACGTAGCGCAGCACCTGGTTCGAGAAGCCCATCGTGATCGAGGTGCCCAGGATCAGCGCCACCGTCAGCGCCAGGCCCATTGAGCCCGCATAGAGCGGCGTAAAGCCCTCAAACAGCATGTAGACGAGAGCGGCCAGCGGCAGCACGAGATACCAGCGCGCCACCAGCGCCTTCCAGGCGCTCGGAATCTCCGACGGCTTCATGCCAGTCAGGCCGTGCTTGCCGGCCTCGAGATGCACCATCCAGAAGGCGGACGCGAAGTAGAGGATCGCGGGGATGACGGCGGCCTTGACGATGACCGAATAGTCCACGCCGAGCGTCTCGGCCATGATGAAGGCGACCGCGCCCATGACCGGCGGCATGATCTGGCCGCCCATCGAGGCGGTAGCTTCGACGCCGGCCGCGAAGGCGCGGCGATAGCCGAAGCGGATCATCAGCGGAATCGTGAACTGACCGACGGTGACGACGTTGGCCACGCCGGAGCCGGAGATCGTGCCCATCATGCCGGAGGCGAACACCGCCACCTTGGCGGGGCCGCCTCGGGTACGGCCGAACAGGCCGAGCGAGACGTCGGTGAACAGCTGGATCATGCCGGCGTGTTCGAGGAACGAGCCGAACAGGATGAACAGGAAGATGTAGGTCGCGGAGACATAGATCGGCACGCCGTAGAAGCCCTCGGTGCCGAACGACAGATGCGTCACGATCTGATCGAAGTCGTAGCCGCGGTGGTTCAGCGGCGCCGGCAGATACTGGCCGAAGAACCAGTACAGCAGACAGGCGCCGCACATCAGCGGCAACGCCAAACCCATCAGCCGGCGCGTGCCCTCGAAGATCAGCACGGCGAGCAACGTTCCAACCACCAGATCCGCGCGTGTCGGATCACCGTCCCGCGCGATCAGGTCGGCGTAGAAGATCCACTGGTAGAGACCGCACAGAAAGCCCACCGCGCCGATCGCCCATCCGGCGATCCGCCCGGCGTCGGTCTTCGCGGTGAAGTTGCCGATCAGGCCGAAGGTCAGCAGCAGCAGGAAGCCGACATGGACACCGCGCACGACCTGGCTCGGCAGATAGTTGAAGGCGGCGACATAGAGCTGGAACAGCGCGAAGGCGAGACCGATGCCATAGGCAAGGTAACCCCAGCGGCCGGGGCCAAACCCTTCAGGAAAGCCGTGCTCGAAATTGTCGAACTCGACCTTGACCGGCGTCTCCATGTTCACGGCTTCGATCGTCATGTTTCCCCCAACGCGCCCAGAAACCGGCCGGCCCTTAGCATCCCGCTTTAACGACAAGACTGCGCGGGAGGTTTCCCGCGCAGTCATATGCAAACGATCCGGCCCGCAGGGCGGTCCGGGCAAGCAGCGGCTTTATTTCAGGACGCCCTTTTCCTTGTAGTAGCGGATTGCGCCCGGATGCAGCGGCACCGGGCTGTCCTGCGCGGCCGTTTCCAGCTTGATCTCCTTGCCGGCGGCATGCGCGTTGGCGAGTTCCGGCAGGGATTCGAAGATCAGCTTGGTCATCTGATAGGCGAGATCGTCTGAGACCGCCGAGCTGGTGACGAGATAGTTGATCACGGCGGCGGTCGGCACGTCCTTGTCCTGGCCGGTATAGGTATTGGCCGGGATGGTCGCGGCGACGAACGGCGCACCGATCTTGTCGACCACCTCCTTCGGCACCGACACGACCGTGATCGGCGACGAGGTCGAGAGGTCCTTCAGCGAGGCGACGCCGAGACCAGCCGACTGCAGCGTGGCGCTGAGCTGGCGATTCTTCATCAGGTCGACGGACTCGGCGAACGGCAGATATTCCACCTTGCCGAGATCCTTGTAGCTCATGCCGGCGGCCGCCAGGATCGCGCGCGAGTTCAGCTCGGTGCCGGATTTGGGCGCGCCGACCGACAGGCTCTTGCCCTTGAGATCGGCCAGCGTCTTGATGCCGGAGTCGGCCGTCGCCACGATCTGGATGTAGTTCGGATAGATCGCGCCGAGCGTGCGCAGCTTGTCCAGCTTGGACTTGAAGCCGGCTTCCTCCTCGCCGTTCCAGGCCGCTTTCAGCGAGTCGCCGAGCGCGAAGGCGAGCTCGCCGCGGCCCTGCTGCAGCAGGATCAGGTTCTCGACCGAGGCCTTGGTCGCCTGCACCTGGGTCTTCACGTTGGGGATCTTGTCGCCGTAGATCTTCCCGATCGCGACGCCCAGCGGATAGTAGACGCCCGAGGTGCCGCCGGTGAGCACGTTGATGAAGCTCTGCGCCTGCGCTGCGGGGGCGGCGAGCAGACTGGCGGCGGCCAGGAACAATCCGGTTGCAGTGCACGACAATTTAAGGAAACGCATGGGTCCTCCCATTGATTTTGCCGGCAAATTGGACGGCTGCGGGCGCGGGGTCAACCCATCCGAAAGACTGGCGCATCCCCGCGCCCGCTTCCGGAGCGTAGGGCTTGAAGGACGGGGTCCTGCATCTTCAACCCTGCATTGACGCGGCCGGACGCTTGAACCGCAGATGCAGAATCGCGTCGAGCGACGACAATCAGGTCGGGCGGCTCACTGGAAGGTCATGTCGACGCACTTGGAAATGTCGGACCCCAAGCCGGAGGAGATCGTGATGCAGCCGCGCAGCTTCTGCTGGGTGGCGTCCGCCACCCAGATCGAATAGCCGCCATTGCCGAAGAAGGAATTGGTGTTCGCCGGCTCGGTCTCGGTGGCATCGAACTCGTATTTCGAGTCGGTGTCGAACACGCGCGGCTTCTTGGTGCAGCTGCCGTCAGTCTGGACGTTCAGGACTTCCTTGTTGTCCCGGGTCAGCGACAGCGACACCTGGCAGCGGAAATACTCGGATGTCTTCACGTTGAAGAGATAGGCGTAGGACTTGCAGACGGCGGTGTTGAGCTTGCCGGCGGAGAGACCCCGGCTGCAGGCAATGCGCTGGTTGTTGGACAGTTTGAAGTCGTCGGCCCGGGCTGAAGTCAGCGCCACCAGCGACAAGGTCGCGACCCAACCGATTTTCGTGACGAGACTCATCCGAATCATCCCCAGAATGTTTTCTTGGCATTTGTTTCTAAACCACGCTGCAGGATAATCGCGAGACGGGCGAATGGAAAATCCGGCAAGCGTTCGCCGCGCCGCACGGCCCGACGTTGACGCTGCATAAATGTTCGCGATTTGTTCAAACGAAGCTGAATTGGAGGAGGACATGAAGCGCCTGGTTCTGAAAGCCTTGATTGCCGCCGGAGCGCTATGCGCGCTGACCAGTGTGAGCCGCGCAGCTCCCCCGGAGCCTTGGGACCTCAAGCCGGACATGGGCTATGCCTACGGCAAGGACGGCAAGACGCTCGCCTACAAGATGGGCACCAAGAATGCCGACATGCTGCTGAAGGGCGCCAAGAAGGTGCCGAAGGGGACGCTGTTCTTCATCGGCCAGAACGGCCAGCTCTACATGCGGACCGCGCCCTATCTCGAAGGCGACGGCAGCTTCTCGTTCGGCGCGGACGAGTGAGACCTGGGAGACGTGACGAACGCGCCTCATGACCAGCATCGTCCCGGCTTTCGCCGGGACGACGGCGGTTTATGTGGCGCGAGCGCGTTTCACCCACCGACAAGACGCGACGACTCCTCAGAACGCCGCCGCCAGCTCCTTGGCGCCGGGAAGGCTGCTCAGCGAGTCCATCCGGGCATCGGTCACCGCGAGCAGCTTGGCCACCGTGTTGTGACGGACGGCGACGGGATTGCGCTCATAGCCGCCGCGCTGGAAAAAGTTGGCGGTGGGGACCTGATCGCGCATCTCGAGCGGCATCGTCACCATATCGAAGCCGGTGCCGTCGCCGGTGAGATTCATCATCTCGAGCTCGGCAGCCGAGAGCGGCCGCGTGTAGCCCTTGGCGCGCGCAAACAACACCGAGGTCAAGAGCTTGTGGGTCTGCAGCATCGGCCCGACGTCGATGTCGAGCACCATCGCATGCATCGCCCAGCCCTGCTGGGTGTTGCCGATCTTTTCATGCGCCGACCATTCGTCCGGCACCGAGCGCGCGATCGCCACCATCTTCTTCAGCACGGCGAGCTTGTGCTCCATCGCACCACGCGCCGGACCTGACGTCTGCGCCACGCGCTCGCCGAGCACGCGGATGAACAGCGGCCCCTGCTCCGCGAGCAGTTCGACCGTGTTGGTGGTGAGCAGCTGATTGTAACCAATCGCTGTCGAAATCGCGCGATTGCCCTTGAAGCCGGACTGCGAGTCGTGGCGGCCGTTGCCGCCGGTCTCGAAAGAGTAGACGCGGACCGCCTGCTCACGCGTCAGTCCGGAAGCCGCGGCGAAGCGGGCATAGGCGCGTTTGAAATCGATGTCGTTGGTCGGGCGCTGCGGCGACCATTGGAAATGCTCCTGGGCCGCCTTCAGGAGATCGGCGACGACGGGGATATATTTCCGCTCGCGCGGCTCGCCCTCCGGCTCCGGCTCGGGGTTCACCGGCCGCTTCGGCCCGCTGTAGACCGGCGGCTGCTCCAGCACGTAGTCGTCGAGGCCGATCGGCTGACGGTCGCGGCGCTTGGCGTTGCGGATGCGGCGCTTGTCCGAAATCGCCTTCCAATAGGCGCCCGCTTCCTGATCGAACTCGGCGCGCGCCTGCTGATACTCGGCGAGTTTGCGCTGGTACTCGGCAATCGCTGCCGGCGAGGCCATCTGGGCGAAAGTATCGCGCAAGGCCGGAGCGGGTTCCGCGGCCAGCAAAGGCGGCGCGCCCACGACAGCACAGGTGAGAATCAGGGCAAGCTTGCGAATCGGCTGATGCAGCATGCCGTCCTTGTAGCCGAAACGGTGGTTACTTCCAGGCAAACACCGGCTGTTCCAACTCGTGGACGCGGGTGTCGCGGCCGGCCAGCACCTCGCGGAACTGATAGATCAGGGCCGCCGTCGGCGCGTGGATCAGGCCCTCGCGGGCGTGAAAGCGGATCACGCGCCGCGTGCTCTCGGGGATCGCCGTGAAATCGAACGCATCATCCGCCGTGATCGCATCCAGTCCGATCCGGTGCACCGAGGCGACCTCGTCCGGATTCGGCCGGAGTGTGCGGCCATTGGTCGCCCAGAGGATGACGGGGGTAATCAGATAGCCCGACCGGGTCGGATAGTCGTCGAGCAGGCCGAGCACGGCGTCCGGCGTCAGCGAGAGGCCGAGCTCTTCCGCCAACTCGCGCAAGGCGGCCTCGACCGGTGTCTCGCCGGGGTCGCAGCGCCCACCCGGCAGCGCCCACTGGCCACCATGGCTGCGCAGCCCGGCAGCACGCAAGGTGAGCAGCAGCGTGGTCGTGCCGGTCTCGTGATGCGGGACCAGCGCGATCGCCACGGCGGCGCGCTTCAACGGCCGCGTCTCCGCCATCGCGTCCAGGCGCACGAATCCCGCACAGCAGCTCTGGATTTTCCGTCGTGTGGCATCGTCGAACGGCATGGCCATGCAGCTTGACTACACCAGCCCCGCAGCAGATGAAACGACCACCTGCCGGCAAATGGCGCCGACCAACGGGGTGTGCGAAATGACGAAATCAGCCGCGGCGAAAATGAAGTCCGACGGCTGGGAGATCGTCGACACCTCCGGCTTCCTGCATCTGATCGGCCCACTGTGGCAGCGCGTCGTCGACGGCGTCCACGAATACGCCATTCAGACCGAGGACAAGCACCACAATCGCCGCGGCCTGGTCCAGGGCGGCGTGATCATGACGCTCGCGGATCGGAGCTGCGGCATGACCGCTCGCTATGCCGCGGGCAAGGAGCACATGGCGACGATCCAGTTCGACACGCATTTCGTCGAGGCCGGCAAGATCGGCGAGACGCTGGTGTCGCGGCCGCATGTGGTGCGGATCACGCGCAGCCTGGTGTTCATCACCACCGAGGTCACGGCCGCCGACCGCGTGATCGCGATGGCCTCCGGCGTGTTCAAGATCCTGAAGAGCGAGTGAGAGCCCTACTCTATCCGCCGTCATTGCGAGGAGCGAAGCGACGAAGCAATCCAGAGTCCCGACCCGGCCCTGGATTGCTTCCGCCTTCGCCCTGCGGGCTTCGGCGGACACGTCGCTGCGCTCGCAATGACGCGCGGAGCGAGCTATCGTTCTTCAAATCCATGCTCGCTTATGGCAGGAATGAGGCTTCTATGAAATATCGCCAGCTCGGCCGTTCCGGCCTGAAAGTGTCGCCGATCTGCCTGGGCACGATGATGTTCGGCGGTCCGACCGACGAACCGACCTCGGGGCGCATCATCGCCAAGGCTGGTGACGCCGGGATCAACTTCATCGACACCGCCGATGCCTACAACAAGGGCGCCTCGGAAGAGGTGGTCGGCCGCGCCATCGCGAGGGAGCGCGACCGCTGGATCGTCGCCACCAAGCTCGCCAATCCGATGGGCGATGATCCGAACCGCGCCGGCCTGTCGCGGCGCTGGGTGCTGCAGGCGGCGGATGAAAGCCTGAGGCGGCTCGGCACCGGGCACATCGACATCTACTATCTGCACAAGGAGGACCACGCGACGCCGCTCGCGGAGACCGTGCGCGCGATCGGCGACCTCATGCGCGCCGGCAAGATCCGCTACTTCGGCGTCTCGAACTACCGCGCCTGGCGCGTCGCCGAGATCTGCAATCTCTGCGATGCGATGGGCATCGACCGTCCCGTCGTCAGCCAGCCCTACTACAACGCGATGAACCGCATGCCCGAGGTCGAGCATCTGCCGGCCTGCGGCTATTACGGCCTGGGCGTCGTGCCCTACAGCCCGCTGGCGCGCGGCGTGCTCACTGCCAAATACAGTCCGGATGCGCCGCCCGAAAAGGAAACGCGCGCCGGACGCAACGACACCAGGATGATGCAGACCGAGTGGCGGCCGGAGTCGCTGAAGCTGGCGCAGGAGATCAAGCGCCACGCCGAGGCCAAGGGCTTTACCCCGGGCCAGTTCGCCGTCGCCTGGGTGCTGAATTCGGCCGTCATCAGCTCCGTCATCGCGGGCCCCCGCACCGAGGCGCAATGGGACGACTACATCCGCGCGCTGGACTATCCATTCGCCGCCGACGACGAGGCGCTGATCGACGGTCTGGTGGTCACCGGGCACGCCTCGACACCCGGCTACAACGACCCGGCCTATCCGATCGAAGGCCGCAGGCCGCGGGTGGGTTGACATGGAGGAGGATCGCTACGGCCTGCAGCTCTCGACCGCCTCCGCTGATGCGGCCGCCGCCTATCGCGAGGGCATGGATCTCCTGCTCGCGTTCTGGCCCGGCGCCACGGACGCGTTCGAGCGGGCCATCATGCTCGATCCGGATTTCGCGCTGGCGCATGCGGCCCGCGCCCGGGTCCACGCGATCTACCAGCAGCGCGAGGCCGCGCTGCAGACGATCAAGCGGGCGCGTGACCTCGTCGCCAGGCGCGGCACGGAGCGCGAGCAGAGCCATGTCGCGACCCTGGTGCTCGCCCTCGAGGGCCGCGGCGCCGAGGCGCTGGCATCGACGCTGACGCATCTGGCGAGCTGGCCGCGCGATGCCATGATCATGGCGCTGCCGCTCGGCGCCTTCGGCCTGCTGGCGTTCTCCGGCCGGGCCGATCACGATGCTGCCCGGCGTGATCTCTGCGACCGCTTCGCCCCTGAATACGGCGAGGACTGGTGGTTCCTGTCGAACCATGGCTGGGCCCTGACCGAGGCCGGCGACGTGACCTGGGGGCGCGCGATCACCGAGCGCAGCTTTGCGCTGCGCCGGCACAATGCCTACGCCGTTCATGCGCTGCTGCATGCGATGTTCGAAGCCGGCGCGTATGGCGAGGCTGATGCGCTCGTCGATGGCTGGATCGGCGACTATGACCGCACCGGCATGCTCCACGGCCACATCTGCTGGCATCAGGCGCTCGGCGCGCTGGATCGCGGCGACGCCGCCAAGGCGCTCGCCGTCTACACCGACGTGCTGGTGCCGACAATGGAGTCGGCGCCGCCGCTGAACACGCTGTCGGACTGCGCTTCCCTGTTGTGGCGGCTGACGGCTGAAGGACAGCCGGTGCCATCGAACGCATGGGGCGACGTCTCGGCCTATGCGAGCAACCGCTTCACGAGTTCGAGCCTGGCCTTCGTGGAGATGCATCTGATGATGATCGCCGCCGCGATGCATGACAGCGCGGCCCTCAAGGGACGCCTCGCCGCGATGGAGCGGCGTCTGGCCGAAGGCAAGCTCCCCGCCGGCCGCATCGTGCCCCACATGCTGCGGGCGCTGCGTGCCTTCGCCGACGGCAACTGGCGCGGCTGCGCGCGCGATCTCGCGCCTGTCATGGGCGATCTCGCCCGCATTGGGGGCAGCCACGCGCAGCGCGAGGTGATCGAGGACACCTACATCCTGGCGCTGATCCGCAGCGGCGATCTCGTGCAGGCGCGAGCCGTGCTCGATGCACGCCTGCACCGGCGGCCGTCCGCGCGCGACACGCGGTGGCGGGCGCTGGCGGCTGAGTAGTTCGGCTGCTCCTGGCGAGCTTCAACGTCTCGCCGTCATTCCGGGACGATCGTCAATGCGACGGCGCGAAGCGGCGGCGCGATGGCGATTGAACCCGGAATCTGGAGATTGTTGGAAACAACCGCAAGACAATGTCGAGATTCCGGGTTCAAGGCCTGCGGCCTTGCCCCGGAATGCCATTCGTGGCGAAGAGGACGCGCTATCCCTCGGTCTCCAGCCCGGTCGGCATCGGCACGTTCTCCGGCTGCAGCTTGAGCCCGGCGGCGAGCGCGACCGTCTCCAGCAGCGCGGCGAAGTCCTTCTCCAGATAGCCGGCGGGATCTTGTTGCAGCGAGGCGGCGCCGACATGGGCCTGCAGTGCCTCGCGCGTTGCCGCCGTCACCGGCATCGCGACATCCAGCTGACGCGCCGCCGACAGGCCGAGATCAAGATCCTTGCGCAGCAGCGGCGGCGTGAAGGTCGTGGTCCAGTCGAGATTGACCAGCGCGTTGCTCTTGTACTTGGTGAAGGTCGAACCCATCACGCTGGCGTTCATGAAGTCGAGGAAGGCATGGCGCGGCACGCCGGCCTTCTGCGCCAGGATGGTGATCTCGGCGAGGTTCTGGATGACGACGCCGAGAAAGACATTGTGCGCGATCTTGCAAATGCGCGCGAGCTCACCCTCGCCGACATAGGACACGCCGGAGACGGCGATCTTGGCGAGATAAGGCGCGATGATGTCGAACGCAGCCTTGGGACCCGAGACGACCGACGACAGCTTCCCGGCCTTGACGCATTTACCGTTGCCCGACACCGGCGCGCGCACGAACTCACAATCGAGCTGCTTCAGCTTGGTCGCGATCGTCTCGGACTGTTCGATGCCGATCGAGGAGCAGTCGACGAGGATCTTCGGACGAGGACCCGCGTTCGACGCGACCAGGCCGTTGTCGCCGAAATACACCTGCTCAAGATCCTTGCCGGTCGACACCATCGTAAACACGATGTCGCAGCCGGCGAGATCGCTCGGATGGTCGACGATGACACCGCCCTTCGCGGCCAGCGGTTCGGCCTTCGCGCGAGTGCGATTGTAGATCGACACCTTGTGGCCGGCCTTCAGCAGCCGCTCGGCCATCGGATAGCCCATGCGCCCCATGCCGATCCAGCCGAGCGAATGCGTTGCAGTCATTGTCGTTTCCTCGTCATACCTGTCACGGCGGTCGTCATTGCGAGGAGCGAAGCGACGAAGCAATCCAGAGTCACACCCGCCGCCCTGCATTGCTTCGCTTCGCTCGCAATGACGAAGAATCCAAATTGCATTCACCTAGTACCGATTGGCGATCGGCAGCTCTTCCGCGGGGAAGAGCGTGATCACCTGACAGCCCTTGTCGGTCACCACGACCTCCTCCTCGATGCGCGCCGCGGAGAAGCCGTCGGTCGCTGGGCAATAGGTCTCCAGCGCGAACACCATGCCGGTCTTGATCTCCATCGGGTTGTCCAGCGAGACCAATCGCGAAATGATCGGGCGCTCGTGCAGCGCCAAACCGAGACCATGGCCGAACTGCAGCCCGAATGCCGCCATCTCCGACGGGAAACCGAACTCTTCCGCCGCCGGCCAGACCTTGGCGACGGTGTCGGTCGAGACGCCCGGCTTGATCAGCGCGATCGCGTTGTCGAGCCACTCGCGGCAGCGCTTGTACGCGTCGTGCTGCGCCGGCGTCGCACGTCCGACATTGAAGGTGCGGTAGTAGCAGGTGCGGTAGCCCTGATAGGACTGCAGGATGTCGAAGAACGCCTGGTCGCCCGGACGCAGGATGCGGTCGGTGAAGTTATGCGGATGCGGATTGCAGCGCTCGCCGGAGATCGCATTGATCGCCTCGACGTCGTCGGAGCCCATCTCGTAGAGCATCTTGTTGGCCAGCGCGACGATGTCGTTCTCGCGCACGCCCGGCTTCAGGTTCTCGTAGATCGAATGATAGACGCCGTCGACCATGGCCGCGGCCTGGTTGAGGAGCATGATCTCATCGATGTTCTTGATCTCGCGCGCGTCCAGCATGATCTGCTGGCCGTCGACCACCTTCATCCCGGCGTTCTGCAGCTCGAAGAACATCGCGGTCTCGGCGAGGTCGACGCCGACCGGCATGTCGGCCACGCCTGCCGACTTCAGCAGGCTCATGACCTCCTCGGCATGCGCCTTCATCAGTCCGACGGCCGGCGGCACGGTGCCGCGCATGCCCAGCATCCCGGCGCGGCAGTTCTCCGGCGCCAGCCAGTCGCAGAAGATGCGGTGGTGCACAGCGGCCGAGCCGAAATCCCATACGATCGGCTCGCCATCGCCGGCCAACAGCGCAAAGCGACAGAGCTTGTCGCGCTCCCATTCGCCGATCTTGGTGCCGGAGACATAGCGAATGTTGTTGACGTCGAACAGCAGCAGCGCGCCGCAGCCGGAGGCCTTCAGCGCCATGCGCGCCCGCGCCAGCCGGTATCGCCGCAGACGGTCGAAATCGACACGGCGCTCGAAATCCACCGAGACGTGGCCATGCGACGGGATCGCCCGACTCCAGCGCCAATGCGGATCGAGATGCTCGGGACTGACCAGATGTGGCTTCAGCGCGCTGGCTGTCATGTGGACGTTTCCCATTCTGTTATTGCAATCGATTGCAGAGCCGGATTTATTGCATTCGCGTTAAGGGTGTCAAGGCAAGATAGAATGAAAACGGCGTTGCGCTGCGGCATCAGGAGCTGGATATGAAGCGGACGTTGTCATCAGCCTTGGGCCCCCGTACGGCCGCGGCGACGCGACCGACGATCAAGGACGTCGCCGCGCGCTGCGGCGTGCACCCCTCGACGGTCTCGCGCGCCCTCAGCCCGGCCATGAAACATCTGGTCGCGGCCGATGTCGCGGAGCGAATTCAGGCGGCGGCCAATGCGCTCGGCTACCGCCTGAACATGGCGGCGAAAGGCCTGCGTACCGGACGCAGTGGCCTCATCGGCGTGCTGGCGCCGGATATCGCCGACCCCGGCTTCCCGCCGGTGCTGTCGGGAATCGCCGATCAGCTCAACGCCCAGGGTTACGCGACGATCGTCGTCGACGTCGGCCGCGATGGCTCGGAGCAGGACCTCGTCGATCGCCTGATCGCTCGCGGCGTCGACGGCCTGGTGCTGGCGACAGTGACGCTCCGGGACGATGTCGTGCAGCATTGTCTGGATGCGGCGCCGCCGGTCGTGCTGGTCAATCGCGTCGATGCGGCCGGCCTCTTGCCCTCCGCCGCCAGCGACGATGCGGCTGGCATGCGGCTCGCCGTCGAGCATCTCGTGGCGCTCGGTCACCAGCGCATCGGCCACATCGCAGGGCCGCAACACATCTCGACCGGCGCCCGCCGCCGCGGTGGCTTCGAAGCGAGCGTCAGGGTGGCCGGACTGGCCGCGCGCCACACGCCCGTCGAGGTTGCGGAAACCTATACCCGTGCGGCAGGCCGCGAGGCTGCGCTGCGCCTGCTGGCCCGCCGGACACGGCCGACCGCGATCGTCGCCGCCAACGACCTGCTGGCGCTCGGCGTCTATGACGCGCTCGCCGCGGCTGGCCTCGCCTGCCCCGGCGACGTCTCGGTGGTCGGCCACAACGACATGCCGTTCGTCGACATGGTGTCGCCGCCGTTGACCACCGTCCGCATCGCGCAGCGTGACATGGGCGAAGCCGCGGCGCGGCTGCTGCTCGACCGCCTCGCCGGCCGCGAGACAACGACCGACCACATCGTGCTGGCGCCGGAGCTCGTCATCCGCGGCTCGACGATTGCACGCGGTCCTGACAGGTCCGCGCCGCCCCGCTAAACTCGACGCCAAGCAACAGCAGGAGGAGACGCCGATGGCGGAGATGGTCGGTCTGGAGGCGCTGGTCGCTTCAATCGCAGCGGGGCAATCGATCGCGATCCCCGTCGATCGTGCCGGCGTCTCGATGGCGGCAACGGCGGCCATGATCGACGCTGGCCTCACCGGCCTGCACCTCGTCTGCGTGCCGATCAGTGGACTGCAGGCCGATCTGCTGATCGGCGCCGGCGTCGCCTCCGTGGTGGAGACCAGCGCGGTGTCGCTCGGCGAGGCCGGCGGCGCGCCGCGCTTCGTGGCGGCCGTGCGCGACGGCAGCATCAAGCTGCGTGACGCCACCTGTCCCGCGATCCATGCCGGCCTCCTGGCCGGGCAGAAGGGCGTGCCGTTCATGCCGATCGCCGGCATCATCGGCAGCGACCTGCTGCAGGTCCGTCCCGACTGGAAGGTGATCGACAGCCCGGTCGGCGAGCCCGGCAAGGTCGTCGTGGTGCCCGCGATCACGCCTGACGTCGCGCTGTTTCATGCGCCGGAGGCGGACCGCTTCGGCAATGTCCGCATCGGACGCTACCGCGAGCTGGCGACCATGGCCTACGCAGCCAAGCGCACGCTCGTCACCGTCGAGCGTATCGTCGATCGCGACCTGATGGCCACCGAGGACTCCGCGGCCGGCGTGCTGCCGGCGCTCTATGTCGACGCCATCGCTGTCGCAGAGAACGGCGCTTGGCCGCTGCCGCTGTGGGATGAATACGAGACCGATGGCGCGGAGCTTTCGCGCTACGCCGCGATGGCGCGCACGGATGAGGGCTTCCGCGCCTATCTCTCGGCTTTCCTGAGCCGCAGCAAGCAGGTGGCATGACCATGCAGGACGATCGCGCGCGCAAGGAGCTGCTGATCACCATCATCGCCGGCCTGCTCGACGGCATCCGCCATGTCGCGGTCGGCGCCTCCTCACCCATCCCGGCGGCCGGGGCGATGCTGCTGCGCGCCCGCAACGAACAACAAGGCAAGCCGCCGATCAGCATTTCGATCCTCGGCTCGAGCCGGCACAACTTCTTCACCAATGGCGGCGTCGAGCTGTTCGACTGCGCGGCGCAGGGACGTGTCGATGCGTTCTTTCTCGGCGGCGGCCAGATCGACGGCGCTGGCAATATCAACCTGGTCGGCACCGGCGACTATCCGCGCATGGACGTGCGCTGGCCGGGATCGTTCGGCTCGGCCTATCTCTATCACCTGATCCCGCGCGTGATCCTGTTTCGCGAGGAGCATTCGCCGCGCGTGCTGGTGCCGAAGGTCGACTTCGTCAGCGCCGCCGCTGTGACACCCGAGGTGAAGCGACGCGGCGGGCCGCATGCGCTGCTGACGAACCTCGCGTTGTTCGATTTCGATCGCGAGCGCGGCGGCTTCCGGCTGCGCTCGGTGCATCCGGGCTACACCGCCGACGACGTCCGCGATCGCACCGGTTTCGATTATGCGGCGCCCGAGATCGTGCCGCCGACACCCATGCCCGACCGGGCGACGGTCGAGCTGATTCGTGGCCGGATCGTCGACGAGCTGGCCGAATGCTATCCGGAATTCGCACGCACCATGGCTGCGGCGGCTTAGCTCACGGCCGCGCGCGTCGCGGGATGACCTGCCCGGCGCGCGCGTTCTGGTGCGCGCCCTGCCACCACGTCAGCGCGCCATTGACGATGACCGCCTCGATGCCGGCGGCAGGCACGCAGGGCTCGTCATAGGTCGCGCTGTCACGCACGCGGGCGGCATCGAAGATCGTGATGTCAGCGTGGTTGCCGACAGCCAGCGTGCCGCGGTCCTTGATGCCGAAGTTCTGCGCGGTCAGCCCGCTCATCTTCCACACCGCCGTTTCCAGCGAGAACAGCTCGAGCTCCCGGCAGTAATAGCCGAGCACGCGCGGGAACGTGCCCCAGAGCCGCGGATGCGGCCGTTCGCCGAACGGCAGGCCGTCGGAGCCGATCATGGTCGGCTCGAAAGCGAGGATCGTCCGCACGTCGGCCTCGTCCATCGAGAAATAGATGGCGGAGGCCGGCTGCAGCCGCTTCGCCGCTTCCAGCCGGTCGACGCCCCAGCTGGCGGCGATGTCGGCGAGATCGCGGCCCGCGACTTCCGGATGCGGCCCTGACGCCGCGACGACGACCTTGACCTGCAGCTTGGCCGGGTCCGTGTGCAGCATTGTCGACGACGCATTGTAGGGATAGCAGTCGAGCGCCACGCATTGGCAGCTCATCGCCTTGGAGATCAGCGGCAGCGTTTCCCTGGTGCGGCCGAAGTTTGCCGGGCCCACCACCTTGTGGTGCGAGATCACGACCTGGACGTCGAGCGCCTTGCCGATGGCAAAGCTCTCCTCCAGCGATTTGACGACATCATCCGCCTCGTTGCGCATATGCGTCGCATAAACGGCGCCGCTGCCTGTCAGCGGACGGCAGACCTCGATGATCTCCTCGGTCGGCGCCGCCTCGGCGGGCGGATAGAACGTTCCGGTGGAGACGCCGATCGCGCCGGCGTCGAGCGCCTCCTGCACGTAATCGCGCATCTCGGCGATCTCTGCGTCGGTTGCCGCGCGGCCGAGATCGCGCACGACAGAAGCCCTCAGTGAAGTATGGCCGGCCATCGGCGCGACGTTCACCGCGGCCGGCGCCGCGCGCAAGGCCGCCACGTAATCAGCGAACGAGGCATACTCCGCAATCCGGCCATCGCCAGGCGACAGCAGCCCGAGCGGCATCGGTCGCGGCGAGCCCGGCTTCAGCGGCGCGATGCTGACGCCGCAATTGCCTGTCACCACTGATGTCACGCCCTGGGACACCTTGCAGGTCATGCCGGGATCGACCAGCACGGCGCTGTCGTCATGGGTGTGGGCGTCGATAAAGCCGGGCGCGACGATGCGGCCGGTGGCGTCGATCACGCGCTGAGCCGGACCACCGAGTTCTCCGATGGCGACGATCCGGCCATCCTTGATGCCGACATCCGCCTCGAACCGCGGCGCTCGCGTCCCATCGATGACGGTGCCGCCCCGGATGATGAGGTCGAAGGAGGACGAAGGCGTGGTGTCGGGCATGAGGTCTCGCACAGCGCGGCATGAAAACTGGCCGTGACTATCAGCGGGCCATCGCGATGCGTCCAGTGCGATCCATATGATCCTCACGCTGGGCTGGCCTGCCTGAATGGCGGCTAAGCCCGAACTCGCGCGTCATCGATGGTGTGCTCCCTCTCCCCGTCCTTCACGGGGAGAGGGCTGGGGTGAGGGGCAGCCACACCCACCGCCCCCGCGGAGAGCCCCCCTCACCCGGATTGCATTGGCGATGCAATCCGACCTCTCAGCGCGAGCGCAGCTCGTCGCGACCCCACGCGCGGGGAGAGGTTAGGCGACGCAAGCAACGCAATGCTCGCGTCCACAGAAGCCGCTGGGCGTTATCCCGCCGGCCGCCGCTGCGCGACGATCTGCCGGTACAGTTCGGCGTACCGTCCGGCCCGATGCCGCCATGACACGTCCGTCAGCATCGCGTTGAGCTGCATGCGGGTCCAGTTCGAGGCGTTGCTGCGGGCGGCGTAGAACGCGGCGGCGGCGCGGCGCAGGGTCTGGTCGAGCGCCTCGGCGGTGACAGCCGCGCACTTGAATCCGGTGGCGGCGACGCCGGCCTCGGTCTCGTCGATCACGGTATCGGCGAGGCCACCCACGGCCGTGACGATCGGCAGCGCGCCGTAGCGCAGTGCGCAGAGCTGCGTCAGTCCGCAGGGCTCGAAGCGCGACGGTACGACCAGGGCGTCGCAGCCGGCCTGGATCAGATGCGCGAGCTGCTCGTCATAGCCGATGAGAACACCGATCTGACCGGGGTGACGCGCAGCCGCGGCGCGGAACGCGTCGCGCAACTCGGCCTCGCCATCGCCGAGCAGCGCCAGCTGGATGCCGGCGCTGGTCAAGGTCGGCAGGCACGACAGCAGCAGGTCGAGCCCCTTCTGCGAGGTCAGGCGGCTGACGACGCCGAGCAGGAACGTCTCCGGTGACTCCTGCAGGCCCATGCGCGTCTGTAGCGCGGCCTTGTTGGGCGCACGCGCCTCGAGCTTTTCGATTCCGAAATGCGACGGGATCGCGGGATCGCTGCCGGGATCCCACACATGGGTGTCGATGCCGTTGAGAATGCCGACGAGATCCGACGAGCGCTGGCGCAACAGGCCGCCGAGGCCCATGCCCTGCTCGTCGCTCTGGATCTCTCGCGCATAGGTCGGCGACACCGTCGTGATCTTGTCGGCGAATTGCAACCCCGCCTTCAGGAAACTGATGTCGCCGTAATATTCGAGCCCGTAGATCGAGAACGATTCCGGCGGAAGGCCGAGCGGCGGCAGGAAGTGACGCGGAAAGCGGCCCTGGAAAGCCAAATTGTGCACGGTCATGACCGTGCCGGGATGCGGCCGGTGGCTGTAGAGCAGATAGGCCGGCACCAGCCCGGCCTGCCAGTCGTGGCCGTGGACGATATCCGGCACGAAGCTCGGCACAGCGCCCAGGCCAATATAGGACGCCGCGCGTGCCAGCGCCGCGAAACGGAACGGGTTGTCCGGCCAGTCCTTGCCGTCGGGTCCGAGATACGGGTTGCCCTCGCGATCGTAGAGATGCGGCGCGTCGAGCACGAACAGGTCGAGCGCGCCGTGGCTGCCGCCGAGCAGCCGCGCATTGCCGCCGAAGAAGTTCGGCAGCGAGCTGATCTCGCTGGCCTGCTCCAGCGCCTTCATCACGGCGGGGTAGCCGGGGATCAAGGTGCGGACCTCGATATCCTCCGCCATCAGCGCCCATGGCAGTGCGCCGGCAACGTCGGCGAGGCCGCCGGTCTTGATGATGGGATAGACTTCGGACGCGACCGACAGAACGCGCAATGGCGTCATGAATTGAGCCCGTCGATCATCGGCTGGGTGATCAGGGTGACGCCGTTCTCCGTCGTCCTGAAGCGCTTGGCATCGAATTCCGGATCCTCACCCACGACCAGCCCTTCAGGGATCTGCACGCCGCGATCGACCACCACGTTGCTCAGCCGCGCGTGCCGCGCGACATTGACGTAGGGCAACAGCACCGCATTGTGTACTTTCGCATATGAATGCAGATGTGCGCCGGTAAACAGCAGCGAGCGCTGCACCGAGGCGCCGGAGACGATGCAGCCGCCGGACACGAGTGAACAGACTGCCTCGCCGCGGCGGCCGTCCTCGGCATGGACGAACTTAGCCGGCGGAGTGATCTCCGAATAGGTCCAGATCGGCCAGGCGCGGTCGTAGAGATCGAGCTCGGGGGTCACATCCGTGAGGTCGAGATTGGCAGCCCAGTAGGCATCGACCGTGCCGACATCGCGCCAGTAGCTGCGCGGATCGTTTTCGGTGCGCACGCAGGAACGATTGAACTGATGTGCCACCGCGCGGCCGTTCTTGACGATATAGGGGATGATGTCGCGGCCGAAATCATGGTTCGAGTTGGGGTCGGCGGCGTCGCGCTTGAGCTCGTCATACAGGAACTTGGCATCGAACACATAGATGCCCATGCTGGCGAGCGACTTGTCGGGCTTGCCGGGAATCGGCGGCGGATCGGCCGGCTTCTCGATGAAGTCGCGGATCGTCTCGTCCTCGTTGATGTGGATGATGCCGAACCCCGAGGATTCCGCCCGCGGCGTCTCCAGGCAGCCGACGGTGACGTCGGCGCGCTGGTCGACGTGCTGCTGCAGCATCAGCTCGTAGTCCATCTTGTAGATGTGGTCGCCGGCGAGCACGACGATGTATTTCGAATTGTAGCTCTCGAGGATGTCGATGTTCTGGTACACGGCATCGGCCGTTCCGACGTACCACATCGTCTCCGAGACGCGCTGGCTCGCGGGCAGGATATCGAAGCTCTCGTTGCGCTCGGGGCGGAAGAAGTTCCAGCCGTTCTGCAGATGCCGGATCAGGCTGTGCGCCTTGTACTGGGTCGCCACCGCGATGCGCCGGATGCCGGAATTGACGGCGTTCGACAACGCGAAATCGATGATGCGCGACTTGCCGCCGAAATACACCGCGGGCTTGGCGCGCCGGTCGGTCAGCTCCAGCAGGCGGCTGCCGCGTCCGCCGGCCAGAACGAAGGCCAGCGCGTGACGGGACAGCGGCTCGGTCCTTGCGGCGGATGCCATGGTTCTCCTCCCTGCAACTCGTTGTCGCGTCATGATTCCGCGGCCCGGCGCGAGCGGCTTGCGACCGCGAGCCACCCGTCGGTACTCAGAGATATGACGGAGAAATAGCCAACCAGTTCCCAATGACGAGTGCAATGGGGTGCTTCAGCCCAGGCGGTCCCAGGTCGCAGCCATTTCGCTCCAGCGCGGCGGGTCGGCGCCCTCGCGCGTGCAGGTCACGGCGGCGCAGGCGGCCGCAAAGGCCAGCACCTGGCGCAATTCGGCCTGGCTAAATCCCTGAAGGGCCTCCCGGCCGATCCGTCCGAGCTTGCGCAACGCGAACAGCATCCCGGCCTGGAAGGTGTCGCCGGCGCCGATCGTATCGACAACATTAACCTTGGGGACCGCGACCTCCACCGCGCCGGCCTGCGCATGCCAGCCAAGCGCGCCCTTGGGACCACGCGTGACGACGACCAGGCTCGTGCCGCGCGCCAGCAGCGCCGCGGCCCGCGCGGCGTAATCGTCATGGCCATGCAGATAGTCGAAATCGACGTCCGACATCTTGATCAGGTCGGCGGTCGCTGCGAACCCATCCATCCCGGCAATGTAGGCCGCCTTGTCGGTCACGAGGTTCGGCCGGCAGTTCGGATCGAAGGAGATCGTCACCGCGCCTTGGGTTGCGGCAATCAACGCGCGCGTTTCCCGGGCGCCCTGCTCATGGATCAGCGTGGTTGAACCGACATGGATGGCGTCGATATCGGCAAAGGGGATGCTGCCCGGCCGGAACGCCCATTTCCGCGCCGCGGTCTCGGCGTCATAGAACGCGTATTGCGCCTCGTTGCCGACGTGACGGACGAAGGCCAGCGTGGTCTGGTCGGGACTGCGGATGGCATAAGCGAGATCGACGTCGGAGCCTTGAGCATGCGCGGCGATCATGGTGCCGAACAGGTCGGTCGAGATGCCGCCGACGAAGCCGGTCGGCGCGCCGAGCCGTGCCAGCCCAACGGCGACGTTGAGGCAGGAGCCGCCGACGACAGGCCTGAGGACGTCGCGTCCATCGGCCGATCTGGCCGGGACGAAATCGATCAGCGCATCGCCGCAGCTCAGGATCATGGTCACGCCTCCCCGCCGGCCCCTTGCATCACGGAACGGCTGTCCCGATCAAGCGCCCGCAGCAGGCCGTGGATGCGGCGCTTGCGGCGGTGGAAGTCGGCAATGGCCGGCTCGGTCGGGTCACTCAGGCGGCCGAGCGTGGACATCGAGGCCATCGTGTCGCCGATCGAGCGGAAGGCGCCGCTGGCGACCGCCCCTAACATGGCCGCACCGAGCAGCACCGGCTCCTGGGTGCCCGGCAGCGCCACCGTCATCCCGGTCGTGTCGGCCATGATCTGGCGCACCAACGGGCTGCGCGAGGCGCCGCCGGCCATCACCAGCGTGCGGCTTGTGACGCCATTGGCCGCGAAGGCGTCGATGACGTCGGCCAGCCCATAGGCGAGGCCGCAGAGGCCCGCGACGAACAGCCGCTCCATCGCGCCGATATCGGCGTCGAGATCGAGGCCGGCGATGACGGCGCGCGAAGCCGGGTCGGCATAGGGCGAGCGGTTGCCGAGAAACTCGGGCAGGATATGCACGTCACGCGCGAGCCGTGCGGCCGCGCCGGCGCTCGGCGCGCGCGCCATGATGCGCTTTTCCAGGTAGCTGATCAGATCGAGCCCCTCGGCCCGTGCGGCAGACGTCGCCTCCGCCGATGCCGGATGCGAGCGCAGCAGATGGTCGATCGCCGCGCCCGCGGCGGATTGGCCGCCCTCGTTGAGCCAGAAGCCGGGGACCATGCCCTGATAATACGGCCCCCAGACCCCAGGCACGAAGGACGGCGCGCGCGTCGTCGCCATGATGCAGGCCGAGGTCCCCATGATGTAGGCGAGGCGGTCACAGACATCGACCTCGCCGCCCTCGGCACCCCGGCCGCCAATCGCGCCGATGCCGCCGGCATGCGCGTCGATGAGCGCCGCGCCGACCGGCGTGCCTGCGGCAAGGCCCAGCTCTGCTGCCGCCTCGCGCGACAGCCCGCGCCCGAGCGGCGTACCAGGCGGAACGATCTCGGTGCCGATCCGCGCATAGTCCTCACTCACAAAGTCGCCGAGCCCGATACGGCGAAAATAGTCGCCGCTCCAGCGCGTCTCGTGCGCGAGATAGTTCCACTTGCAGGTGACCGTGCACATCGAGCGCGCCAGCGAGCCGGTCGCGCGCCAGGTGAGGAAATCGGCGAGGTCGAAGAAGTGCCCGGCCCGGTCAAAGCTCGTGCGGAGATGCCGCTTCAGCCAGAGCAGCTTCGGCATCTCCATTTCCGGCGAGATCGAGCCGCCGACATAGCGCAGCACGTCGTCTTCGGTCGCATTGATGTCGCGGGCTTCCGCAAGCGCGCGATGATCCATCCAGACGATGACGTTGCGGGCGGCGTTGCCGGAGCTGCTGACGGTGACCGGCGCGCCGTGCGGATCGAGCGCCACGAGCGAGCACGTCGCATCGAAGCCGATGCCCTTGATCAGCTCGGGCGCAAGTCCCGCTTCCGCGATCGCGGCTTTGACCGACGCGCAGCAGGCGCGCCAGATGTCGTCGGAGGACTGCTCGACGACATCGCCGGCCTCATGCCAGGTCTGGATCGGGTGCCGCGCCGCGGCAAGCAGGCGGCCGCTCTCGTCGAAGATGCCGGCGCGCGTGCTGGTTGTGCCGACATCGACACCGACAAAGGCCTGCAGCATGTTTCGCTCCCGTCAAATTTGACGCGAGCTTACCAGCAAGTGTAGCCGCCATCGACAACGACGACACTGCCGGTCATCAAACTTGCCGCCTCCGACGCGAGGAACAGCACCACCGAGGCGATCTCCTCGACCTGTCCCATCCGGCCCATCGGGGTTCCGCCAATCCAGGCGTCGTACATGCGCGGGTTGCTCTTCACGAAGGCATTCAGCGGCGTCTCGATATAGGTCGGCGCCACCGCATTGACGCGGATGCCGCGCGCGCCCCACTCGGCCGCCAGCGACTTGGTCAGATGATGCACCGCGGCCTTGGAGGCGTTGTAGAAGCACTGCTCCTGCGGCTTGTTGACGATGAAGCCGGACATTGAGCCGATATTGACGATGGTGCCGCTCTTCGCCGCCAGCATGTGCTTGCCGAAGGCGCGGCAGCACCAGAAGGTGCCGTTGAGATTGACGTCGAGCACGTTGAGCCAGTGCTCGTCGGTGACCGTCTCCGCCGGCGTCTCGCTGCGGGCGATGCCGGCATTGTTGACGAGGATGTCGACCTTGCCGTGGCGGGCGACGAGATCATCGGCCACCGCGCTCACCTGCGCCGAATTGGTCACGTCCATCTGCGCGGTCTCGGACGAGAAGCCCTTGGCCTTCATCGCGGCCTGTGCATCCACCGCCGCCTTTGTATCGCGATCGGCGATCACCACATGCGCGCCCGCCTCCGCCAGCGCCTCGACGCAGGCAAGGCCGATGCCCTGCGCACCGCCGGTGATCAGCGCCGTCTTGCCGTTCAGCTTGAATTTTTCCAGATACATCGTCGTCGTCCGTTGGTTGTCGTTGACGCCCGGAGGGGACGTCACCTGTCATGCGAAAATGGAATGGCCGCTCTCGTCGAAGCGGTAGATGCGGTTCGGTTCCGGCCTGAGCGTCACGGCATCGCCGGCACTGAGCCGCTTCTCGCCGACGCAGCGCACCGTCAGCGTGCCCAGCGCGCCGGCGTCGACGTAAAGGAACGTGTCGCTGCCGAGATGCTCGGCGATCAGCACCTTGCCGCGCCAGCCCTCGCCGCCGTCATCGACGATCGCGATATGCTCGGGCCGCACGCCGATCGTCGTGGCGCCGCGCTGCGCGGCTTCGTCGCCGACGATGAAATTCATCTTCGGCGAGCCGATGAAGCCGGCGACGAACAGATTCGCAGGCCGCTGATACAGCTCGATCGGCGAGCCATACTGCTCGATGCGGCCGGCGTTCAGCACCACGATCTTGTCGGCCATGGTCATGGCCTCGACCTGGTCGTGAGTGACGTAGATTGCGGTCGTGCCGAGCTGCTTTTGCAGCCGCGTCACCTCCAGCCGCATCTGCACGCGCAGCGCGGCGTCGAGATTGGACAAGGGTTCGTCGAACAGGAACGCCTTGGGCTCGCGCACGATGGCGCGGCCGATCGCGACGCGCTGGCGCTGGCCGCCGGAGAGCTCGCGCGGCTTGCGGTCGAGATAGGGCGTCAGGTTCAGCGTCGCCGCGGCGGCCTCGACCTTCTGGTTGATCTCGGCCTTGGGCAGGCCGGCCATCTTCAGGCCGAACGCGATGTTGCCGCGCACGCTCATATGCGGATACAGCGCATAGGACTGGAACACCATCGACAGGCCGCGCTTGGCCGGCGGCACGTCGACGACGTTGTTGCCGTCGATCAGGATGCGCCCGCCGGAGACATCCTCCAGCCCCGCGATCAATCGCAGCAGCGTGGTCTTGCCGCAGCCGGAGGGGCCGACGAACACCACGAAGGCGCCGTCGGGAATGTCGAGATCGGCGCCCTTGATGATGTGCACCGGCCCGAACGATTTCTGCACACCTTCCAGCGTGATCCGTCCCATGATCAGCCCTTTCGTTACTTCACTGCGCCGAAGGTCAGCCCGCGCACGAGTTGCTTCTGGCTGAACCAGCCGATGATCAGGATCGGCGCGATCGCGAGCGTCGAGGCCGCCGACAGCCGCGCCCAGAACAGGCCCTCGGGGCTCGAATAGGAGGCGATGAAGGTGGTCAGCGGCGCCGCCTCCAACGTCGACAGGTTCAAGGTCCAGAACGCCTCGTTCCACGCCAGGATCAGGTTGAGCAGCAGGGTCGAGGCAAGGCCGGGGATCGCCATCGGCGTCAGCACGTAGATCAGCTCGCGGCC
>NZ_CAFI01000332.1 GCF_000239775.1 Bradyrhizobium sp. ORS 375
CTGGGCCAAGGCCAAGGACGCCACCTTCGATGTCGCGCGCATCGACGAGATCGAGCGCGAGACCAAGCACGACGTCATCGCCTTCCTGACCCACCTCGCCGAGATCGTCGGGCCCGAGGCGCGCTTCGTGCACCAGGGCATGACGTCCTCCGACGTGCTCGACACCTGCCTGAACGTCCAGCTGACCCGCGCCGCCGACCTGCTGCTCGCCGATCTCGACAAGGTTCTTGCTGCGCTGAAGAAGCGCGCCTTCGAGCACAAGATGACGCCGACCATCGGCCGCTCGCACGGCATTCATGCCGAGCCGGTCACCTTCGGCCTCAAGCTCGCTTACGCCTATGCGGAATTCACGCGCGCCCGCGAGCGCCTGGTCGCCGCGCGGAAGGAGGTCGCGACCTGCGCCATTTCCGGCGCGGTCGGCACCTTCGCGCAGATTGATCCGCGCGTGGAGGAGCACGTCGCCAAGGCGATGGGGCTGACCCCGGAGCCGGTCTCGACCCAGGTCATTCCGCGCGACCGCCACGCGATGTTCTTTGCCACCCTTGGCGTGATCGCCTCCTCGGTCGAGCGCTTCGCCACCGAGGTCCGCCATCTGCAGCGCACGGAAGTGCTCGAAGCCGAGGAGTTCTTCTCCGAGGGTCAGAAGGGCTCGTCGGCGATGCCGCACAAGCGCAACCCGGTGCTGTCGGAGAACCTCACCGGCCTCGCCCGCATGGTGCGCGCCTATGTGACGCCGGCGATGGAGAACGTGGTGCTCTGGCACGAGCGCGACATCTCGCACTCCTCGGTCGAGCGCATGATCGGCCCCGACGCCACCGTCACGCTCGACTTCGCGCTGGTCCGTCTGGCCGGCCTGATCGAGAAGCTGCTGGTCTACCCGGCCAACATGGAGAAGAATCTCGACAAGCTCGGCGGCCTCGTCCACTCGCAGCGCCTCTTGATTGCGCTGACCCAGAAGGGCGCGAGCCGCGAGGACTCCTACAAGCTGGTCCAGCGCAACGCGATGCCGGTGTGGCGCGGCGAAGGCGACTTCCGCACCCTGCTCAAGGCCGATGCCGACGTGAAGAAGTATCTGACCGACGCCGAGATCGACGAGCAGTTCGACCTCGGCTACCACCTCAAGCACGTCGACACGATCTTCAAGCGCGTGTTCGGCGAAGGCTGAGCGCGCCTCGGGCGGGCGGACGGCGCGTCAGTCCGCCTCCTCGCACTTGTCCTGCTTGACCTTGAACATCTTCCGGAACTGGGTCTCGAGCGCGCTCCGCATCGCCTCCATCTTCTTCTCGCCGGTGTTACGGAGGTTGTAGTTGATGGCGCAATTGCTCCAGCCGAAATTGACCAGATAGATCCGCATCCGCTCATGGCCGTCCGCCTTCTGCGCTTCGGCAGCGTAGCGGGCGACGCAGGCCTTGGAGCTGGCGTTGTCGGCGCAGCCCTTGTCGACGGTCTCGCGAAACATCTGCTGCAGGTCGGTCTTGCCCTCGATCGCGTCGACGAACTTTGCACAGGCGGCGGCAGGCTGGTAGTCGCGCAGCGCCGCAGGCGTCTTGAAGCCGCGGGTGTGCGCCACGTCGAAATCGCAGCTGTCCTTCAGCTCCGCGATCTTGGCGCGGCGGTAGTCGTCGACACCGGGCAGCGCGATGAACTCCAGCCGCGCGGCGGCATCGAGCGCAGCCTTGCAGGTACGGTCGATCTTGTCGGGGTCGAGCGCTGCGACCGCCTTCGGATCGAACGCCGGCGGCGTGCCCGGCGAGTCGAAATCAGACGGGCCGAACAGCAGACGCACGGTGTTGCGCAGCCGGGTCTCGTCGTGCTTGGCGGGATCGTACCGGACCGTGAAGCGGCAGCCGCCCTCCCAGGACATCGTCTTCTCGGCGGCGTCTGCGCCGGCGCAGCCAAGCGCAACGGCGGCAAGCGCCAGGCGTGATGCCCATCCGGTCCGGCTTCGTAGAGTCATGGCAGTCCTCGCAGACAATCGATGCCTGCATCCTACCGCGTCGGCGCGCCAAGGCTAGCCCGCGCCGCGTACCATCCGCAGCGTGACGTCGTCACGCTGGATGCGATGGTGCCAGACGGCGGCTGCGATATGCAGCGCGCTGAGCGCCAGGAGCACATAGGCGAAGAAGATGTGGCGGTCCTCCCAGGCGCGCGCCGCCGCCTTGTCGGGGCTGGTGAACTGCGGCACGTGGAAGACGCCGAACCAGCTGGAATAGTCCGGCGTATGCGCACCCGAATGCGCCCAGCCCAGCATGATCACGACCAGGGTGACGAGATCGAGCCCCCATTGGTTGGCGCGCGCGATGCCTGCGAGCCAACGCGGCGTCTCGGCCGGCAGCGCCGGAGTCGGGTTGAACAGCCGCCACGCCATGCGTGCGATCAGCAGCATCAGCAGGACATAGCCGATGTCTGCGTGAATGGAGCGATAGAAAAATCGATCGGGGCGTTCCGGGACGTGGTTCATCCACCAGCCGAAGGCGATCATGACCAGGATGGTCGGGCCGATCACCCAATGCAGGGTGCGCGCGACGCCACCCCAGCTCGATGCCGTGTTTCTGATCATGTCCGACTTCCCACTTACGATCTCTTCCGCTTCCGAGACGCATGGAACCTGTTTATGGCGCTTCGGTGCGATGCAGAAATGGAATCGTTCGAAACTAATTAGGACGCGGCCGTGCCCTGGGGATGTCGCGCGGAGGTCATCGACTTGTGAACCGACAATGATCACGACCTGCATTATGGAGCACGCATCGTTCGTCCCCCGGAGACCTGCACGTGCCCGCGATCGAGACCGCTTATGATCCACTGCTGCGCCGGATTCATTGGGCGACCGCACTGCTCTTCCTTGCGGCAATGCTGATCGGGCTCTATTGCGGCCTGCAGCCGGCCGGCACGTCACCGCGGCGCGAGCTCCTGGAGATTCACAAATCGCTCGGGATCACGCTGTTTCTACTGGCGATTGTTCGGCTGATCGTCCGTGCACGCACCACCACGCCGGATGCACCGGCCGCGTTCGGCCGGATGATTCGCGCGCTCTCACAGCTCAATCATTGGGCGCTCTATGCCCTGCTGCTGGTCATGCCGGTCACCGGCTACATGTTCTCGTCGGCCGGCGGCTATTCGTTGCGCTACTTCTGGACCTTCAGCTGGCCGCGCCTGTTCGCCGGCGACAGGACGATCGCCCATGCCGGCGAGATCGCGCACGATGCGCTGGCCTATGTGGTCTATCTCGTGGTCGGCCTGCACATTGCGGCGACGCTCTGGCACGAGTTCGTCAAGAAGGACGAGACATTGGCCCGGATGTGGCCAAGGCGGTGACTCGTCGTCCGGATGAGCGAGGCGACATCCAGGCCTACAAACCATTAATTCTCGGCCAGTCTGTCGCTGCTCAATACAGCGCCCTCTCCCCTCGCGGCAGAGGGCGCTGTATTGCACATCATAAACGCGGCTCGCTCCAATGACGGTGCGCTGACAGGATACACCCGACTACATCGGCTGCGCCGCCGCCACGAGATCGCCGGCGCGTTGGTCCTGCTTCAGTATCGCGGCGAGCTCGCTCTCATCCAGCGTCTCCTTGACGAGAAGCCGGCGCGCGGCGCGCTCGAGCACGTCGCGCTTGTCCTGCAGGAGCTTGCGGGTACGCTCCAGCGCTGATGTCACGATCGTGCGCACCTCGGCGTCGATGGCATCACCCGCGGCCTCGCCATAGTCGGCGCTGCGCGAGGCGCCGGGGGCGAGGAATGACTGGTTGTCGCGCTCATAGGCGACCGAGCCGAGGCTCTCCGACATGCCGTAGCGCGTGACCATCGAACGGGCGATGTCGGTGACGCGGCGGAGATCGTCCGCGGCGCCGGTCGACAGATGGCCGTAGACGACGAGCTCCGCGGCGCGGCCGCCGAGCAGCACGGCCATCTTGTTCTCCAGCTCCTCGCGCGTCATCAGGAAGCGGTCCTCGGTCGGACGCTGGATGGTGTAGCCGAGCGCGCCGACGCCGCGCGGAATGATCGAGACCTTGTGCACGGGATCGGTGCCCGGCAGGCTCATCGCGACGATCGCGTGGCCCATCTCGTGATAGGCGACGATCTCGCGCTCCTTCGGATTGAGCAACCGGTTGCGCTTCTCCAGCCCCGCGACGATGCGTTCGATCGCATTGTTGAAATCGTCGAGCGTCACCTCGTCGGCGCCGCGCCGCGTCGCCAGCAAGGTCGCCTCGTTGACGAGGTTGGCGAGATCGGCGCCGGTGAAGCCCGGCGTCAGCGCCGCCACCTTCTCCGGATCGACATCGGCCGCCAGCTTGGCCTTCTTCAGATGCACGCGCAGAATCTGGATGCGGCCCGGCTTGTCGGGACGATCGACCAGCACCTGGCGGTCGAAGCGGCCGGCACGCAGCAGCGCCGGATCGAGGATCTCCGGGCGATTGGTGGCCGCGAGCAGCACGAGACCGACCGACGAGTCGAAGCCGTCAAGCTCGACCAGGAGCTGGTTGAGCGTCTGCTCCTTCTCGTCATGCCCGCCGGCGAACGGACCCATGCCGCGGGCGCGTCCGAGCGCATCGAGCTCGTCGATGAAGATGATGGCGGGCGCCTTGGCGCGCGCCTGCTCGAACAGGTCGCGCACACGCGCCGCGCCGACGCCGACGAACATCTCGACGAACTCCGAGCCCGAGATCGAGAAGAACGGCACGCCAGCCTCGCCCGCCACCGCCTTGGCGAGCAAGGTCTTGCCGGTGCCGGGCGGGCCGACCAGGAGCACACCCTTCGGCATGCGGCCGCCGAGGCGGCCATAGGATTTCGGATCCTTCAGGAAGGCGACGATCTCGCGCAGCTCGTCCTTGGCCTCGTCGACGCCGGCGACGTCGTCGAAGCGCACGCCGGTGTTGGCCTCGACATAGACCTTGGCCTTGCTCTTGCCGATCTGCATCAGGCCGCCGCCGAGCCCGCCGGCGCCGCCCATCATCCGCCGCGACAGCCAGTACCAGACGCCGAAGAACAGCGCGATCGGCATCACCAGCGAGAGGATGTCGCCGAGGATGTTGCTCTCGACCCGTCCGGTGAAGGTCACGTTGGCCTTGGCCAATTCCTTTGCGAATTCCTGGTCGACGCGCGTCGTCGCAAACCGCGTCTGGCCGCCCGGCAGCGGCTCCTTCAGCGTGCCCTCGAGATAGTTCTCGGAGACGCCGACCTCCTTCACCTTGCCGGCGTTCAGCAGGTCCTGGAACTGGCTGTAGGGAATGACGGCCACCTGGCGATAGCTCGTCCACGCATTGTGGATCATCATCGCGACGAAGATCGCGACAACAGCGTACCAGAGATTGAAGCGGGTCTGCTTGGTCATGGGTCTCTCAGCATGTGATCAGTCGAAAACGGGCGGCCGCAGATCGCGGATCAAGCGGCTGGCCTCAGCTGCCCGCCTGCCCTTCTGGCCTGGGCACGAACACGGTGACCGCGCGCGGCAGCACGGTGAAACGGGCCGGTGTGAAGGTAACGAGCTCGCCATCGGCGTTGATCGGGCGCGGCCGGCGGGTGCGGATCTCGAACGAGGTGTCGCGCGAAGCGCGCACCTCCTGCCACAGGCCGTGCCGGCCCTTGCGGAAGTCATAGGCCATGGCCAGCAGCTTCCAGACCCGGCCGATCTCCAGCGAGTAGAGATCGAGATGGGAATCGTCGATCTCCGCGCGGTGATCGACAGCCATGCCGCCGCCGTAATAGCGGCCGTTGCCGACCGCGATCTGCAAGGTCTTCACCCTCACCGCGCCGTCTGACGACACGATCATCGCACGGAACGGGCGCGCGTTGGTCAGCACCCGGAGCGCGGTGATGGCGTAGCCGAGCCGGCCGAACCGCCGCTTGGTCTCCTTCGTCAGCTGCCGCGCGAGCTCGGCGGAGAGGCCGAGGCTGGCGACGTTGAAGAACGGATGGCCATTGACGTCGCCGAGATCGATCTCGCGGCGGTGACCCGCCGTGATCACGTCCGCCGCCGCCTCCATGTTCTCGGGCAGACCGAGCGTGCGCGCGAGGTCATTGGCGGTGCCGGCCGGAATCACGCCGAGCGGCAGGCCGGTCTTCACCAGCGCCGGCGCCGCCGCATTGAGGCTGCCGTCCCCGCCGGCGATGACCACCGCCTCGGCATCGTCGGCATGTGCCTCGATCCACGGCGCGACCTCGCGCGGACTGTGCGGCGCGGAGATCACGAGGTCATAGCCCGCAGCGCCCAGCCGCGACACGGCGATGCCGGCCGCCTCGCCGCCCGAGCGGCTGCCGCGGTTGATGATCATCAGCAGCCGGCGCGTCGTGACTCCCCGCCGCGGCGGCCGCGCCGTGGTGATCGATAGCTGGTCGTCCCCGGCGCTCACGCCATGCTCCCGTACCCAGTATACCAGCGCGCACTGGCCACCAGGCGCGGGTTCCATAGCAAGCGCCGAGCAGCCGTCCGGGTTCCATCACGATCGCCGTCGCCTGCTTTGGGCGATAGCGAACGTGTCTGGCGAGCGCGGTTTGAGTGGAAAGGTCCGAGGCAAAACCCGCGAGCGGTCATTGCTGCAAGCGACGCGTGTGGCCGCATCTCATCAAACTCCCAAGAGAACCAGACAACAGGACCGGCCAGCGGCGCTCTGCGGAGCAAAATACCGCCAGTCTCTGTCAGGAAGAGAGTCCGACATCATAGTCGTGCCATACCGTCAGCAGACTATCAGAGGGGCCCGGATCTCCGGCTCCCAAGCAATTAGTTCGCGGCGGAATGGCTGCAAGGCAGCAGCAAGTCAGCAGACACTCTGTCGCACCTCGGTGGTCCCCGCCGTTCATGTTGCTGAACGTCCATGCGACAAAGCCGCTCTTGAAACCCGATCATCCCACGCCTATGTGCGCAGAAGACCCCTGGTCCGGGCCCCTCTGGTGAAGCTGCCGGTGCTTTCACGATGTCGGACCTGACGACATCAATCACACCGGCTCGATAAGAGGACCCGTCGTGGACTTCCTGTTCATCGCGTTTGCCGGCAAGCCTGCCTGGATGTGGCTCGCCTTTATCGCAATCGTGCTCGCCCTGCTCGTTTTCGACCTCGGCATCGTTCATCGCAAGACGCGCGAAATCTCGGTGCGCGAAAGTCTCGTGATGAGCGCCATCTACATCGTGCTCGCGCTGGCCTTCGGCGCATGGGTGTGGTGGCAGCTCGGCAGCGAGGCCGGAACGGCCTATCTCACCGCATTCACGATCGAGAAGGCGCTGGCGATGGACAACGTCTTCGTCATCGCGATGATCTTCAGCTATTTCGCGATCCCGCGCGCCTATCAGCACCGCGTGCTGTTCTGGGGCATCGTCGGCGTCATCGTGCTGCGCGCCATCATGATCGGCCTCGGCGCCGCCATCGTCGCGCAGGCGAGCTGGGTGCTCTACGTGTTCGCGCTGTTCCTGGTCGCGACCGGCATCAAGATGCTGGTGTTCAAGGACAAGCCGCACGACGTCGGCTCCAATCCGGCATTGAACTGGATGCGCCGTCGCTTCGACGTGACCGACCGCCTGCACGAGGAGCGCTTCTTCGTGCGTCAGAAGGACGCGAACGGCAAGCTGACCTGGTTCATGACGCCGCTGTTCCTGGCGCTGATCCTGATCGAGTTCGCCGACGTCATCTTCGCCGTCGACAGCGTACCCGCGATCTTCGCGATCTCGACCGATCCGTTCGTAGTCTACACCTCGAACATCTTCGCGATCCTGGGTCTGCGCGCGCTGTACTTCGCATTGGCGGCGATGGTCGACCGCTTCCAGTATCTGAAGCTGGCGCTGGCCGCCGTGCTGATCTTCATCGGCTCGAAGATCTTCCTGGCCGACCTGCTCGGGCTGGAGAAGTTTCCGCCGGCACTGTCGCTCGGCATCACCTTCGGCCTGCTCGGCGCCGGCATTGGCTATTCGTTGTGGAAGACCCGGCCCGCGGTCGAGCAGGTGAAGTAAGGACAAGAGGTGACGGCGTGGCGATGAACGATGTCGCATCCAATGGTGAGGACGCATCCGGGCCACGCCGTCACAACGGCCCGATCAGCCGGCGGCTGCTCGCGATCGCCCGCACGGTGCGATCGGAGGAGCCGTCGGTCGGCGAGCTGTTCGACCGGCTGGAGTCCGAGGGTCTCGGCCTGACCCTGCTGCTCCTGACCTTGCCGGCGCTCATCCCGCTGCCGGGCCCGTTCGGCATGGTGTTCGGCACCTTCGTCGCGCTGGTCGCGTTGCAGATCCTGTTCGGCGCCGAGCGGCTGTGGCTGCCGCAGACGCTGCGCCAACGGCCGGTGCCGCAGCGGCTGCTGCGCAAGATCATCCGTGCCGGGCTCGACTGGGCCGGCTATGCCGAGCGGGGCCTGCGCGAGGACCGGCTGGCCTGGCTGACCGGCCGTACCGCGCGGATGGTGCTGGCCCTGCCGCTGCTGCTGATGGCCGTCACGATCATTCTTCCGATTCCGATGGGCAATGTGATGCCGGCGCTGGCGCTGATCGCGGCCTCGATCGGCTTCATGGCGTGCGACGGCCTCGCGGTGCTGGTCTCGATGCTGATCGCGATGGCGGCCGTGGTCTGGACCGCGGTTCTGCTCTACACCGGCGCGGCGGCCGCGGATTACGCCGCCACGCTGCTCGCGCGGCTCGCCGTCGAGCTGCGGGCGATGCTGGCGAGCGTCGGTGTCGATCTCGAATTCGCCGCCGGCGTGTCGACCGTGTTTGCGATCGCAGCCGGTCTCATCGCCCTTGCCTTCTGGGTTCAGACCATACGCCACCGCCGCAGCCGCCGCGCATCGCTCGATCTCACGCTGGACCCGCGCGAGCGCTCCCGCGCGATGGCGCGCCGCAGCCGTGGCCTCATCACGACGGCGAGCCTCGCAACTGCCGTCGCCGCGATCTTCATCGCGACCCGCCTGATGCTGACGGGATCAATCTGAGTTCCGCCACCCCTGCGTCGCGAGATGGAACATATTTTCGTGAGCGGCGCTCCGTCGCAGGTTCCGCATTTGTCATTGAC
>NZ_CAFI01000331.1 GCF_000239775.1 Bradyrhizobium sp. ORS 375
CAGGACCGGCTCCAGCAGTTCATCCCCGGGGGCGGCTTCGGCGCCGTCGGCATCCTGCTGATCGTGGTCGGCGCGGTCGCCATCTGGCTCCTGTCCGGCTTCTACCGCGTGCAGTCCGAGGAGCTCGGCGTCGTGCTGCGCTTCGGCAAATACGTCCGCGATGAGCAGCCCGGCCTGCGCTACCATCTGCCTTATCCGATCGAGACCGTGCTGCTGCCCAAGGCGCTGCGCGTCAACTCGATCTCCATCGGCATCACCGCCAATGACGACGGCCGACGCGGTGGCCGCGGCGGTCGCGACGTTCCGGAGGAGAGCCTGATGTTGACCGGCGATGAGAACATCGTCGACGTCGACGTCACCGTGCTGTGGCGCATCAAGCCGAAGGGCGCCGCCGACTTCCTGTTCAACATCCAGAACCCCGAGGGCACCGTGAAGGCGGTGGCCGAGAGCGCGATGCGCGAGGTGATCGGCCGCTCCAACATCCAGCCGATCCTGACCGGCGCCCGCACCGTGATCGAGCAGAATGTGCAGGAACTGATGCAGAAGACGCTCGACAACTACGGCTCCGGCATCCAGATCACCCAGGTGCAGATGCAGAAGGTCGACCCGCCGGCCCAGGTCATCGAGGCCTTCCGCGACGTCCAGGCGGCCCGCGCCGACCTCGAGCGTCTGCAGAACGAGGCCCAGACCTACGCCAACAAGGTGGTGCCCGATGCGCGCGGCCGTGCCGCGCAGATCCTGCAGACCGCCGAGGGCTACAAGGAGCAGGCCGTCGCCGAGGCCAAGGGCCAGAGCGCGCGCTTCCTCAAGGTCTATGACGAGTACAAGAAGGCCCCCGACGTGACCCGCGAACGTATCTATCTGGAGACGATGGAGCGCGTGCTCTCCGGCTCCGAGAAGCTCGTGCTCGACGGAGGCCCGTCCGGCGGTCCGGTGCCGCTGCTGCCGCTCGGCGATCTCGCGCCGCGCCGCCAGGGCCCGGCCGCTCAGCAGGGAGGCGTCCGATGAGGTCTCCCGTCACAGGAATCCTGGCGCTGGTGATCGCGCTTGCGGTGGTCGTGATCGGCTACAGCTCGCTGTTCACCGTGCAGCAGACCGAGCAGGCGCTCGTGGTGCGGTTCGGCAAGCCGGTCGACGTGGTCACGCAGCCCGGCCTGAACGTCAAGGCGCCGTTCATCGACAACGTGATCTCGATCGACAAGCGCATCCTCGACCTCGAGAACCCCTCGCAGGAGGTGATCGCGTTCGACCAGAAGCGTCTCGTGGTCGACGCCTTCGCGCGCTACAAGATCAAGAACGCGCTGCAGTTCTATCAGAGCGTCGGGTCGATCCAGACCGCCAACGTCCAGCTCGGCACCTTGCTCAACGCAGCGCTCCGCCGCGTGCTCGGCGAGGTCACCTTCACGCAGGTGGTGCGCGACGAGCGCGAGGCCCTGATGCGCAAGATCCGCGATCAGCTCGACAAGGAGGCCGACGCCTACGGCATCCAGGTGGTGGACGTCCGCATCCGCCGCGCCGACCTGCCGGAGGCCAACAGCCAGGCGGTCTACAACCGGATGAAGACCGAGCGGCAGCGCGAGGCCGAGGAGTTCCGGGCGCTCGGTGGCCAGAAGGCCCAGGAGATCCGGTCCAAGGCCGACCGCGAGGCGACGGTGATCATCGCCGAGGCCAACTCGCAGGCCGAGCAGACCCGCGGCGCCGGCGACGCCGAGCGCAACCGGCTGTTCGCCGAGGCCTATGGCAAGGACCGCGACTTCTTCGCCTTCTACCGCTCGATGACGGCGTATGAGAACGGCCTGAAGTCCGGCGACACCCGCTTCCTGCTGCGGCCCGACTCCGAGTTCTTCCGCTACTTCGCCAACCCCTCGGGGAAACCGGCCTCGGGCTCGGAAACGCCGTCGGCCGCCAGCACGACTGCGGCGGCGCAGGCGCCGAAACCCTGATCTCGTCGGGCAGTTGATCCCGGCGAATAGGAGTTGACATGGACGGGGCGAAGCCGTTGCTTCGCCCCGTCTGATATCAAGAAGGTCGAATGGGAGGTCCGGGTCCGATGAGGTCCATTGCGTTTTCCGATTTCCTCATCGGATTAGGTATCCTGTTCGTGCTTGAGGGCCTGATGTTTGCGGCGAGCCCCGAATGGATGCGGCGGGCCATGAAGACCGCCATGACCACCCCCGACAACGTGCTGCGGGCCGTCGGCATCGGCTCGGCGGTCGCGGGCCTGGTGCTGATCTGGGTCATCCGACGGCCGATCTGAGAGCAGGGATTTGCTGCCGGCTTGGCAGCGGCTTGCCACAGGAACCGGCGCTCGCCCTGACGATTGCCGTCCGCCGCCCGGCCAACGCCATTGTGAGGCGATGGCCGTGCCATTTTGCCGTATTAGGTCGCCTTCAATGATGAATCGGGCGCCGCGCGCTAGTGCGCTTGCGTCGCTGCCCGGTTCCGGCGCACTGTACCCGTTGAATTTTCCGCCTTTTCTGGAGATCCGCCCGATGACCGCAACCCTTGCTTTCCGCCGTCGCCTGCGTCCGATCCTGACCGCGGCGGTCCTTGCTGCGGGCTGGGCGCTCGCGCCGGCGCCGGCTTCGGCGCGCGGACCCGAGGGGATCGCCGACGTCGCCGAGAAGGTCATCGACGCCGTCGTCAACATCTCGACCTCGCAGACCGTCGAGGCCAAGGGCGGCGGCTCCTCCGAAGGCCGCGGCGCCAATCCGCAGGTGCCGCCGGGCTCGCCGTTCGAGGAGTTCTTCGACGACTTCTTCAAGAACCGCCGTGGCGGTCCAGGCGGCCGGGGCGGCGACGCCACGCCGCGGCGCACCAACTCGCTCGGCTCCGGCTTCATCGTCGACGACTCGGGCATCGTGGTCACCAACAACCACGTCATCGCCGATGCCGACGAGATCAACGTCATCATGAACGACGGCACCAAGATCAAGGCCGAGCTGGTCGGCGTCGACAAGAAAACCGACCTCGCGGTGCTCAAGTTCAAGCCGCCGCGGCAGCTCACGGTGGTGAAGTTCGGCGACTCCGACAAGCTCAGGCTGGGCGATTGGGTGGTCGCGATCGGCAACCCGTTCAGCCTCGGCGGCACCGTCACCGCGGGCATCGTCTCGGCCAAGAACCGCGACATCTCGTCGGGGCCGTATGACAGCTACATCCAGACCGACGCCGCCATCAACCGCGGCAACTCGGGCGGCCCGCTGTTCAACCTCGACGGCGAGGTCATCGGCGTCAACACCCTGATCATCTCGCCCTCCGGCGGCTCGATCGGCATCGGCTTCGCGGTGCCCTCGAAGACCGTCGCTGGCGTCGTCGACCAGCTGCGCCAGTTCGGCGAGCTGCGCCGGGGCTGGCTCGGCGTCCGCATCCAGGGCGTCACCGACGAGATCGCCGAGAGCCTCAACATCAAGCCCGCGCGCGGCGCGCTGGTCGCCGGCGTCGACGACAAAGGCCCGGCCAAGCCGGCCGGCATCGAGCCCGGCGACGTCGTCGTCAAGTTCGACGGCCGCGACATCAAGGAGCCGAAGGACCTGTCGCGCATCGTCGCCGACACCGCCGTCGGCAAGGAGGTCGACGTCGTCGTCATCCGCAAGGGCCAGGAGCAGACGCTCAAGGTCAAGCTCGGCCGGCTCGAGGACAACGAGAAGGTCCAGCAGGCGGCGATCAAGAAGGACGAGCCGGCCGACAAGCCGGTGACCCAGAAGGCGCTCGGGCTCGATCTTGCCGCGTTGTCGAAGGATCTGCGCACGCGCTACAAGATCAAGGACAGCGTCAAAGGCGTCGTCGTCACCGGCGTCGACCAGTCGTCCGATGCCGCCGAGAAGCGGCTGTCGGCCGGCGACGTCATCGTCGAGGTCGCCCAGGAGGCGGTGACCTCCGGCGCCGACATCAAGAAGCGCGTTGACCAGCTCAAGAAGGACGGCAAGAAGTCGGTCCTGCTGCTGGTGTCGAACGCCGACGGCGAGCTGCGGTTCGTGGCGCTGAGCCTGCAGTAGGGGCGTTCAGCCGCCCTGCGGGCGGCTGCTTTGCCCACCCTGCGCGACCTCGCCTTGAGCCCGACTTG
>NZ_CAFI01000330.1 GCF_000239775.1 Bradyrhizobium sp. ORS 375
GGGCGAGGTCACCCGCGTCGCCCGCGAAGTCGGCACCGAGGGCAAGCTGGGCGGCCAGGCGCAGGTTCCCGGCGTCGCCGGCACCTGGAAGGACCTCACCGACACCGTGAACTTCATGGCCGCCAACCTGACCGAGCAGGTGCGCGGCATCGTGAAGGTCGTGACCGCCGTGGCGAATGGCGACCTCAAGCAGAACCTCACGGTGAAGTCCAAAGGCGAGGTCGCCGCGCTAGCCGAGACCATCAACAATATGACGGAGACGCTCGCGACCTTCGCCGATCAAGTCACCAGCGTCGCGCGCGAGGTCGGCGTCGAGGGCCGCCTCGGCGGGCAGGCCAATGTGCCCGGCGCCGCCGGCACCTGGAAGGACCTGACCGGCAACGTCAACCTGCTCGCGGCCAACCTGACCTCGCAGGTGCGCGCCATCGCCGAGGTGGCCACCGCCGTGACGAAGGGCGATCTCACCCGCACCATTCAGGTCGATGCGCGCGGCGAGGTTGCCGAGCTCAAAGACAACATCAACACCATGATCACCAATCTGAGGCTGACGACCGACCTCAACACCGAACAGGACTGGCTGAAGACCAATCTCGCCAAGTTCACCAACATGCTGCAGGGCCAGCGCGACCTGACGACCGTCGGCCGTCTGCTGCTGACCGAGCTCACGCCGCTGGTCAACGCGCATCGCGGCGTGATCTATCAGGTCGAGAGCGAATATGCGCCGCAGCTGCGCCTGCTCGCCTCCTATGCCAATGACGGCATCTATCCGCACCGCCAGCTCGTCCAGTTCGGCGAGGGGCTGATCGGCCAGTGCGCGATCGACAAGCGCCAGCGACTGATCGCCGAGATCCCGGCCGACGTCATTCCGGTCGGCTCCGCCCTGCTCCGCGCCGTGCCGAAGAACCTCGTGGTGCTGCCTGTGCTATTCGAGAACCAGGTCAAGGCCGTGATCGAGCTGGCGTCGCTCAGCCCGTTCACGACCTCGCAGATGACCTTCCTCGAGCAATTGACGGATTCCATCGGCATCGTGCTCAACTCGATCGAGGCGACGATGCAGACCGAAGGCCTGTTGAAGCAGTCCCAGCAGCTCGCCGCCGAGTTGCAGGCGCAGCAGCGCGAGCTGCAGCAGACCAACGAGCAACTCGAGCAGAAGGCGCAGCAGCTGGCTGAGCGCAACGTCGAGGTCGAGCGCAAGAACCAGGAGATCGAGCAGGCCCGCCGCGCGCTCGAGGAGAAGGCGACCGAGCTCGCGCTGACCTCCAAGTACAAGTCCGAATTCCTCGCCAACATGTCGCACGAGCTGCGCACGCCGTTGAACAGCATCCTGATCCTCGGGCAGCAGCTGACGGAGAACCCGGACGGGAACCTGACGATGAAGCAGGTGGAGTTCGCCCGCACCATTCACGGCGCCGGGACCGACCTGCTCAACCTCATCAGCGACATTCTCGATCTCTCCAAGATCGAGTCCGGCACGGTCACGGTCGATGCGGAGGAGATCCTCACCGCCAACCTGCTGGAGACGGTCGGCCGTCCGTTCCGGCATGAGGCCGAGAACCGTCTGCTCTCCTTCAACATCGATGTCGACCCCAACCTTGCCCGTAGCATCGTCACGGATTCCAAGCGGTTGCAGCAGGTGCTGAAAAACCTGCTGTCGAACGCCTTCAAGTTCACCTCTGACGGCGGAGTGCGCTTGAAGGTGTCGGCAGCTCTCGGCGGCTGGAGCGCCGACCACCCCGTGCTGAACAGCACTCCGGCCGTGATCGCATTTGAAGTCACGGACACCGGGATCGGCATTCCTCAGGACAAGCAGAAGCTGATCTTCGAGGCCTTCCAGCAGGCCGACGCCGGCACCAGCCGCAAATATGGCGGCACGGGCCTTGGCCTCGCGATCAGTCGCGAGCTCGCCAATCTGCTGGGCGGCGAGATCCATCTGCGGAGCGCGCCGGGCAAGGGCAGCACTTTCACGCTGTATCTGCCGCTGAAATATTCCGGGCCGGCCGCGACGCCG
>NZ_CAFI01000329.1 GCF_000239775.1 Bradyrhizobium sp. ORS 375
CCGCATGGCGGGGAATGACATGGAATTCTCCTTCGTTTCTTCTGGGTGTTATTGCGCCGCCTGCACGCTGGCGCGGATGAAGCCGAGCACGGGCACGGGACTGTCGCGGGTGAGATCGAGATCGTAGGTGATGCGCGCGCCAAACCGCTCCGGCGCCTGCGGGTCCTTACGCGGGCGGTCGAGCGCGATCAGCCGCGTGGCGAGGCCGAACGCCTCCTTGATGTCGTGGGTGACCATCACGATGGTCATCTTGTGCTCGCGCCACAGCGGCTTGATCAGGGCATGCATCTGCGCGCGGGTGCCGGGATCGAGCGCGCCGAAGGGCTCGTCGAGCAGCAACACCCGCGGCTGCTTGGCAAGCGCCTGCGCGATGGCGAGCCGCTGCTGCATGCCGCCGGACAGCGCGCTCGGATATTTGTCGGCGTGCGGCCCGAGGCCGACCGCCTCGATCAGCGCGCGACTCTTCTCCACCGCGGCCCTGCGCGCAGTACCAAACAGCCGCGCCGTCAACGGGCTCGCCGTGAGCTCATAGCCGAGCAGGACGTTGCCGAGCACGGTGAGATGCGGAAACACCGAGTAGCGCTGGAACACGATGCCGCGGTCCGGACCGGGCTCCGCCGGAAACGGCTGGCCATCGAGCAGCACGGCGCCCTGGCTCGGCTTCTCCTGCCCCAGGATCAGCCGAAGGAAGGTGCTCTTTCCCGCGCCGGAGGGCCCGACGATCGACAGAAACGTCCCGGAGGCGATCTCGAGATTGATGCGCTCGAGCACGACCTGGTTGCCGTATTCGACCCAGACGTTGCGGAAGGACAGCGTGCTCATCAGCGGCTGCCCTGCGCATAGGCCCAGGGAAAGGCGCGCTGGCCGAACCACACCAGGGCGTAATCGAAGACGTAAGCCAGCAGCGTGATCCAGACGACGTAGGGCAGGATCACGTCCATCGACAGATAACGGCGGACCAGAAAGATGCGATAGCCGAGGCCGACGTCGGAGGCGATGGCTTCAGCCGAGATCAGGAACAGGAACGCAGGCCCGATCATCAGCCTGAGACCCTGGATCAGCCGCGGCATGATCTGCGGCAGCACCACGCGGATCGCGACCTGCCAGGTGGAAGCGCCCAAGGTCTGCGCCTTGATGAGCTGCTCGCGCGGCATGTTCTGGACTTCGAGCGAGAGATCGCGGACCAAGGTGGGCGTGACGCCGATGATGATCAGGACGACCTTGGACAATTCACCGAGGCCGAACACGATGAAGAGCACGGGCAGCACCGCCATCGGCGGGATCATCGACAGCACCGCGACCAGCGTGCCGAAGCCGGCCCCGGCGATCGGGAGCAACCCGATTGCAAGGCCGAGCGTGAGACCGATCGCAGCGGAAATGCCGAGCCCGAGCGCGAGGCGCTGCAAGCTCGCCGCCGTATCCGCCCACAACACATAGTCGCCGGAGCGCCGGTCCGGCTCGGTCGCGAGCCGCTTCGAGGTCGCGACCATCTCGGAGACCGGCGGCAGCAGCTTGTCGTCGGGATTATCGGCCCGCCGCTGTGCCGAGCCGACCACGTAGATCAGCGCGATCAGCAGGAACGGCAGCAACGCCAGCAGCAGCCGGCTGCCCCGGTTCGGAACGACGTTCATGGCACGCGGCATCGCCAAGCTCCCTCAATCCTCTCCATGAGTGCGCTGTTCGTGGTCATTGTCGGTACAGTCGAGCCCGAAGCGGGCTGCCAGCCTCT
>NZ_CAFI01000328.1 GCF_000239775.1 Bradyrhizobium sp. ORS 375
TTGGCGGCCTCGATCAGGCCGGCGTCGACGCCATCAAGCCCGGTGATGGTGTTGCGCAGCACCGGCAGCATCGAATACAGCGCCAGCGCCAGCACCGCCGGCAGGAAGCCGAACGCCGAGAACGACAGGCCGAACCAGCGCAGGCTCAGCGCGGCGAGCGCCAGCAGCAGCGGATAGAACAGCGCGAGCAGCGCCAGCCCCGGCACGGTCTGCACGACGCTGGCGAGGCCGAGCAGGAGGTTGCGCAGCGACGGCGTGTTGCGCGCGGCGAGCGCCAGCGGAAAGCTGACGGCGAGTCCGAGCGCCAGCGCGGCGATGCTGACGCGCAGATGACTGCCGAGATAATCGGCGAGATGCGACAGCGCTTCCGCAAAGCGGGGATCGGACAGCCAGCTCATGCCGCGCCGCTCTCGGGCAGCAGCGCCGCAAGCCGAGCGGCCTGCCGGCGCGGCGTCGTCATCAGCTCCGCCACGTAAGGCTCGCGGCTCGCCGCGAGTTCGGCCGGCGTGCCGACCTCCACCAGGCGGCCCGATCGCATCACCGCAATGCGGTCAGCGAGCAGCAGCGCCTCGGTGATGTCGTGCGTGATCATCAGCGTCGTCAGCGCCAGCCTGTCGTGCAGCGCCCGATAGTCGCCACCCAGCGCATCGCGCGTCAGCGGATCGAGCGCGCCGAACGGCTCGTCCATCAGCACGATGCGGGGATGCGCGGCGAGCGCGCGGGCCACGCCGACGCGCTGGCGCTGGCCGCCGGAGAGTTCGTGCGGAAAGCGATCGCGATGCGCCTTGCGGTCGAGCTGGACCAAACCGAGCAGCTCGTCGACGCGGGCGGCGATCTCGTTCGCCGGCGTGCCCAGCAGCTTGGGAGTGATGCCGATATTCGCCGCAACCGTCATGTGTGGGAACAGCGCGCCTGCCTGGAACACTGTCCCGATGCGGCGTCGCAAAGCGACCGGCTCGAGACCGCCGATGTCCTCGCCGGCGATCCGGATGGTGCCGCCGTCCAGCGCGATCAGCCGGTTGCTCAGCCGCAGCAGCGTGGTCTTGCCGGAGCCTGAGCCGCCGACGATGGCCAGGAACTCGCCCTCGGCGACCTCCAGCGACACGTCGTCCACTGCGACCACCGGACCGGGAAAGGCCTTGCGGACGTGATCATAGGTGAGGAAGGGCGTGCGCGGCATACGGCCTTTCGGGGCGGGGGGCCTCGGCTCGGACAGACCTAGCACGTCCGGGGCCTGCGTTGAACTTCGCGGCGCAAGCGGCTAAGCCGTCCGGACCATTTTCGGGGAGGAACTTGGACGTGACGCAGCCCTCGGCCGCCGCGGTGTCGCTGGAGCGAACGACGGTGGCATTCCGTCTCGCCGGCGGCCGCACCTACACCGCCGTGGAGGCGGCCGAACTCGCCGTCCCCGACGGCGAGTTCGTCGCCATCGTCGGGCCGACCGGCTGCGGCAAGTCCACATTGCTCAACGTCGCGGCCGGCCTGCTCAAGCCCGCCGCCGGCCAAGCGCGCATCTTCGGCCAGCCGCTGGCGGGACTCAATCGTGACGCCGGCTATCTGTTCCAGGCCGATGCGCTGTTTCCGTGGAAGACGGCGCTGGAGAACGTCGCCATCGGGCTCGAGGTCGCCGGCACTCCGGCGCGTGAGGCCGCCACCAAGGCGCAGCAATGGCTGACCTCCGTCGGCCTCGGTGCCTTCGGCAATCGCTATCCGCACATGCTCTCCGGCGGCCAGCGCAAGCGCGTCGGGCTCGCCCAGGTGCTGATCCGCAATCCCCGCATCATCCTGATGGACGAGCCGTTCGGCCCGCTCGATGCGCAGACGCGGCAGATCATGGGCAATCTGCTGCTCGACCTCTGGAGCGCCGATCGCAAGGCGGTGCTGTTCGTCACCCACGATCTCGAGGAGGCGATCGCGCTCGCCGATCGCGTCGTCATCATGTCGGCGGGACCGGCCTCGCGCATCATTGGCGACTGGCGCGTGACCCTGCCGCGGCCGCGCGACATCTTCGAGGTGCGCATGAAGCACGAGTTCCACGAGCTGCATCGCGAGATCTGGCAGACGCTGAAGGCGGAGGTCGAGAAGACCTACAAGCAGGCGGAGGCGGTGTGATGTCGCGTTCGAGACTGGCTATCTGCCGCGTGCACAGGTCGAACT
>NZ_CAFI01000327.1 GCF_000239775.1 Bradyrhizobium sp. ORS 375
AAGCGGGGAGAGGTGGAGATCGCCGCGCGCCCTCGGCTCAATTTAGCGGCGGCTTTGGAAGAGATGATCATCTCACCCCACCTGCCCATAGACCTTTGCCGCATTCTCCGCCGACACCAGCCCGCTCTCGACATCGCTCTGCACCAGCTCCATCGCGCGTGCGCGGGGATCACCGATGCCCGCGCCGCCCGGTGTCAGCACCACCAAGCGGTCGTCCGGCGGCACCGTCTGGAAACCCTTGCCACGCAGCTTCTTGCCCGAGGCGAGTCCGACATAGCCGGCCTCGCCATTGTGGCCGCCGTCGCGGCCGCGCGGCGGGTGGTCGATGCGGTCGAAGGCGGCGAGGATGTCGAACGGCGCATCGACGCCGCTGCCGACCTCGATGATCTGGCCGAGGCCGCCGCGGGTGCGGCCGGCGCCGCCGGAGTCCGGACGCAGCTCCTTGCGCCAGAAGATCAGCGGCGTCTGTGTCTCAGCGATCTCGACAGGCGTACCGCGTACGCCGCTCGGATAGGCCGTCGCCGACAGCCCGTCCTTGTCGAAGCGGGCGCCGGTGCCGCCGTTCGACGTCACCGCCATCGAGAACCCGTAATTGCCGCCGGCGCCGGAACGGGTCTGGCCGCGCACGTTGAGATTCCACAGGCAGGAGGTGCCCTCGGCGGGCACGCGCTCCGGAATGATCTGGCGCAGGCAGCCGAACACGACGTCGGGCAGCATCTGGCCGATGACATGGCGCGAGGCAACCGGCGCCGGCTTCGGCGCATTGAGGATCGCGCCCGAGGGCGCCGAGACCGTCAGCGGCGACAGCGAGCCGGCATTGTTGGGGATCGCGGAGGCGACGACGCAGCCGAGCCCGAACACGGTGTAGGCGGTCGTGTAGGACAGCGGCACGTTGATGCCGAACTTCGAGGCCGTTGACGTGCCGTCGAAATCGACGTGGATACCGTCATCGCTGATCGTCAGCGCCGCCTTGATCGTCACCGGCGCATCGTAGCCGTCGACCACCATTTCGTTGCGCCAGGTGCCTTTCGGCAGCTTGGCGATCTCGGCCAGAACGGCCTCGCGCGAGCGATCGCAGACATAGTCGCCGAGCTCGTCGAGCGTTGAGATCTCGAATTCGCGCATCATCTCGACCAGGCGCTGGCAGCCGACATCGTTGCAGGCGGCGAGCGAGTAGGTGTCGCCCTCGGTGTCGACCGGCAGCCGCGTATTGGCGCGGATCATCGCCATCAAGGTCTCGTTGACGACGCCCTGGTCGATCAGCTTGAGCATCGGGATGTACAGCCCCTCCATGAACACGTCGGTGCCATCGGGGCCGAAGCCGATGCCGCCGATGTCCATCAGATGGCTGGTGCAGGAGAACAAAGCGACCGGCTGGCCGTCCTTGAAGCACGGCGTGGTCACGACGAAGTCGTTGAGATGGCCGGTGCCCATCCAGGGGTCGTTGGTGATGTAGGCATCGCCGGGCTTCATCGTCTGAAGCGGAAAATGCGCGATGAAGTGCTTCACCGACTCCGCCATCGAGTTGACGTGGCCCGGCGTGCCGGTGACGGCCTGCGCCAGCATGCGCCCCTTGAGGTCGAACACGCCGGCGGAGAGGTCGCCGCATTCGCGCACGATCGGGCTGAAGGCGGTGCGCAGCAGCACCTGCGCCTGCTCCTCGACCACGGCGATCAGCCGGTGCCACATGATCTGCAGGTCGATCAGGCTGGTTTGAGATGCACTCATCGTCAGGCCGCCTTCCGTTCCATGACGATGCTGCCCGCACCGTCGATATGCGCGTCGAAACTGTTGGAGATGAAGGTCGAGGTCTCGTCCTCGGCGATCACGGCGGGACCTGCGATGACCGCGCCCGGCGCCATCTGCTCGCGGCGATACAGCGGGATCTCGACGAAGCGGCCGGCGCGTCCGTCGAAGAATTTGCGGTGGCCCGCGGCGGCGCCGGCCGGCTTGCGCGTGATCTCGGCGACGGTCGCGGGCTGGCGCGCGTCCGTCGTCGCCAGCACCGACCAGCTCAGCACCTCGATCGCCGCACCTGGAATGGCGCGTTCGAACAGGGCGGCATAGCCCGCCTCGAAGGTCTTGCGCAGCGCAGGGAGGTCGTCCGCGGTGAGGGCGCGGTTCGGCAACTCGACGCTGATCTCATGCCCCTGGCCGACATAGCGCATGAACGCCGCGCGGCGCTCGCGCACCGGAGCACCGGCCGCGCCCGGCTCGACCAGCGCACGGGCCTCATCGGCCATCTCCTGCAGCAGACCGGAGACGAGCGCGGTGTCGAAATCGTCGAGCCGCGCATGGCGGCTGCGCACCAGCTCATAGGCGATCGGGGCGGCGAGAAAGCCGACCGCCGAGCCGACGCCGGCATTGGAGGGCACGATCACCCTGGCGACGCCGATCTTTTCGGCGACACGGGCGGCATGCAGCGGCGCGGCACCGCCGAACGCGATCAGCGTGTGCTGGCCGATGATCGCGCCGCGCTCGACGGCATGGACGCGCGCCGCGCTCGCCATGTTCTCGCAGACGACCTCGTGCACCGCATAGGCAGCGGTCTCGGCATCGAGGCCGAGCGGCGCGCCGACGTCGCGGAGCAGGGCCTGCTTCGACAATTCCGGATCGAGCTTGATGGTGCCGCCGGCGAACGCCTCGGGATCGATCATGCCGAGCGCGACATCGGAATCGGTGACCGCCGGACGCTGGCCGCCGCGGCCGTAGCAGGCCGGGCCCGGCTCGGAGGACGCGCTCTCGGGCCCCACGGTGACGCGCTTCATCGCGTCGATGCGCGCGATCGAGCCGCCGCCGGCGCCGATCTCGACCATCTCGATGACAGGAATGCGCACCGGCAGGCCGGAGCCTTTCAGAAAGCGCGCGGCGCGATCGACCTCGAACACGCGTGAGCTCTCCGGCTCGAAATCCTCGATGAGGCAGATCTTGGCGGTGGTGCCGCCCATGTCGAACGACAGCACCTTGCGCTCGCCGAGCCGGGCCGCGATCTGTCCCGCGAAGATCGCGCCGCCGGCGGGGCCGGATTCGACGAGGCGCACCGGGAAACGCCGCGCCGTGTCGATCGAGGTGACGCCCCCGCCCGAAGTGACGAGATAGATCGCGCCGCGGAACTGCTCGACGCGCAGCGCCTGATCCATGCGGGCGAGGTAGCTGTCCATCAGCGGCTGCACATAGGCGTTGGCGACCGCGGTCGAGGTGCGCTCATATTCCCGGATTTCGGGACAGACGGCCGACGACAGCGTGATCGATATGTCGGGCATCGCCTCGGCCAGGATCTCACCAGCACGGCGCTCATGCGCGGGATTGGCGTAAGCGTGCAGGAAGGCGATGGCGACGCTGGCAACATTCTGCGCACGCAACTGCGGCACCAACTCACGAACCGCCGCTTCATCAAGCGGCAGTCTGACGTCACCATGGGCATCGACGCGCTCGGGCACCGTGAAGCGAAGCGCGCGCGACACCAGCGGCTTGGGCTTGTCGATGGAAAGGTCGTACTGGTCGTAGCGGCTCTCAGTTCCAATATCCAGAACATCGCGGAAGCCGGACGTGGCGATCAGCGCAGTCTTCGCGCCGCGTCGCTCGATGATGGCGTTGGTCGCGAGCGTAGTGCCGTGAATGAAGACGTCGATATCGGAGATGCGGGCCTTCGCATCGGCCAGGATCAAGCGTGTGCCATCGAGCACGGCCTGCTCCGGCTGCGTCGGCGTCGTCAGCACCTTGCGTGTGCGGCGCTGATCGCCGATCTCGAGAACGATATCGGTGAACGTGCCTCCGATATCGACGGCCAGCCGGACTTCGGCTCCTTCAAGCATCAGGTCATCTCCGCAAGCGACGAATTGATGTGCGATTTGAGCAAGTCCCATGCCATAGCGCCAGCAGAGATGTGCTTGCTGCTCTGCGTTTTGTGCGGTGCGGATTTGAGGTCGTGGTGCGGTGCGCGCTCAATCTTGCTTATCGACGATGTCAGTGTTCGGTAGCAGCATCGGCGCCATCTCGCGCCTGTGCTTCGGTGCCGCTCTTCCGCTTCATCGTCGTCCCGGCGAAAGCCGGGACCCATAACCACAGGGAGTGGTTTGAGGCAGGCTGGTCGTTTCACACCTTCCGCCTCATGACCGCCGCGGCGTATGGGTCCCGGATCTGCGCCGCGTCGCGCTGACGCGCGCCGTGGCTTGTCCGGGACGACGGCAGAGGTTGGTGCGCGCGGAGGATCTCATAGACGTGCGTCCGTATTCTCGCGGCGAGTCAGCCCGAGTTCGGCGGCGTATTTTTCACCCTCACACAAACCGAGAGGGTGCAGGGAATGCCGGGTGAAGGCCTCACCCATGGCCCGCCTGCGAACAAGAATGCAGGCGGCAGGTACCACAGGTTCAGCCGAGCATCCGGCATTCCCTGCGCGGTGTCTTCACGCTTATACGCAGTCTCCCTGGCGCGCCGGGCTTGTTGGCCGCCATGCCGCGACGATGCTTGCGCATTGCGCGGGGGATACCAGCTTCGGGGTATCAGGACGCTGCGACTTCACGTCCGCAACCATGCCGGTCGTCTGCGCATCGAGCGCGTCCGGCATGATCAGCGGCACCGCATCCCATCCCGACGTTCGTGACGACGCGTACGTCCCTCCGCATGGGGCAGGATGGCGCGGATCATACATGATTTCCGAGAAAGCGAAAGAAGAAAATTCGGCTTTGTCGAAGCTGGCCGCGACGGCGCTCCTCGGACGCGACGCAGCGCGCATCGCCGGGGCTCAATCTCCGACAACCGGGCGCTGCAGGACCGCATAGACCGCGCCGAGCACCAGACTGTAGGCCTCGATCATGGCCAGGGAGAACAGCGCCGGGCCCGCGCCGAGGCCGAGCGAGAGGCCGAACGGGCCGAGACCGATCGCCGGAAACAGCACGATCCCGAGCAGCAGCCAGCCGGCGAGTCCGAGCAGAAAACCCTTTGCGAGGCCGCTGCGCCCCGGCAGGCGGTGGAAGAAACGTCCGAACAACAGGCCGATGAGGAACGCGCCGTTGAGCTGCGAGAGCAGCCAGAGCGGCGCCTGCACATGCGTGACATTGGCGAACAGCGGCGAGAGCGTTTTGAGAAGCGCGGACGAGGGATCGAACTGCGGCAGGATGTGCAGCGCGGTCTTGAGCTCCATCAGCGCCATATGCGCCAGCGTCCCGCAGCCCGACGCCACCAGCGACGACCCTATCCACCGATAGCTGTGCTTGATTGTCATCGCAACATCCCGCCCGAAGCGCATCGTGGTTCCGTTGATCTTGCTCAACTACGCGGGCCCGCGGTTCGCTTAGTTTGCACGAACTCATTGATGCCACGTCAAGGGAGTTCCGCCATGCGATACGATCCGCGCGCGTTGATCCTGGCCGCCGCCGTCGCGACAGCCGCGGTTGCACCCTCCGTTGCCCAGCCGGGCACAGGCGGTCCGCCGGGCTGGGGACCGGGCATGATGATGGGGCCGGGGATGATGGGCGGACGGGGCTTCGGCTTCCTCTGCAATCCCCGCATGGCCGGTTTCGCCGAATGGCGGCTGTCGCAGATCGAGAGCGCGATCAAGCCGAACGAGACGCAGCGGGCGCGGCTCGACGACCTCAAGGCAGCCTCGGCCAAGGCCGCCGAGCTGATCACCAAGGATTGTCCGACGACGCCGCCGACCAAGGCGACGGAGCGCCTTGCGCTCGCGGAGCAGCGCCTCGACGCCATGCAGCAGGCCATCAAGCTGGTCCGGCCGGCGTTCCAGGCGCTGTACGATTCGCTCGACGACAAGCAGAAGGCGGCCATGGACGCCAGCGGTCCGCGCAACTGGGGCTGGCATCACTGGCACTGGCCATGGAGCGAGGAGGAATAGGCGGAGCGCGACGAGGCGCTT
>NZ_CAFI01000326.1 GCF_000239775.1 Bradyrhizobium sp. ORS 375
CGCGCGGGCCTCCCGCGCCAGCTTGGCGTGGTCGGCTGCCACCTCTCGCGCCTCGCCCTCGAGATCGGCGCCGAGGTCGAGCACGTCGTAGCCGGCCGCCTTCACGGCGGCGACAGCCGCTTCGAGCGAGCTCGCGGGACGCGCGATCAGCTCGAACGAGGCGCGGGCAAACGCCGGATCGCCCGGCTTGCAGCTCTCATTGGCCGCATCCTCGAGCGCCCGGGCGATCGCCGGATCAACCTCGAGCCTGTATTTGGCGACGATCGCCCGCGCATCGGCCAGCGTCGTCGGATCCGGCACGGTCGGGCCGGAGGCGATGGCCGAGGGATCGTCATGGGGCACATCGGAGATTGCGAGCGTCACGATCTCGGCCTTCTGCCCCGTCCTGGCGAGCCGGCCGCCCTTGATGCGCGACAGATGTTTGCGGACGACGTTCATCTCGCCGATCGGCGCCCCCGAGCGCAGCAGCGCCCGCGTCAGCTGCTGCTTCTGGGCGAAGCTGACGCCATTCGCCGGCGCGACCCAATTGGCCGAGCCGCCGCCGGAGATCAGCACCAGCATCAGGTCATCGGCCTCCGCCGTAGCGGCCAGCTGCAATGTGTCGTCAGCCGCTTTGAGCCCGGCTTCGTCCGGCATCGGGTGGCCGGCTTCGATCACCTTGACGCATCGGGTCGGCACGCCATGGCCGTGGCGGGTGGTTGCAATGCCGGTCAGCTTCGCGGCATCGAACCCGAGCGTGTCGAGGTAGTGGCGTTCCGCGGCCACGGCCATCGCGGCCGCGCCCTTGCCGGCGGCGAGGCAGATGATGCGGCCCTTCGGCGCTGCCGGCAGGAAGGCCGGCAGCACGACGTCGGGGTGTGCCGCGGCGACCGCGGCGTCGAAGATCGCGCGCAACAGCGGACGGCGGCTGCTCATGCGGCGCCGCCCGCGGATGCGCGATCGCCTACTTCAGCTCGCCGCTCATGACCTCGCCGAACAGCTGCCAGCGCTCGCCCTTGAACTGCATCAGCTGCAGCTGCTCGATCGGCTGGAAATCGTCGGGGCCGGTGGTCAGCGTGATGCCGGGCAGCAGCCCGCCCTGCGCAAACTGCTTCAGGCTTGCCGCCTGCTTCATGACATTGGCGCGGGTCAGTTCGTCGCCGCATCGCTTCAGCACCTCGACCATCGTGGTGGCGATGTTGTAGCCGGTCAGCGCCGACGAATCCACGGGGTTGATTTCCGGCAGATATTTGGCGAGCAGCTCGCGGAACGCGCCGAGGCCGGGATCATTGGCCCATTGCGGATCCGAGGCGTCCTTGGCGTAGGCGGCCGAGATCACGCCTTGCGAGTTCTCCACACCCGCCGGCCGCATCACCGCTGCGGTCGAAGCGCTGACGTTCGAGATGATGGTGAGCGGCTTCCAGTTCATCTCGCCGAGCTTCTTGATCGCCTGCGCGCCCGATTTCGGAGTCGTGAACAGGATGACAATGTCGGGATTGGCCGACTTCATCTTGACGATGTGCGACTCCACCGTGGGCTCGGCGATCTCGTAGCTCTCCTCGAGCACCACGCGCGAGGCATCGCCGAGGCCGTCCTTGAGGCCCTTCAGGTAATCCTTGCCCATGTCGTCGTTCTGGTAGAGCACCGCGATCTTGCCGGTCGGCTGCTGCGCGGTCAGATATTTCGCGTAGATGCGCGCTTCGGACTGGTAGCTCGGCAGCCAGCCCATGGTCCATGGATTGGTTTTCGGCTCGTTCCACTTGGTGGCGCCGGTCGCCACGAACAGCTGCGGCACCTTCTTGGCGTTCATGTATTTCTGGATCGCCGTATTGGGCGCGGTGCCGAGCACGCCGAACAGGAACAGCACCTCGTCGCTCTCGACCAGCTTGCGCGCCTGCTCGACCGTCTTCGGCGGCGAATAGGCGTCGTCATAGGAGATGAAGTTGATCTTGCGGCCGTTGATGCCACCCTCGTCGTTGACCTTCTTGAACACGGCCGACATCGCCTTGCCGACCGAGCCATAGGCCGAGGCCGGGCCGCTATAGGGCACGATGTTGCCGATCTTGATCTCGGTGTCGCTGGCACCGGTGTCGTACTTCTTGTCGGCATAGGCGCTGCTGGCGGCGGCGCCGACGAGGGCGAGGCCGAGCAGGCTCGAGAGCGTGCGGCGGGTGAGGGCAGTGGTCACGTGGGGGACTCCTTCTCGGCCTTGGAGCTTGGCCTTGTTGTTGGACTCGCCCGCGCAACGGGCGACTCGTTTCACTCCGAAGGCGTCCCCATAGCGTAGTCACGCGCACGACGTAACCGCCGCCGACGCATGACCGCCGCTCGTTCAACTCCTAGCTTAAAGAATGATGGGAAAAGAAAGCAGATTTGTCGGAAGATGCATCCTCCTGCGGCGTGACGCCGCAGGAGGCATGATCAGTTGGTTGATATCAGCCGCCGACGTCGGCCGAGATGACATCGCCGAACAGTTCCCACTTCTCGCCCTTGAAACGCATCAGCTGCAGCTGGCTGACGGGTGCGAAGTCGGTCGCCGACGTGTTGATGGTAATGCCCGGCAACAGCATCTCGGTGCGGAAGTTGCGCAGGCTCGCCGCCTGCTTCATGACGTTCTCGCGGGTGAGATCGTCGCCGCACTGCTTCAGCACCTGAACCAGGGTCTGCGCCACGCCGTAGCCGACGACGGTGCCGCCGTCGAGCTTGTCGCCTTCCGGAAAGTCCTTGGCCATGAATTCGAGGAACTGCTTCATGCCTGCGTCATCCTTCCACTGCGGGTCGGAGACGTCCTTGAGGTAGGCGGCCGAGATGATGTCCTGCGAGTTCTCGTAGCCGGCCGGCTTCAACACGCTGCCAACCGAGGCGGAGACGTTGTTGAGGAGGTGCAGCGCCTTCCAGTCGATCTCCTTGGCCTTCTTGATCGCCTGTGCCGCGAATTTCGGCGTCGTGATATTCATGAACACGTCGGCGCCGGTCGACTTCAGCTTGACGATGTGGCTGTCGATCGTGGGCTCCGTCGTCTCATAGCTCTCCTCCATGACGATCATGCTCGCCGCCTTGGCGCCGAGCCCGTCCTTGAGGCCCTTGAGATAGTCCTTGCCGTAATCGTCGTTCTGATAAAGGACCGCGATCTTGGCGTCGGGCTTCTCCTTGAGCAGATACTTGGCGTAGATGCGCGACTCGGCCTGGTAGCTCGGCTGCCAGCCCATGGTCCAGGCGAAGTTCGAGGGATCGTTCCACTTGGTGGCGCCGGTCGCGACGAACAGCTGCGGGACCTTCTTGGCGTTCATGTATTTCTGGATCGCCGTGTTCGACGGCGTGCCGAGCGAGTTGAAGATCAGGAGCACCTCGTCGCTCTCGACCAGCTTGCGCGCCTGCTCGACGGCCTTCGGCGGCGAATAGGCGTCGTCATACGAGATGAAGTTGATCTTGCGGCCGTTGATGCCGCCTTCGGCGTTGATCTTCTTGAAGTAGGCCGCCTCGGTCTTGCCGATGATGCCGTAGGCGGATGCAGGTCCGCTATAGGGCATGATGTTGCCGATCTTGATCTCCGTGTCTGAGGCGCCGGTGTCGTATTTCTTGTCGGCGGCGAATGCGCCCGTCGAGGCAAGGGCGATGGCGGCGACCGAGGCAAGCGCTGCTCTGCGCGTGATCATCATTGTGCGTGTCTCCCGTGTTGTTGTTGATGACGTGTCATGGCCTCCTTGGTGGAGGCTCTCATTGTGACGGGCGACTATAGCAGAGCCGGTGCGGCAGGGCTGCGACATCGCGGCACGGTCCGTGTTTTCGCGGTCCTCCGGCGTTCAGTCGTGTGCAAGTGCGAGATGTCGACGCAATCTCGACGGGTGCGTGCTTTGCAAGAACAGCTTGAGATCAACGGATCGGCGCTGATAGGCAGTTGACTGCAGCGGCGAGCATGCATGAAAAAGCCCTCCGTGCGTCAGCACGGAGGGCCAGTGAAGATCGGCACCGCTTTCTGCGGCGATGCGCGATGACTCCAATCCTACTCGATGGCGCCGCTGATCGCCTCGCCGAACAGCTCCCACTTCTCGCCCTTGAACCGCATCATCTGCAGCTGCTCGATCGGGGCGAAGTCGGTGGCCGAGGTGTTGATCTTGACGCCCGGCAGCAGCGTGTCGGGCGCGAAATCCTTCAGGCTTGCGGCCTGCTTCATCACGTTGGCGCGGGTGAGGTCGTCGCCGCACATCTGCAGCACCTTCACCAGCGTCTGCGCGGCGCCATAGCCGTACACGGTCGAGCTGTCGAGCTTGTTGGCGTCGGGATAGTACTGCGCCAGGAACTCGAAGAACTTCTTCATGCCGGGATCATTGTCCCACTGCGCGTCCGCCGCGTCCTTGGCGTAAGCGGCCGAGAGAATCCCTTGCGAGTTCTCGAAGCCGGCCGGCTTGATCACGCTGCCGACCGAGGCCGAGACGTTGACCACCAGATGCAGCGGATGCCAGTCGATCTCGGCGAGCTTCTTGATCGCCTGCGCCGCGAATTTCGGCGTGGTGACGCTGAAGAAGACGTCGGCGCCGGAGGCCTTCAGCTTGACGATGTGACCGTCGATCGAAGGCTCGGAGGTCTCGTAGCTCTCCTCCATCACGATCATCGACGCGGCCTTGTCGCCCAGGCCGTCCTTGAGGCCCTTCAGATAGTCCTTGCCGAAATCGTCGTTCTGGAACAGCACGCCGATCTTGGCGCCGGGCTTCTCCTTGAGCAGGTACTTCGCGTAGATGCGGCCCTCGCTCTGGTAGCTCGGCTGCCAGCCCATGGTCCACGGGAAGTTCTTCGGATCGTTCCACTTGGTGGCGCCGGTGGCGACGAACAGCTGCGGGATCTTCTTGCCGTTGAGGTACTTCTGGATCGCCGAGTTCGACGGCGTGCCGAGCGGATTGAAGACGAACAGCACCTCGTCGCTCTCGACCAGCTTGCGCACCTGCTCCACCGCCTTGGGCGGCGAGTAGGCGTCGTCATAGGTGACGAAGTTGATCTTGCGGCCGTTGATGCCGCCCTCGGCGTTGATCTTCTTGAAATACGCCTCCTCGGTCTTGCCGATCACGCCGTAAGCGGACGCCGGGCCGCTATAGGGCATGATGTTGCCGATCTTGATCTCGGTGTCAGACGCGCCGGTGTCATACTTCTTCTGGGCGAGTGCTCCGCCCGAGGTGAGGGCGATGACCGCCGTCGCGAGCGCGGCGATTCGTAGTTGTTGAACGACCTGCAAGAGTTCCTCCTTAGTTCTTTCTGAGTTTGCCGAGCAGCTGCTGCGCCACCATCGCCACCTGCCGCGAGCCGTGCGGCACGAGGAAGATGACCAGGAACAGCAGCACGCCGAACACCGCGCCGGACAGGCCCTTTGAGATGCCTTCGGCGATATTGGGAACGAAGATGATGAACGCGGATCCGACGAACGAGCCGGGCAGCCAGCCGACGCCGCCCACCACCATGCCGAGGAACAGCGAGATCGCCAGCGTGATCGTGTAGCTGTCCGGCGCCACGAACTGCACGGCGATGGCCCCGAGTCCGCCGGCGACGCCGGTGATGCCGGCGCTGACGCCGAAGGCCAGCGTCTTGTAGGTCGCGACGTCGATGCCCATGGCGGAGGCGGCGATCTCGTTGTCGCGGATCGCCATGAAGGCGCGGCCGGAGCGCGAGCGCAGCAGGTTCACCGAGAAGATGTAGATCGCGATCGTGATCGCCAGCGTGAAGTAGTACAGCCACATGTCCTGTGACATCGGCAGGCCGAACGGGGCGTCCGGCTTGGTCACGACCAGGCCCTGCACGCCGCCGGTCCACTGCTCGAAGAAGCCGAGCTTGAGGATCTGCGGCATGGCGGTGGCAAGCGCGAAGGTTGCGAGCGCGAGATAGACGCCCGACAGCCGCAGCGCGGGCTGGCCGAACAGGAAGCCGGCGCCGAAGCAGATGACGCCGGCGACCGGCAGCGTCAGCGCGTAATTGACGTTGTACTGCTCCATCAGGATCGCCGACGTATAGGCGCCGATCGCGTAGAACGCGCTGTTGCCGAGCGAGAACTGGCCGGAACCGCCGGTCAGGATGTTCAGCGCCAGCACGGCGAGGCCGTAGATCAGAAGCATCGTCATCTGAAAGATGATGAAGTTCTTGACGAACAGCGGCACGACCAGGAGCAGCAGCACGATCACGAAGGCTGTGCCGGAGCTCAATGTCATGGCCCGCTTCGGAACGGCCTCGACCGCGGGCGCCTGGGATGCGATTTCCTCGACTGCGCTCATGATCAGACTCGCTTCACGATGTTGCGGCCGAACAGGCCGGCGGGTTTGATGACCAGGACGGAGATGATCAGCGCCAGGGCGATCGGCAGCTTCATCTCATTGCCCACATGCGGGATGTAGGTGCCGGCGAGGTTCTCGAAGATGCCGACCAGGAAGCCGCCGAGCACCGCGCCGAACGGGCTGGTGAGACCGCCGAGCACGGCCGCTGCGAAACCGTAGATCAGCACGCCGCCCATCATGTTGGGCTCGAGGAACACCACCGGCGCGATCAGCATGCCGGCGATCGAGCCGATCGCCGCCGCCATGCCCCAGCCCAGTGCGATCATCCAGGACGTGTTGATGCCGACCAGCCTTGCCGACTCGGGCAACGCCGCTGCGGCCCGCATTGCGAGACCCACCCGCGTGTACTGGAAGAAGAAGTACAGACCGACCAGCAGCAGCAGGGTGATTCCGATCATGCCGGCCTGGTGCGTCGAGATCAGCTGGCTGCCCAGGAAGGGCGAGGAGCCGAACGGCGTCGGGTACTGCTTGATCGTGAAGTCCCAGATCAGTCCGGCGCAGGAGTTGATGATCGAGAACAGCGCGATGAAGCCGGCGACCTGGGTGAGGATCGGCGCCTTGGTCAGCGGCTTGAACAGCACGCGCTCGATCGCAATGCCGCCGGCGAAGGAGAATGCCAGCGTGACGATGAAGGCGCCCCAATAAGGCAGGCCCCATTGCATCAATTGCCAGGAGATGAAGGTCGAGAACATCGCCATCTCGCCTTGCGCGAAGTTGAGATGATCGATCGCCTGGTAGATCATCACGACGGCGAGCGCCATGCAGGCGTAGATCGCGCCCGTCGCAATGCCGGCCAGGACCTGGTTGGTGAAAAGCTCCATTGTCCCGCCTCCGTTAGTAGCCCAGATAGGATTTGCGGACGTTCTCGTCGTTCGCGATGTCCTTGGCGACACCCGACATGACGATACGGCCGGTCTCGATCACATAAGCCTTGTCGGCGAGCTCCAGCGCGAGCTGTGCGTTCTGCTCGACGACGAGGATCGAGACCTTCTCCTCGCGGTTGATCTTGCCGAGAATGCCGAACAGGTCGCGGACCACCAGCGGCGCCAGGCCGAAGGACGGCTCGTCGAGCAGCATCAGCCGGGGACGCAGCATCAAGGCGCGGGCGACCGCGAGCATCTGCTGCTCGCCGCCGGACAGCGTGCCGGCCTGCTGGGTGTGACGCTCCTTGAGCTTGGGGAAGTAGGAGTACATCCGCTCGATATCGGCGACGATCCCCGCCTTGTCGCTGCGGGTGATGGCGCCGAGCTGCAGGTTCTCCTCCACCGTCATGTTGGTGAAGGTGCCGCGGCCCTGCGGCACATGCGCGATGCCGAAGCGGACGATGCTTTCGGTCGACTTGTTGTTGAGCGGCTTGCCCTCGAACTCGATCGCGCCGGTCGAGCGCACCATGTTGCAGATCGCGCGCAGGGTGGTCGTCTTGCCGGCGCCGTTGGCGCCGAGCAGCGTCGTCAGCGAGCCCTCGTTGAGCGAGAAGGAGAGGCCGTGCAAAGCCTGGACCTGGCCGTAATAGGCGCGCAGATCCTTGACGTTGAGAAGCGCCGTCATTGATCCTTGCTCCCGAGATAGGCCTTGATGACGTCGGGATCGGCCTGCACCTGGGCCGGCGTGCCCTCGGCGAGCTTGCGGCCGAAGTTCAGCGCCACGACGTGGTCGGCGATCGACATCACGAGACCCATGTGATGCTCGACCAGCAGCACGGTGACGTGACGATCGTCGCGGATGCGGCGGATCAGGTCGCCGAGCACATAGACTTCCTCGTGATTGAGGCCGCCCGCGGGCTCGTCGAGCAGCAGGATCTTCGGATCGGCCGCGAGCGCACGCGCCAGTTCGACGCGCTTCTGGGTTCCGAACGGCAGGCCGGACACGGTCTTGTGCGCGACCTCCTCGAGATTGAGATAGGCCAGAATCTCGTGAACCTTGGTGTTCACCGAATTCTCGCTGCGCCGGATCCAGGCCAGCCGTAGCGAATCCGAGATGATGTCGCTCGATGTGCGCGCGTGGGTGCCGACGCGGACATTGTCGAGCACCGACAGGTTCGGGAACAGCGCGACGTTCTGGAACGTGCGGCCGATGCCGATCTCGGCGATGCGATGCGGCGGCCGCGTCAGGATGCTGCGGCCTTCCATCAGAATATCGCCGGCGCTCGGCTGGTAGAGCCGGCTGAGGCAGTTGAACAGCGTGGTTTTGCCGGCGCCGTTCGGACCGATGAGGCCGAGGATCTGGCCCTGGCGCATGTCGAAGGACACGCCGTTCAGCGCCACGATGCCGCCGAACACGACGCTGACGTCGCGGACCGCGAGCAGCGGATCGTTCGTTGGGGCGAGTTGTGCCTGCGTCATCTCGTCTCGCCCCTCCCGAAATCGTTCCGGGACGGACGCGGCGCCAGCCGACCGCGATGATGCAGGCTATCTGATACCCTCGGCAACACGGGCAACTTTTCCTCCTGGCTTCGGCTTTTTATTGAGGTCTTTGTGAGACGAATTGTTCGGATGAACATTCGCCTGATTAGTTTGCGGCGCGAGTCCGCCAAGCGCTGCTTCGATTTTTCTTACCATCGCCACGAGGCGAGGTCCAATGTCGGTGAGCAGACGCTCTTCCGTGAAGCGGAATGCAGGCGCGCCGCAATTGATCGCGTAGGGACCCGTTCCATCGTTGAGCCTCAGCGCAGCGCCGACCGCGTGGACGTCGTCCTGCCATTCGCCGGCCGAGATCGTGAAGCCGTGCTTGGCGACGGTTTCGCCGGCGCGCTCGATGCCGTCGCGAATCCTGGGCCAGCGATTGCCGTAATGCTCGCGCATCTCGCGCATCAGCCCGGCGCGTTCCTCCTCGGGCAGCGCCCAGAGATAGGCGCGGCCCATCGCGGTGGTGGCGATCGGAATGCGCGAGCCGACGTCGAGCTCGACGTTGACGACGCCGTGCCGGCTCTGCCCGATATAGATCATGCTGAGCCGGTCGCGGCCGCCGATGGCCACTGCGCCGCCGGTTTCGCGCATCAGCTGCTCGCGGAACGGCTCCGACAGCTGGCGCACGCCCAGATTGGCCAGCGCGGCATAGCCGAGCAGCAGGGCTGACGGGGCGAGCTGATATTTCTCGAAGCGGGGAACGGGAGTGAGGTAGCCGAGCTTCGTCAGCGTGTAGGTCAGGCGCGACACGGTCGGCTTGGGCAGGTTGGTACGCGCCGCGATCTCCTGATTGCCCAGCAGGCCGTCATTGGGCCTGAAGGCCCTGAGCACCTCGAGGCCGCGCGAGAGCGCAACGACGAAGTTGCGATCGGTCGCGGGTTTCTTCCCTGGGCGTTTCATGTCATCGGCTGTTGATTGATGAGCCTCGTTGACAACGCTCGTGCTTCAAAATAACCCTTGCTGTCAAGATGTGGAATTACGTTTCGCACTGCGGAATTGCTATTCGGCAGCGAGTAGACGCAAGCAAGGCTGATACTCTGCGCAAATGAAGGTCCAACAATCGGCCGGTGCGTTAACCGGTCGCAAAGAAACGACATCCCAAGGAGCCTAGCGTGAGCGAAGTGGCAAAGCTTGATCGTCATGACATCATCGGCATCGTCACCATCGACAGTCCGCCGGTCAATGCGCTGAGTGCCGCAGTTCGCGGCGGCATCCTGGGCAACGTCAAGGCGGCGATCGAGGATCCCACGATCAAGGCCATCGTGCTGACCTGCGGCGGGCGCACCTTCATTGCCGGCGCCGATATCACCGAGTTCGGCAAGCCGCCGAAGCCGCCGGCGTTGAACGATGTTCTGAGCACGATCGAGAACAGCCCGAAGCCGGTGATCGCGGCCATTCACGGCACGGCGCTCGGCGGTGGCCTCGAAGTGGCGCTGGCCTGTCATTACCGTGTCGCCACCAGGGACTCCAAGCTCGGCCTGCCCGAAGTGAAGCTCGGCCTGCTGCCGGGCGCGGGCGGCACGCAGCGCCTGCCGCGCGCCGTCGGTCCGGAGCTCGCAGTCAAGATGATCGTCGGCGGCGATCCGATCAGCGCAGCCGAGGCGCACAAGAGCGGCCTGATCGAGGAGATCGTCGAGGGGCCGGCGTCGGGCGGTGTGGAGTTCGCGCGCAAGGTGGTGGCGGAGAACCGTCCACTGCGCAAACTGCGCGATGACGATTCGAAGATCGCCGCCGCCAAGGCCGATCGCTCGATCTTCACCAATGCGGTCGCTGCGATCACCAAGAAGTCGCGCGGTCTGGAGGCGCCGTTCGCGGCCGCCGATGCGGTCGGCTACGCGATCGATCTGCCGTTCGACGAGGGTCTGAAGCGCGAGCGCGAAGGCTTCCTCAAGCTGCTGACCAGCGATCAGTCGAAGGCGCAGCGCTACGCGTTCTTCGCCGAGCGCGAGGCCGCCAAGATCGCCGGCGTGCCCGAGGGCACCAAGGGCCGCAAGGTCGAGCGCGTCGCCATCATCGGCGCCGGCACCATGGGCGGCGGCATCGCGATGTCGTTCGCCAATGCCGGTATTCCCGTCACGTTGATCGAGACCGCGGAAGAGCAGCTCAAGCGCGGCATGGGCATCATGCAGAAGAACTGGGAGGCCACCGCGGCGCGCGGCGGCATCCCGGCGGATGCACCGGCCAAGCGCATGGCGCTGATCGACGGCAAGGTCGGGCTGGAGAACGTCAAGGACGCCGACCTCGTCATCGAGGCGGTGTTCGAGACCATGGCCGTGAAGAAGGAAGTGTTCGGCAAGCTCGATCAATACGCCAAGCCGGGCGCCGTGCTGGCCTCCAACACCTCGTATCTGAACATCGACGCGATCGCCGCCGAGACCAGCCGTCCGCAGGACGTGCTCGGCATGCACTTCTTCTCGCCGGCCAACGTCATGAAGCTGTGCGAGATCGTGCGCGCCGACAAGACCTCGCCGGATGCGCTCGTCACGGCGGTGTCGATCGCGCGCAAGATCGCCAAGGTGCCGGCGGTGGTCGGCGTCTGCGACGGCTTCGTCGGCAACCGCATGCTGGCGCAGCGCGGCAAGCAGGCCGAGAAGCTGCTGTTCGAAGGCGCGCTGCCGCAGCAGGTCGATGCGGTCGTCACCAAGTTCGGCATGCCGATGGGCCCGTTCGCGATGGGCGATCTCGCCGGTCTCGACATCGGCTGGCGCTCGCGCAAGGACAGGGGCATCAAGAGCGAGATCGCGGACGCGCTGTGCGAGGCCGGCCGCTTCGGCCAGAAGACCGGCAAGGGCTACTACAAATACGAGTCCGGCTCGCGTGCGCCGCTGCCCGATCCCGATGTCGAGAAGCTGATCGACGAGACGCTCGCCAAGCTCGGCCTCAAGCGCCGCAACGTGAGCGACGAGGAGATCCTCGAGCGCATGATGTATCCGATGATCAACGAGGGTGCGAAGATCCTCGCCGAAGGCGTCGCCGCGCGTCCGTCGGACATCGACGTCGTGTGGCTGTACGGCTACGGCTGGCCGATCTATCGCGGCGGCCCGATGTACTGGGCCGACAGCGTCGGCCTGAAGCACATCGCCGAGCGGCTGTCCTACTACGCCAACGAGACCAACGACCCGTCGCTGGAGCCGGCGCCGCTGCTCAAGAAGCTCGCGGAGGAGGGCAAGACGTTCGCATCGCTGGCGCAGGGGAAGGCCGCTTGAGGCTTCGCTCTAGCTCCGCGCTCAACTGCGCTCCCCTCCCCCTTGCGGGGAGGGGTAGGGGGTGGGGGTCCACAACGGCAGTCTCGCCCGGGGCC
>NZ_CAFI01000325.1 GCF_000239775.1 Bradyrhizobium sp. ORS 375
CCGTCGCGGTACGATTTGCCTGCGGCCTCAGCCGTCCGCAGTGCCGGTCCCCGGCTGACCGCCGGCCGTCCCCCCGAGCCTGGCCTCCAGCGCCGCGATGCGCGCCTTCAGCGCCTCGTTCTCCTCGCGGGCGAGCCGGGCCATGTCCTTGACCGCCTCGAACTCCTCGCGCTTCACGAGGTCGAGGTCGTTCAGGATCTTTTCGGCCTGATTGCGGATGACGGCGTCGACCTCCCGCTTCATGCCCTGGGCGGCGCCGGCGGCGTCGTTCATCAGGCGGCCGATCTCGTCGAAAAACCGGTTGTTGGTCTGGGTCATGCTCAAACTCCGCTTCCCGCGACGCGCTCGCTCACAGAATGGCGATCCGTCCCGCCGCCTTCAAGATGGGCCCGTCTTGTCATGCCACGGTTTCCTTGTCATCGTACTTGTTGCGTCGGCCCGCCGCGCTGTATGAGCGGCCATGGATGACCTCCTTGGATGACACCGCGACGCCCATGCGGCGGAGTGCGTTCGAAGCCCACGCCGCCCGCGTGCTTGCCGAAGCGTAAGGCCGTGCCCACGAAAGCCTGTGAATGACGCCTCTCCTCATCGACTTTCCCGTGTTCGATCCGGTCGCGATCGCGATCGGCCCGTTGGCGATCCGCTGGTACGCGCTGGCCTATATCTGCGGCATCGTGATCGGCTGGCTCTATGCCCGCTCGCTGCTGAAGAAAGAGCGGCTGTGGGGCGGCCCGGCGCCGGTGTCGCTCGTCCAGCTCGACGATTTCATCCTCTGGATCACGCTCGGCATCATTGTTGGCGGCCGCACCGGCTACGTGCTGTTCTACAACCTGCCGCACTTCATAAAAGAGCCACTGGATATTTTCCAGCTGTGGAACGGCGGCATGTCGTTCCATGGCGGCTTCATGGGCTGCGTCGTCGCCGTGATCTGGTTCGCCCGCCGCAACGGCCTGCCGATTCTGTCGCTCGGCGACATCACGACGGCGGTCGCCCCGATCGGCTTGCTGCTCGGCCGCATCGCCAACTTCATCAAACCCGAACTGTGGGGCCGCGCCGCCGATGCCAGCGTGCCCTGGGCGATGATCTTTCCGACCGATCCCACCCATCTGCCGCGTCATCCGAGCCAGCTCTATGAAGCCGGCCTCGAGGGCCTGCTGCTGTTTTGCATCCTGGCGGCCATGATCCGGTTCGGGGCACTGAAACGGCCCGGCTTCATCCTCGGCAGCTTCATCGGCCTGTATGGCGCAGCCCGCATCGTCAGCGAGCTGTTCCGCGAGCCGGATCCACAGCTCGGCTTCCTCTGGCAGGGCCTCACCATGGGCATGCTGCTGTCGGTGCCGATGCTGATCGTCGGCGCGATCCTCGTCGCACGGGCGCTGCGCAAACCTGAGGTCCATCACGCCACCCCCTCGCTGCAGGCCAATCCGTGATCGAAACCTCTCCGCTCCACACCGAGATCAAGCGGCTGATCAAGGCGTCGGGTCCGATGCCGGTCTGGCGCTACATGGAGCTGTGCCTGATGCATCCGGAGCACGGCTACTACATCTCGCGCGATCCGCTGGGACGCGAGGGCGACTTCACCACCGCGCCGGAAGTCAGCCAGATGTTTGGCGAACTGCTCGGCCTGTGGGCGGCCTCGATCTGGAAGGCGGCCGGCTCGCCGCAACAGTTCCGGCTGATCGAGCTGGGGCCGGGGCGCGGCACCATGATGTCGGATGCGCTGCGCGCGCTGCGCGTGCTGCCGCCGTTGTACCAGACCATCTCGGTACACCTGGTCGAGATCAATCCGGTGCTGCGCGAAAAACAGAAGGCGACGCTCACTGGTCTGCGCAACGTCACCTGGCACGACAGCTTCGACGAGGTACCGGAGGGGCCGAGCGTCATCTTCGCCAATGAGTATTTCGACGTGCTGCCGGTGCACCAGATGGTGAGGCGCGAGACCGGCTGGCACGAGCGCGTCGTCGAGCTCGACGAGGAGGAGAACTTCGCCTACGGCACCGCCGCCGATCCGACGCCGGGCTTCGAGCTGCTGCTGCCGCCGCTGGTGCGCGCCGCGCCGGCTGGCGCGATCTTCGAATGGCGGCCGGATACCGAGATGATGGCAATTGCCCGCCGCCTCCGCGAGCAGCACGGCGCCGCCGTGATCATCGATTACGGCCATGTCCGCAGCGACGTCGGCGACACGTTCCAGGCCATCGCCAGGCACAGCTTTGCCGATCCGCTGAAGACGCCGGGTCTCGCCGACATCACCGCGCATGTCGATTTCGACGCGCTGTCGCGCACCGCTGAAGCCGTCGGCGCGCGCGTGCACGGCCCGATCACGCAAGGCGAATTCCTGCAGCGGCTCGGCATCGAGACCCGCGCGCTGACCCTGATGCAGAAGGCCTCGCCGGAGGTCTCCGAGGATATCGCCAGCGGTCTGAAGCGGCTGACCGGCGGCGGCCGCGGCGGCATGGGCTCGCTGTTCAAGGTGCTCGGCGTGTCCGATCCGTCGATTCCGGTGCTCGCCGGCATCAGCGACGAGCACACCAACGAGAGGACGGGAGGCGCGTGATGCTGGTGTCATCGGAGGTGATGTCCGCGATTCCGGGCCTGCGCCACGCCTTCTTCACCCGCGAGGGCGGCGTCTCCGAGGGCATCTATGCCGGGCTCAATGGCGGGCTCGGATCGAGCGACATGCCGGAGAACGTCCGCGAAAACCGCCGCCGCATGGCCGCGCAGCTCGGTGTCGCGCCCGAGCACTTTCTCAGCGTGCACCAGATCCATTCGCCCGACGTCGTGGTCGCGACCGGGCCGTGGGACGGGGCTGTCAGGCCGAAGGCCGATGCGCTGGTCACCGCGACACCCAATGTGGCGATCGGCGTCACCACGGCGGATTGCGGGCCGATCCTGTTCGTTGATCCGCACAGGCGCGTCGTCGGTGCGGCCCATGCCGGCTGGAAAGGCGCACTGACCGGCGTGCTCGAATCCACGCTGCAGGCGATGGAAGCGCTCGGCGCTGAGCGTGGCCAGATCATTGCCGCCATCGGTCCGCTGATCCGGCAGCCGAGCTACGAGGTCGGAGCCGAATTCGTTACCCGCTTTATCGACGACGATGCCGAGCATGGGCGCTTCTTCCTGCCAGCCGAGCGCGAGGGGCACGCGATGTTCGATCTCGGCGGCTTCATCCGGATGCGGCTGGAAAGAGCCGGCGTGCTGCTGATCGACGACCTCGGCCTCGACACCTATGCCGACGAGCGCTTCTTCAGTTACCGCCGCTCGGTGCACCGGAAAGAACCGGACTACGGACGCCACGTCCACGCGATCATGCTCGAGGGCTGAAGCAGGGCGCCATTGTGGCCGCATGTGGATTGCTTAACCCTTTCTGTACAACTAAGTGCATTCTGTCCCATTCTGTGGCAGCCGCGACCTAGACGTTAATCGATTTTAACGATATCGCTCCCGACGATGAGGGGAGCGCCAACACCACTTCGCCGGATCAGCCGCGCTGCGCAGCACGCCTGCGTTGCCGCTCTGCTGATCATGTCCGCCGCATCGCTTGGTGGCTGTGCCAGCAGCGGCGGCGGTGGTCCGGCCAACGCCTATGCGATGGCGCCCGCGTCGGATGGTGCCACCATCGCCTTCGAGCAGATCGACGGCCCGCCGCCGCAGATCTTCGACCGCATGGTCAGCGTGCTCGACAGCGAGTCCAAGCTGCGCAGCCTCGCGATCGTCTCGCGCGAGGCGCCCGCGGCCTATCGTGTCCGCACCTATCTCTCGGCCCAGGTCGTCAGCGGCAAGAGCGTGATCGCCTGGGTGTTCGACGTCTATGACCGCAACCAGCAGCGCGCGCTGCGCCTGTCCGGCGAGGAGCCGATCGGCCGCGGCGGGCGCGATCCGTGGAACGCGGTCGACGACATGGTGCTTCGGAAAATCGCGCAGGCCGGCTTCAGCGGGCTCGCCAGCATGCTGAGCGGCACGGCGCCGGCCGAGAGCGCGCCAGCGGCGGCCCCGACCCGTGGACCCGCCGTCGCGGCGGCCGAGCCTGCATCGCCCAAATCTGCATCTGACATGTCCGACGGCAGCAGCGTCGTCGCCCTCGGCTACACCGACCATTAGGCAAACAGGCGCAATTTGCGCCGTTTTTTGACCGGGAAAACACCTGCGGCGGGTTGCCATGCGCGCAGTGTCCTTGATATCACCTCGCCCGAGCAAAACTGCCGGTTCCATGGATAGCCCGATATGCTGAACAAGGTCTCCAGCGAGCCGCGGGGAGAAATCGCGATGTCGGCCAAGAACGGCTCGATCAAACTCGTTGCCGGCAACTCCAACCCGCCTCTTGCTGCCGCGATCGCAGGCCAGCTCGGGCTGGCGCTGACCAAGGCGGTGGTCCGGCGCTTCGCCGACATGGAGATCTTCGTCGAGATCCAGGAGAACGTGCGCGGTTCCGACGTGTTCATCATCCAGTCGACGTCCTATCCGGCGAACGATTTGCTGATGGAGCTTCTGATCATCACCGATGCGCTGCGCCGCGCCTCCGCGCGCCGCATCACCGCCGTGGTTCCGTATTTCGGCTATGCCCGGCAGGACCGCAAGTCGGGCTCGCGCACGCCGATCTCGGCCAAGCTGGTCGCGAACCTGATCACCCATGCCGGCGTCGACCGCGTCATGACGCTCGATCTGCATGCCGGCCAGATCCAGGGCTTCTTCGACATCCCGACTGACAATCTGTTCGCCGCGCCGCTGATGGTGCGCGACATCAAGGACCGGTTCGACCTTTCCAACGTCATGGTTGTCTCGCCGGACGTCGGTGGCGTGGCGCGCGCCCGCGGCCTCGCCAAGCGCATCAACGCGCCGCTGGCCATCGTCGACAAGCGCCGCGAGCGTCCCGGCGAGTCCGAGGTCATGAACGTGATCGGCGACGTCTCGGGCCGCACCTGCATCCTGATCGACGACATCGTCGACTCCGGCGGCACGCTGGTGAATGCCGCCGACGCGCTGCTGAAATACGGCGCCAAGGACGTCTACGCCTACATCACCCATGGCGTGCTCTCCGGCGGCGCCGCGACCCGCATCAGCTCGTCCAGGCTGAAGGAGTTGGTCATCACCGACTCCATCCTGCCGACCGAAGCCGTGCGCGGCGCCCCGAACATCCGCGCTTTGCCGATCGCTCCGCTGATCGCCGAAGCCATCGGCCGCACGGCGGCGGAAGAATCGGTGTCGAGCCTGTTCGACTGAGGTTGATCGACTGAGGTTGTCGAGCGCGACGGGTTGGCTGAGGCATCTCGGCTGAGACTGTCGAACTTTGTTCGATTGAGCTGACCGTCCCCACATCGGAAGCGTCGCTTTTGGGCTCCAGTGTCATTCCCCGCGAAAGCGGGGAATCCAGTACGCCGCGGCTTATCGATCTGATCACGAACGTCTCGGACTGCTGGATCGCCCGGTCAAGCCGGGCGATGACGGCGGTGTATGTGGCGATGAGCCAGCCCCAAACGCCGTCATTGCGAGGAGCGCAGCGACGAAGCAATCCAGAGTCCCGCCCACGACTCTGGATTGCTTCCGCCTTCGCTCTGCGAGCTACGGCGGACACGTCGCTTTGCTCGCAATGACGCTTGCGGTGTCTTTCATCGCAACGTTGTCCGCCAGCATGTGGAGATGCACCTCCGCGATCTCGCGGCGCGTTTCGCGTCCGAGCTATGCTCTCAATCATCGCCCTCCACATGAAGGGCGCAGGGAAGGCCGGGCGCTGGCCGC
>NZ_CAFI01000324.1 GCF_000239775.1 Bradyrhizobium sp. ORS 375
GGCGGGGCGAGGGTTTGGCATCAGCTTAACCCTCGCCCCGCCACGCTCTCCCGTTGTGGGGGGCGGGAGAGTTGAGAATGGCCGGATGCGAGATCACCACGCGTAGCGGATGATGCCTTTGCCAGCGTAGCTCTTGGTGGTGTCGGAGAACTGACCGTCGAAGGTGGCGCTCGCCGCCCAGCCGCTGCGCCAGGCGACTTCCGCCGAAAGCGACGTTAGCGCGGTGTCGGCCGAGGGCCGGGCGCCGTTGACCACGAATGCCGAGCCGGGCAGCGTCACGAACGCCGCCTGGACGTTGCGGTCGGTGTTGAAGTCGTGTGCCCAGGCGAACTGTCCGCGCAGCGTCAGCAGCGAATCGGCCTGCGCGAAGGATTTCTCCGTGCGGGCGCCGAGCTCGGTGCGCGAGGCCGTGACGTCCTTGCCGGCATAGGCGAGCGCAAAGGTGTTGGCGCCAGCGGAGGCCTGCTCGACATAGGAGGGGAGGCGGTAGCTGACGAACTGTGCCGCCGCATAGGGCGTCACATCCATCGCCGCGCCGGCGATCCGGTAGCCGCCTTCCAGCCGGCCGGAGAGCGCGTTGGCGTTGAAGCGGCCGCGCAGATTGTCGGAGCCCGCGACGGTGACGGTGCGATTGGTGGTGACGTCCTGCCAGCCATAGGCCAGCGCGGCAGCGATGAAGGCGGCGCCGCGGGTGTGCCTCAGATAGCTGCCGGCCTGGAACAGGTCAGCATTGCCGCTGCCGCCATTGGCGACGTTGAAACGCGTGCCGCCGCCGGCCAGTGCAAAGCCGACCACCGTGTTGGGCGAAACATGATAGTCGGCGCCGGCGGCGGAGCCGTAGACGCTGCTGGTGGTCTTGTTGGAGCCGAGCGCGGCATCACCGTTGACGCTCTGCGATCCGCCATAGCCGGCCGCCCAGACCCCCCAGCGCGCGTTGAAGGCGTCGGCGGCGGGCGCCTTGCGCGGTATCGACGCATAGGCATCTCCGGGCGAGCCGCCCCCGCGGCCGGCCATCGACCGGTCCAGCATGACGCCCATGAACTGGCTCATGGCGTCGAACGTCGCCTGCTGGGCGCCGACCGCGGTCTCGCCGGAGACCTGCGTGAGGCCCGGCGCCGACAACGTCGCGAAGGTGGCAGGGATGCCGCCGGCCAGATTGAA
>NZ_CAFI01000323.1 GCF_000239775.1 Bradyrhizobium sp. ORS 375
GCTCCCTGGGGGTATGGGTCCCGGCATTCGCCGGGACGACACCAGTTGTGAGGACAGGCCTGAGCGCGACACCTTAGGTCAATGCTACATCGGCGGCGTCAGGCCGTCGCGGCCGACGCTGACGCGGCTGGTTTCGAGCGAGCCGTCCGGCAGCTGCTTGACGGTGGCCATCACCTTTGCACCGGCCTTCAGCTCGGACTTGTCGCCGGGCACGAAGGTGACGATCGGCGTGTCCGGAGCGATGTCGACGCGCTTCTCGCCGCCCTTGTACTTGACCAGCAGCGTATGACCGTCCGTCGACACCGAGCTCTCGGACACGGTGGCATTGGTCATGCTCGAATTCGGCTTCAGGTCCCATGACCGCGAGCCCTCGCCGGTGCCGCGCATCTCCTCGGGGAAGATGTGGATCTCGACCGCCTTGGGCGCGCCGTCCGGGCCCGGCACCGTGGTGGCGCCGATGAACGAGCCGAGCTTGATGTCGGAAAGGTCGGCCTTCACCACGCCGGAGACTCTGAGATCACCGGCCATGCGCAGCTTGAAGATCTCTCCACTTCGCGCCTTCACCGTCATCGTATCGGCATCGACACTCTCGATGGCGCCACGCACGCGCGTCGGGACCGGGGCCTGTTGGCAGATTGCAAACACGGATGTCGCCGCAACCATCGCGAGTGCAACGAAGGGACGGATCAGAAGGGTGCGGACGAACATGCATGAGCTCCGGGCTTGAGACGAAAGCTCCGCGTGACTTAGTCGGGGCGCGGACGCATGACGAGTGAAACGCCCGGTTTTGGAAGTTATTCCGGCTTCAAGCCTTTGTGAGATCGGCCTCGACCAGCGCCCGCAGCTCGGGCGTCACCTGCGGGCGCCGGCCAAACCACAGTTCAAAGCCGCGGACCGCCTGATGCAGCAGCATGCCGAGACCATCCGCGGTGCGCAGGCCCCGCGCACGCGCCGCGCCCAGCAATTGCGTCTGCAGCGGCACATAGACGATGTCGGCGACAACGGCCTGCGGCGGCAAGAGATCGACATCGAGTTCGAGCGGGGGCTGGCCGTGCATGCCGAGCGAGGTGGTGTTCACGAACAGGCCCGCGCCGGGCAGCAGTGCGCCGACGCGGTCCCAACCTTCCGGGACGACGCGGCTACCGAACTCATCGGCCAATGCCTGCGCGCGGGCGGCGGTGCGGTTGATAACGTGGACGCGGCCGATGCCGCGCTCCAGCAGCCCGAACACGACGGCCCGCGCCGAGCCTCCCGAGCCGAGCACCAGGGCCTCGTCGGTGCGATCCCAGCCGGGCGCGGCGGCGTCGAGATTGCCGATGAAGCCCTCGACGTCGGTGTTGGTCGCACGCAGGACCCCGCGCTCGTACCACAGCGTATTGGCGGCCCCGACGGCGCGCGCGCGGGCGTCAGGCTCGGCCAGTTCGAGCACCCGCTCCTTGTGCGGAATGGTGACATTGGCGCCGACGAAGCCGCGATGACCCAGGTGGGCGACGAAGTCCGCAAGCTCCTCGGGCGGCACCGCCTCGATCG
>NZ_CAFI01000322.1 GCF_000239775.1 Bradyrhizobium sp. ORS 375
CCGTGTCGGGCGAGCCGGCCGAGAACGGCGGCGCGGGGTTGTATTCGAGCCTGAGCTGAATGGCTTCGGCGGTCTGGCGATCGACCAGCTGTGACACCAGCGTCAGCGCGAAGTCGATGCCGGCGGTGACACCGCCGCCGGTGATGCGGTTGCGATCAATGCAGACGCGCTCGGTGCTGATCGTCGCGCCGAACAGCGGCAGGCATTCGCGCGCGCTCCAATGCGTGGCGGCACGATAGCCGTCGAGCAGGCCGGCGGCGCCGAGCGCGAGCGAGCCGGTGCACACCGACGTGATGTACTTCGCGCCCTCCGCCTGGCGGCGGATGAAGCCGATGACCTCGGCGTCCTCGAGGATGGCGTCGACGCCGAAGCCGCCGGGAATGCAGATGACATCCGCCTGCGGACAGTCGGCGAACGTCGTGGTCGGCAGCAGCGTCAGAACCGAGTCGGTCGTGACAGGCTCGAGGCGCTTCCACACCAGGTGCAGCGTCGCGCCGGGCACGCTCGAGAACACCTGCACGGGGCCGGTCAGATCGAGCTGGGTCAGCTGGGGAAACAGCACGAGAGCAATCGACAGCGGTTCGGCCATGGCGGTCCTCACCGAGATGACGGGTTGACGGACACCATCCTGCATGATCCGCTCGCTGTCTCATATGTCGAAGTTCCCTCGAAATCGGACAGACGGCCCGAGGAGCCTTCCAGCAATGATCGGCGTGCTCATCTTTCCGGACTTCCAGTTGCTCGATGCCGCCGGACCGATCTCCGTGTTCGAAATCGCCGCGCGCTATGCGAGCGCCGCGCCGATGATCCGGGTGGTGGCAGCCGCTCCGGGCCCGGTGCGTTCCTCCTCCGGCGCCGAGATGCTGGCGCGGAAGTTCGGCTCCGTGTCGGCGTTGTCGACCTTGCTGATCGCCGGGGGCGACGGTGTCGAGGCGGCCAGCCGCAATGCCTGCACGCTGAATTTCGTTCGCAAGGTTGCGCGCCGCGGTACCCGCATCGCCAGCGTCTGCTCGGGCGCCTTCGTGCTTGCCGAGGCCGGCCTGCTCGACGGCAAACGTGCAACGACGCATTGGCAGCGCACGCGGCAGTTCTTGCGCACCTATCCGAGCGTGAAGCTGGAGCCCGACAGCATCTATGTGCGCGACGGGCAGATCTGGAGTTCGGCCGGGATCACCGCAGGCATCGATCTCGCGCTGGCCATGGTCGCCGAGGATCATGGCGAGGAGATCGCGCAGAAGACCGCGCGGCAGCTCGTGCTGTATCACCGCCGCAGCGGCGGCCAGTCGCAGTTCTCCTCGCTGTTGGAGTTGAAGGCGCCGAGCGGCCGGTTCGCCGATCTCCTGACCTGGGCGCGCGAGCATCTCGGTGCGCCGCTCACCGTCGACGACCTCGCCGAGCGCGCCGGCATGAGCACGCGGCACTTCACCCGCGCCTTCGTCGCCGAGACCGGCACCACGCCGTCCAAGGCGATCGAGCGTCTGCGGCTGGAGGTGGCGCGCGACCGCGTGCAGGCCTCGCACCAGCCGATCGAGCTGGTCGCCGAAGCCGCCGGCTTCCGCGATCCTGAGCGGATGCGCCGCGCCTTCATCCGCGCCTTCGGCCAGCCGCCTCAGGCACTGCGGCGGGCGGCGCGCGCACAGCCGGCTGGTTGATCTGAATCAGACGCAGGGAACCGCGACCGGCTATCCTGCGCGCCTGATCCCTGAGCCTGCGGAGCAGACCGAATTGAGGGCTGACGGCGCTGGACGTGCGACGATCGGAGGTCTCGATCGATCGCTGTCATTGGCAAGTTATGATCGATTTCCGGACGCGCTGCTGGATGTACCGGCGCCCGAGCTGTGGCGGCACCTGCCGGGACCGTCGCTGTTCAGTCTGGAGGGTCGCCAGGGCGACACGCTGTTTCTCAGTGTGCTTCTGCATGGCAATGAGGATACCGGCTGGCGCGCCATCCAGCACATCTTGAAACGACTGCGGGGCCGGCCGCTGCCGCGTCCCGTGCTGCTGTTTGTCGGCAACATCGCCGCAGCGAAGGCTGGGGTCCGTACGCTTCCCAATCAGCACGACTACAATCGCGCCTGGCCGGGCACCACGCATCCCACGACTCCTGAAGCCGATGTGATGCGCGATGTCGTGGCGATCGCGGCCCGCACGCGGCTGTTTGCCAGCATCGACATTCACAACAACACCGGCAACAACCCTCACTACGCCTGCGTCAACAGCTGCGACGACCACCATCTGCAGCTGGCGCGCCTGTTCGGCCGCACCGTAGTGTATTTCGAGGAGCCGGTGGGCGTGCAGTCGGCGGCGCTGGCGCGGCTCTGTCCCGCCATTACGGTGGAATGCGGCCGGCCCGGCAGCGAGGCGGGGGTGGCGCATGCGGTCGAGCTGATCGAGGCGGCGCTTTCGCTGCAGCACTTTCCCGTGCACGCCGTCGGCGAGGCCGACATCGATCTGCTGCGCACCTTCGCCATCGTCAAGGTGCCTGGGGACGCCACGTTCTCCTATGACGGCCGCGCGGCCGACTTCCAGTTTCGCGGTGATCTCGATCATCTCAACTTCGCCGAGCTCGACGTCGGCGTTGCGCTCGGCCGCTGCGCCGGAGCCAGGCGGCTCGAGGTTTCCACCGCGGACGGCACAAGCACGGAATATTTCCATTATCACGACGGTGAGATCCGGCTGGCACAGCGCGCCATCCCGGCGATGCTGACGCTCGATCCGCAGGCCGTCAGGCTCGACTGCCTCGGCTACCTCATGCATCGCATCGGCCGCGACGGACGGCGGCTGGCAGATGACCTCAGGTAGCGCGCCATGACCTGTCCCGCTCCGCCACTGCCGGGCATCGTGAGCGCTGCCGACCGGGCGCGGTTTGCGGAGCTGCAGGCGGAGTTTGCCGCCTCCTATCCGGCGCTGTTCGATGACCCGGGCTTGCCACGCACGGTCGTGATCGTGCCCAGCCTGAGCCTCGATCCCGAAGTGCTCGCCAAGGTCTCGGGGGTGCATCACTACGAGGAGCGCATGCTGTGCATGCTGCTGCTGTTGCGCATGCCGCGGACGCGCGTGGTCTACGTGACGAGCACGCCGATCTCGGACACCATCGTCGACTACTACCTGCATTTGCTGCCCGGTGTGCCCGGCGGCCATGCCCGCGCCAGGCTGACGCTGTTGTCCTGCGACGATGCCTCGGCAGCGCCCCTGACGCAGAAGATCCTGGCGCGGCCGCGCGTGCTCGACCGTCTCCGCGCGGCCATTCAGGCCGCGGCTCCCGCGCATCTGAGCTGCTTCACGGTCACCGAGCTGGAACGCAGGCTCGCCTTGACGCTGGGCGTGCCGATCTATGGCTGCGATCCGTCGCTCGCGGCGTGGGGCTCGAAGAGCGGATCGCGCCGGATCTTCAAGGAGGTCGGGATCGACCTGCCCGAGGGCTTCGAGGATCTCTCGGATGCCGCTGCGCTGGCCGACGCGCTGACGGAGCTGAAGCGGCGCAGGCCCGAGCTGCGCAAAGCCGTGGTCAAGCTGAACGAGGGATTTTCCGGCGAGGGCAACGCGGTCGTCGACCTCATCGCCGCACCGACGGATCACGGCCTGCGGTCGTGGCTGCACGATCGCTTGCCGTTCATGGCGTTCGAGGCGCGCGGCATGAGCTGGGATGTGTTCGCGGCCAAGCTCGGCGCGATGGGCGGAATCGTCGAGGAGTTCATTCCCGGTGCGGTGAAGCAGTCACCGTCGGCGCAGTTGCGCATCGATCCGCTCGGCCGGGTGGAGGCGGTGTCGACGCACGACCAGGTCTTGGGCGGACCGAGCGGGCAGATCTTTCTCGGCTGCCGGTTTCCGGCCGACGGCGCCTATCGGCAGGACATCCAGGCCCGCGGTGTCGCGGTTGCGGAGGCGCTCGCGGCTAAGGGCGTCGTCGGCCGGCTCGGAGTCGACTTCATCTCGGTTCGTGACGGACCGGACTGGCGGCACGTCGCCATCGAGATCAATCTGCGCAAGGGCGGCACCACGCATCCGTTCCTGATGCTGCAGTTTCTCACCGATGGCCGCTACGATGCCGGCAGCGGGCAATTCCTGACGCCGGCGGGGCAGCCGCGCTGCTACTACGCGTCGGACAATCTCGAGAGCGACGCCTATCGCGGCTTGACGCCGGACGATCTCGTCGACATCGCCGTGGTGAACGGGCTGCACTTTCACGCCGCGGCCGGCGAGGGCGTCGCTTTCCATCTGATCGGCGCACTCTCGGAGTTCGGCAAGCTCGGCGTGGTCTGCATCGGCCGCACGCATGAGCGCGCAGCCGAGTTCTATCGCCGCACCGTGGACATTCTCGGCCGGCAATGAGCCGAGGCGAGCAGCAGCCTTTAGCTCACGCCTGCGTGCAATGGCGGTCCGCGGCTTGGCAGGGGGAGACACGCCCCCTATGCTCTGCGGGCAGGGCCCTACGCGCGGCATGCGATGGCCCCCGGGGATCGGCGAGATCGCGCGATGGCTGGCAATTCAATCGGCCTGGGGATCATTGTCCCATCGCCTTACGTGATCGAGCTGTCCAAGCTGCGGCAGCAGCTCGAGGAGGCGCACCTCGCCTGGGCGATCGAATGGAAGCGGCAGCAGCAGGAGTTCGTGATCGAGAACATCCGCTTCGCGCACGACCCGCGCTGGAACGAGCGCGTCTTCAGCCTGCAGGCCGCGCGCGACGGCAAGACCTGGGTCTGGCGCGCGACGCGCATCATCCTGACCTGCAGCGGCTTGTCGGTCTAACCGCACGCGCCGGCTTGGAGGTCTTCCAGGCATGCCGAAGCGACGGTTTGCAACGGCGGATGTGAGACCTATAGTCCGCGCCTCGAATTGCATCTGCACTGGGGATCATGCGCGTTTCAATCATCACCGGCAGCGGCGCCGGGATCGGCGCCGCTGCGGCGCGTCGCCTTGCGGGGCCGGGGCAGGGCCTGATGCTGCATGGCCAGGGCGCCGATGCCGACGGGCTCGCGCGGCTGGAAGCGGTTGCCGAGACTTGCCGGCAGGCCGGTGCCGAGGTGGCCTATCATTGCGGCAACCTGGCCGCCGCAGGCGCGGCGTCCGAGCTCGTCGCTGCGGCGCGCGCCCGGTTCGGCCGTATCGATGCGCTGGTGCATGCGGCGGGCTTCGCCGATCGCCGCAGCTTTCGCGACCTGCCGCGCGATGGGCTCGACCGCTCGCTGGCCGTGATGCCGGCTGCCTTTCATGAGCTCG
>NZ_CAFI01000321.1 GCF_000239775.1 Bradyrhizobium sp. ORS 375
CAGCGGCAGGGGGTGCTGCCAGTGCTGCCGGTAGAGCCACAGCACCACGGTGACCAGGATGACGTCGAACAGGCCCATGATGGTCTGGCCAAGCACCTGGGGATGGATGCCGCCGATCACCAGCGCCAGCTTCACCGACTGGCGCACCACCTCCGAGCCGAGGAACGCAACCAGGGAGTTCTGGCCGACATTGAGGACGAGCGCGACGACGGGCGATTGCTTTGTGCGGGCGAACAAGGCCCACAGCAGCGCCAGCAGCAGCGGCAATGTCCAGAGCAGGTTGATCAGTTTGTCGAACCGGTACGGATATTTATCTCCATTGCTCGGAAATCCCAGCCAAGCATCGAGCACCAGCCCGGACGCGAAGATCGCGACCATGGCCGCGTAGAGCGGGCGCCCGATCAGGCGGCCGCGACGGTGGAGGTCTCCAAGCCAGGTGCCGAGCATCAGGAAGAGCTGCGCCTGCAGCGAGAACAACAGCAGGACGCCAGCCGGGCTCTCGATCCCCGCCCGCCCGTCATTGTCGTACCAGGTGCAGACCCCGAAGATCGCAGCCGACACCGCCAGCACAAATCCCCTGTTGCGCTTGAACAGCGGCAGGATCAGCGGCAGCAGCAGGAACATCAAGCCGTAGAATTTGAGGATGGTGATGCTGGTGGGCTCGGACTGGAATGTAAGCACGTCGACGATCGCCTGCCCGACTGGCTCGCGCTTCTTGCCCAGGACGGCCATGCCGATCGCCACCGGCACCGAGATGACGAAATACGCAGCGAGGACCTTCAGGCCACGAACGACGAGTTCGCCATAGTGGTCCTTGTGCAAATACACGTAGCCGACCATGAAGCCGGAAATCACGACGAACAGCTCGGCGAACGGATTGAACTTGGCGAACAGGTCGACGGAATCGGGAAACACGTTCGCCGTGTGGTGATAGAACACGAACAGCATCGAGCAACTTCGATAAAAGTCGATCAGGACTTCGCGCCGTGTCCAGCCTGCCACGCCCGACGCCGCATCCACCGATCTGCGCGGCATGCTCCCGATCAAAGGCAACGCCTTCAGAAGGCGGTCAGGCGCGCGCATCCGGACACCTCGTCGCAGCAAAATGGGCATCCCTAACCGGCGGAGCGATCTCTTCGCCGGTTCCGCCGAACCGGCTCTTCAGACGCAGAATCCGCTTCTCGAGCAACTCGTAGCTCAAGACGGCGACTGCCACCGAGGCCAGCGTTCCGAGCGCCGCCTGCAAAGCGACGGCGAGCCCGTGGGAGCCAACCCATGCGGCCAGCTCCAGCTCAGTTCGATTGCTGGCGAAATAGTACGAGAAGAAATGATGATAGACATACAAGCCATAGCTGTAGGTGCCCAAAAACACCATGCCGCGGCTGCGGAAGAAGCGCGAAAGAGCGGAGGCCTCCGGCGCGACGAGGATCCAGACCAACAGACAGGCGAGCATGATCTGGAACAAGGCCGCCCGGATCGCCCCCATGATTTCCAGCCCCTCTCGCGACACGAGCCCGGTCCAGACGAACGTCATCACGACCAGCGCGCCGGACACGCCGGCGACTCTGGGAAGAGCGCCCACCAGCCGCTCGAACCCGCCAGGTTGCCGCGCGATCAAGGCGACGGCGGCACCGAGCGCCAGACCGTCGAGCTTGAACGGCGTGAGCACGATGGTCGTCCACCAGTTCAGCCCGATCATCAATCCGATGATGCGCGCCAGCATGGCGCCGAAAGAGATCGCCAGGCTGAGCAGGATGAGCGCCCTTGCCCGGCCGGCCAGCAAGAGCACCGCGCACGGCCAGAACAGATAGAAATGTTCCTCGACAGACAGCGACCAGAAATGGTTGAGGTACGAGAACGACCACTCATCGTGTCCGGCGAGATAGGCGTTCACGGCATAGAGCCAGGCCCAGCCTTGCCGCTCCACCAGCGAGTTCAACGTCGGCCCCTGGAGATACGGGATCTGAGGCGCGACAAAGAAGACGAGCAGGAGCACGCCGTAGTAGAGCGGGAAGATCCGCAAGGCCCGCCGGACATAGAAGTCGCGCAGACAATGCGGCTTCTCGCGAGCGTCGTACAGCAGCCCGGTGATCAGGAAGCCCGACAGCACGAAGAAGAGGTCCACTCCGATCACGCCTTGCTTGGCGACGGCAAGGATCGTGCGCTCGACCGGATTGGTCGTCAGCATCGATCCCACGAAGTGGAAGACCAGGACCATCATGACAGCCAGTCCGCGCACGCCGTCGAGCACCGGCAGATGTCCGCGGAGCGCGGGCGGCAAGCCTGCAGCCGCGGGGGAGGCGTCCACAGCCGCCGTTCTCGATGGGCTGATCGACATGTCCATGCTGAACAGGACTCTTCAGCCCGCCGGGCCCTGGACGGCCCGGGCAGGATGCTGCCGTTGGCGACCGAGCCCGACCGTCATTGCAGGTCCAGGCCGCCGAAGCGGAAGATCCTGGCCAGTTGCGGCGAGACGCCGACGAAGGTCGCGCTGCAGCCCTGGCTCTCGAGCTGCTTTCGCAGCATCAGCAGCAATCCGAGAAAGCGCGCATCGATGGCGCAGACGTTGGAAAAATCCAGTCGCACGCGCTTGCGGACCGCCACCGCCGATCGGAACACCGGGATGGCCCGATCCACGTGTCGCGCATCGGCGGGTCCGGAGAGGCTGAGCGTCACCTCCCGCGAACCGTAGTCCTGCGTGATGGTGAGAGCCTCTCCCCGCTCGTGCGTGCGCCGCATCCACCACGTCGAGGCCACGAACGGAAGCACGCGGGTGAACAGCAGCCGCAGGATGGCCGCACCGTCGTTCCAATAGCGCCGCCAGAGGTAAGGCTCCTCCTTGATCCGCCAAAGCCACTCCAGACCCAATCTGCGCATGAAGACGGGCGCCCGTCTGACCGTACCGGCCTGGAAGTTGAGCGCAGCGCCCAGATGCGCGCGAACCGGGATTTCGAGCCGCTGATGATTGCGTTGGAGCCAGGATTGCCCCTTCTGACTGCTCAAGGATGCGACCAGGAAATCCGCACCGCTGGCATTGATCTCCTCAATGATATGATCACCGCTCATCTCCTCGGCCGAGCAGTAGCCGGGGTTCGACCAGCCAACGCAGCGAAGTCCCGCGGACTGGCTGTTCAGCGTGCGCGCAGCGCGCTCGGCGGCGCCTTCCGGACCTCCGAACAGAAACAGCTTGAGCGAGGTCGCCGGACCGGCATCCGACTTGAGCGCGTCGAAGATGTCGGCTCCGGCGGTCCTTGTCCTGATCGGGATGCCGATCAGCCGGGCGATCCACACCACCGGCATGCCATCGACGGTGCAGAGGTCGCTCAGGATCAGCGAGTCCCTGAAGCTCCGGTTGGACTGGCTGGTGACCAGGAAGTTGAGATTGGGCGTCGAGATGAGCAACCGCGTTCTTTGTCGGGCGGCATCGCGGATGCGGCGCAGCACCCCGCGCATTCCGATGGCGTCGATCGGTATGCCAAGGACGCAATAGACGTCGCGGGACAGATCGTCGGCGATCGGAGGATCGGGCATCAGCGCGTCGATCTCGGGCCGTTCGCGGCCCGTCCCCGAGCGGCCTACCCGATAATAGGAGGTCCCGGCCTCCTGCAGCCCCTGCGTGGTCAACATCGACTGCCTCCCGCGGCTTCGCGCCGCCGCTGCCGCCGCGCGTGGCCGGCGGCTCCCCTCCCGCCCGGAGGCGGACGATGAGAATTGAAGTATTTAATTTCAAATTATCTGATTTATTTAATGTGGTTTAATTGTGGGCGCAACCTTCGTTTCTGGCGAACTTGAAGCAATTCATCGGGGAATATCAGGATGCCATTTGATTTAATTGCAGTCCGAGGGCATTATTGAAATGACGGCGACCGGCCGGCTCGCACCCTTTTCGTCGTGACAATCGGACAGAGCGCAAATGCCCAGACCCTCAACGACGCACCTATCGGCCGGGCCGCGCATTACCGCATCGACCTTCGACATCTGCGCGCTGATCCCGATTGCAGCTTTTGCCTATTCGTCGCTGATCCAGCCGCTGATCTATTTCGGCTTTCCCCCCTCACCCGGGCTTCAAGGCTTGCTGGAGAGCCGCGTCGAGAACCGCATCTTCTGGCCGGCTCTGGCAGCGATTGCCCTTATCGCGGCGGCCCAGCGCCTCGCGCGCGGTGGCCGTCTATCCTTGCCGCCGAACATCATCAGTCTCTGTGCCTATTTCGGCTTTGCGGGCGCCAGCGTCGCATGGGCGCTCAAGCCCGAATTCGCCTTCGTCCGCTTCGTCCAGGAGGCGATGGTTCTGACCGCGATCGTGCTGCCCGCTCTGTTGTCAAGCCCGGCGGCAGACATGATGCGCGGCATGTTCGCCTGCTTCGCAGCCGGCGTGATCCTCAATGTGCTGTTGATTCCCGGCGGCTATGCGAGCTACGCGCAATACGGCGCGCAGCTGGTCGATATCGGCTACCAGGGATATTTCTCGGGAAAGAATCTGCTCGGTGAATTCGCGGCCACCGGATTTCTGCTGGCGCTTCACGAATTGCGCTATGCCGGCCACCGCCGCGTGCTGGGGCTCGTCGTTGCCATCGGCGCAGTCACCTTGATCTTCATCTCGAGCTCCAAGACTGCGCTTGGGCTTGCCCTTCTCGCGCCTGCCCTCGCCCTTCTGGTCCTGCTCCTCGCCCGAAGCTTTCGGCTCTCGCCGGTTCTGATCCTCGCAGCGATCGTCCTGGGCTACATCGTGCTGAGCGAGCTCGCGGGCTTCAGCACCAATCGCATCGCCTATCTGCTGACGGGAGACTCCAGCTTCACGGGTCGGACCACCATATGGGCGTTCTCCAAATCAGAGATCGCCCAGCGGCCGCTGCTCGGCTGGGGCTATCAGAGCTTCTGGCTGGTCGGAGCGGACGCCCCGAGCGTGACCGAGGCCCCCGGTTGGGTGAAGGCGATGCCGAACTCCCACAACGGCTTTTATGACACAATGCTGGAGCTGGGCTATGTCGGCCTCACCCTGCTCCTCGTCTTTCTCGCGACCACCGTCCACGTCATCGGCCGTGTGCTGAACTACGACTTCAAGCGAGCCTGGGTCCTTCTCTCGATCGCCTTGTTCGTCATGATCTATAATTTCCTCGAGACCCTCTGGTTGCGCGCGTTTGACGTCTCATGGGTCGTCTTCGTGCTCGTGACGGTCGAGGCTGCGCGGCATTGGCGTCGGCCACAATTGGCCATGCCCATCCACCAACCGGCGCCGAAGCCATCGGCTCGGTTGATCCGCACGCGACCGATGTGGCGTCCCCGGCTCGGCATTCGCTTCTGACGGACACGCGACACAGTCACGACGTCAACCGTCTATTGTGCGGCTCCCGGGGCCGTTGCGAACGGGGTTCCCGCATCGAACCTCTCCTTGGCCGGCAAGACGTGGAGCTTGGTGTCAGCCGTGGGATCGACCCAGGGCCACGGATGAGTGCCGAAGAAGCCGGGCTTGGTGCGCAGGTAGAGTGACGCTGGCAACAGCTGTGCCGGCAGGTCGTCGGTCCAGACCACTTGATGGGTGAGATAGTCGAAATTGCCGCTGCGGATCACCGTCGCCAGCGTCTTGGGATCCGGCGCCATCGTCCATCGCTCCGGGTCGTAGCCGAGCATCCAGATGTTGCCGATACCGCCCTGCCTCCAGCGTGCGGCGTTGGCGCGCATCGAGGGATCATCGTAGGCCCAGCCGTTCATGCCTCCCGGACGCCCCAGCACGTTGCCGACAAACGAGTCCCACCACGAGCCGTAGGCGAGACCAACCGTACGAACGCCAGAACGGTCGACGAAGCGCTGGCGCTGTCCCGTCAGGTGGTTGCGAAAGAAGGTGAGGTAGATGGCGTTTCCATGCGTGTAGTCGCTGTCGGCATTGTGCGACAGGTTGCCCTCGAACAGGACATGGTGCGGTCCGGCCATGTGTGAGGCGTTGATGCCGACCTCGACCCAGCCGGGATTGTCGAAATCGAACGAGTCGTCGGCATAATTATAGCCGACGACCGTGCCGGCGCCGGCCGAGCGGAACACCATGTTCTTGCAGACGTCGACGAGGATGTTGTTCTCGATCAGGACCTCGGAGGAGCCCCAGGCCAGACTGAGCGCGTAGCCGGCACCGCCGGGCTCGGGCCACGCGCCGGCGTGAATGAAGGAATCGCGGAGCTCGACCCGGAACGAATTGTTGATCGCGACGCCCTCGCCGAGCCATTGCGTCACCTCGATGGACTTGGCCCATGAATAGGCCGCGGTCTCGAACCGCAACGCACCGTCAGCGCCACCCACGATGCTCAGATCTTCAATGCCGATCCTGGCGACATGGATGTCGCGATTGTTCGCGGCGTGACCGCCGCTGTTCGGATCAGTGCTGTAAGGCGTGAGCTGGGCCTGATGGCTGGTGCGATAGCTGATCATCAACGGTGAGGTGAACGTGACCGCGCCTGGCGAGACGGCCGCGATTTCCTTGATCTCGGCTATGGCGCGGTCGGTTCGCGCGAACCACGACATCGACCTCGGCAACGCGCCTGGTGACTGGTCATAGGGACCGGCAGCATTTGCGTTTGCATTGTCGTCGCCCGGCTGCACCGGAAGGTGCATGTTCCAGGCAACGCGATCGCCCTGCCAGACCTTCGCCGCTGCTGGAAAGCCTGCTGGCGTCCCCTGCCATGATGCGCCGGATGCCTCGTCGATCAGGACGACGTCGCCGACCTTCAAGTTGGCCGTAGAGGCCAGCGTGACGGTCGTCGCTCCCCGCGCGCCGTCGGCCAGCAGGGATTGGGAGGCGGCGCTGTCGGGGCCGTTGTTCCAGCGTGACGGTCCGACGATGACCACCGGCTTGGCATCATAGCTGTACGACGCGGGGTCGACCGGCGTCAGGATGCCGCTCGTGCCGGGAATGACCGCAGACGTTCTGGCGCGGGCGCCGTTCGGCTTGACGAGCCTGGTAACCCCCGCTCCCGAGCCGCGCAGTGTCACCGGCCGATTGATCAGCAGCGGCTCGCTGACGGTGAAGGTGCCGGGCCCGAGCAGGACCACCTGCCCGGCTGGCGCAGCAAGGAGCGCCGCCTGAATCGCGCTGCTGTCATCTCTGCCGCTGGGAGACAGCGTCCGATAGATCGCCGTGCGGTTCGGAATGCCGCCGGCGGACATCAGGCCGGGCGTCCAGGCGACCATGCGATCGGCCGGAAGCAAGGTGGGAGCATCCGCGTCGGCAGCCGTGACACGTGCGCCAAGGCCATCCGCGATCAGTATCAGGAGCGGGAGAGCAAAGATCCATCCAACTCGCTTGGCGGTGCGAGCCGATCGGAGCGGGCGGCGCGGGAGGACACCGCGCGCCGCCAAATTAAAAAACATCATGATTTTGACACGTGTCATGTCATAATATTAAATCACGATTTAATTTATTGAAAGCCGCCGGTGCCGCCGCTTCGTCCGAAGCATCACGACCGGCTTGCAGCCTTCCGTAAAGGGATTTGAGACGTGGCCCCATCACGCCGCTACCTGCTGATCTCGCCATGCCGGGACGAGGCACAATATCTCCGCCGGACCTTGGACAGCGTGGCAGCCCAATCGGTCCCGCCGGCGCTCTGGATCGTGGTGGACGACGGCTCGACCGACGAGACCCCCGGCATTCTCGACGACTACGCAAAGCGCCTGCCCTATCTGCGCGTCCTGCGCCGCGCCGACCGTGGCGGGCGCAAGGTGGGTCCCGGCGTCATCGAGGCCTTCTATGCCGGGCTCGAGACCATCAGGCTCGAGGACTTCGATTATGTCTGCAAGCTCGACATGGATCTCGACCTGCCGGCGCGGTATTTCGAGCTGCTGATGGAGCGTATGGAGGCCGACCCGCGGGTCGGGACCACCTCGGGCAAGCCATGGTTCGTGCATCCGCAGACCGGCGCGCTGGAGCCCGAGGTGTGTGGCGACGAGATGTCGGTCGGCATGACCAAATTCTATCGTGTGGCCTGCTTCCAGGAAATCGGCGGCTTCGTCCGCGAGGTGATGTGGGACGGCATCGATTGCCACCGCTGCCGGATGCTCGGCTGGATCGCCGAGAGCATCGATACCGAGGCGCTGCGCTTCATTCATCTGCGGCCACAAGGCGCGAGCCACAAGGGCATCTGGACGGGACGCCTGCGCAAGGGCTTTGGCCAGTATTTCATGGGCACGTCGCCGCTCTATCACCTGGCGGTCGCGGTCTATCACCTGCCGGCCTATCCGGCGCTGATCGGCAGCGCAGCGATGCTGTGGGGCTACTTCCGCAGCTGGCTGAAGGGATTGCCGCGCTACGACGATCTCGAGTTCCGGCGCTTCCTCCGCGCCTATCAACGCGCCTGCCTGCGCCTCGGCAAGCGCGCGGCCACGGCGCGGATCAATGCCGAGCGGGCTCAGCTCTGGCAGGCGAGCCATCCGCTGGCCGACACCAGGTAGTCATCAGACGACAGATTTCGGCATTCCTGCAGCGATCTTTGCAAAGCAAGTCCTTCTCACACCTTTTCGGTTGAATCCATGGCCAAGATTCTCGCGTTCAGCCGTTTGCGCAGCCCTCCATCCTCCGCCACGTCAGGTCATCCCAGCACCGTACCCGCCGTAGCTTCGGTCGCGCCGCAGACCAGCCTGCCTTCGGTCATTCCGTCATTGGATGGCATCCGCGCGCTGTCCGTGCTGATCGTCGTCCTCGGCCATTCCGGGCTGCAGACGCTGATTCCCGGCGGCTTCGGCGTCACGATCTTCTTCTTCCTGAGCGGCTATCTGATCACGACCCTGATGTTGTCGGAGCACGAGCGCACCGGCACGGTCAACGTCACGAGCTTCTACGCACGGCGCGTGTTCCGGCTGATGCCGCCGCTGCTGCTGACTTTGACAATTGCGTATGGGCTTACTTTTGCCGGACTGCTGGACGGCGGGATCACGGCAAAGGGCCTCGCGGCGCAGCTGTTGTACTTCGCCAACTACTACGGCTTGTTCTTCGATCCCGGCAACACCGTTCCGGACGGCACCGGCATCCTCTGGTCGCTGGCAGTCGAAGAGCATTTCTATATCGTCTATCCGCTCGTGATGACCCTGCTGCTCGGCGCAGCGCTTCGGCCCCGCAGCATCGGCGTTCTGCTCGGGCTCGTCTGCCTCGGCGTTCTCGCCTGGCGCATCCACCTGGTGCATGCCCCCGGCTTCTTTTCCGATCGGACCTATTACGCGTCGGATACGCGCATCGACTCCATTGCCTATGGCTGCATCCTGGCGCTGGTGATGAACCCGGCGCGGCAGCGATCACCGTCCGGCACGCTCTCATGGGCGCATGGCGCGCTCATGCTTGCTGCCGCAGCCACGCTGCTGCTGTCCCTGCTCTATCGCGATCCGACCTTTCGCGAGACGGTGCGCTATAGCATCCAGGGTCTTGCCCTGATGCCGCTGTTCTACCTCGCCATCCGCTTCGCCGACGCCGCCTTGTTCAGGCCTTTGAACCGGCCCTGGATCAGGGCGCTCGGGAGCTATTCCTACGCGATCTACCTGATCCATTATGTGGTCATCAGGGCGATCGACAAGAACTATCCCGCGATCGCCGCCAAGCCCTACCTGCTGTTTCCATCGGCCCTGCTGGTCTCGATCTTATACGCGGCAGCGATCGAGCGCTTCGTCGAGCCGTATTTCAGGAACCTCAGACACCAGTTCAGGCCGGGCTCGGCTGGCCAAGGCGCTGCGCACACCGGCGAGGCGATCCAGAGCGACGCCCGGTCGAACGACGGTCGCGCCCAGCGCCTGGCTCACCCATGAATTCGATCTCGCAACATGTTGTAGCAAGCTGCGTAGCCCGAACAGTTCCCCGGCGCATAGCTCGTGCTGGCGCAAACCTTTCGCCATGCTCAACGCCATCCGGCTCAACGAAGGTGTCGCGATGACCAAGGGACCATCCGTCATTTTGGCGACGGCGTCCGTCGGCGGCATGATCGCGGCCGTACGCAGTCTCGGCGCAAACGGCTTCGACGCCGATGTCGTCTCGAGCGACCGCCTGGCGCGGCTTCTGTGAGATCCCCGGACAGCATCACACGCTGTTCGCCCCGAAAAGCGTCGGCGCTCTGCACCAGACCTTCCTGAGCGCTACGCCCGATTGGCGCTGAGCACGACGGCAGAGCGCCAATCAACGGAAGACGCGGTGGCGATGGCACCACCGCACGAACACGTAGATCGACCAGACGCGCGACCAATATAGTCCGGGCGCGCCGTCGAGAAACGCGCGCCAGAGCCGCTCCACCGCGGCGGGGTCGAGACCGACGGACCCAGTCGCCTGCGGGTCGCGCAAGGTCTGGTCCATCGCATCCTGCAGGCCGCGCCGGATCCAGCGGTCCATCGGCAGCACGAAGCCGCTCTTCCGCCGGTCGAACAGCGACAGATCCAGGCCGCGCAGCCCGATGCGCCTCAGCATCGCCTTGCTGCGTAGCGGCTCGTAGCGCGACTGATCGGGCAGCCGGTCGACCGCTTCGAGCAGCACCTGATCGACCAGCGGCACACGCTGCTCCAGCGAGGCCGCCATGCTCGCCACGTCATTGTCGCGCAGCAGCCGCTCGCCCAGGAACAGGCGCTGCTCCATGACGCTGATCGCCGACAGCGGCGTGCGGGCGCGGGTCTCGGCCGTGATCTTCGCCTTCATCGCCGCCGGCAGGCCATCGCTCACCGTCGCGGCGACGTCGGGCGCCAGCAGCTCACGCTGGAAGCCGGGAAGGAACAGCGCATAGGCCATCTGATAGAGCGCCAGGAGATCATCGCCACGCCGGATCATGTCCGGCAGCTTGGCCCAGCGCGTCTGCGCGGCCACGGCACCGCCGGACGGCGACAGCATCCGGGAGGCCAGCGTGGCAGCCGCGACCTTCAGTCCGCCCGGCATCCAGGCGGTGCGCTGCGACCATTGCTGCAGCACCGGCAGATCGCGAAACGACGTGTAGCCACCGAACAGTTCGTCGCCACCCGTTCCCGACAGCGCCACCGTGAAGCCGGCGCCGCGGATCGCATGCGACATGTAGTAGGCGTTCAAGCCGTCGAAGGTCGGCTGGTCCAGGCTGTCGAGCGCGGCGTCAAGATTGTCGACGAAGTGCTGCTCGGTCAGCACCACCTCGTGATGCTCGGTGCCGAGCGCGGTGGCGATGCGCCGCGCGATCGGCCCCTCGTTCAGCTCCTGTTCCTCGAAGGCGAGCGTGAAGGTGTGGATCGGACTCGTCGCCGCGCGCTGCGCCAGATTGGCCATGACGGAGGAATCGATGCCGCCCGACAGGAAGACGGCCAGCGGCACATCGCTGGCGAGATGCAGCCGCAGCGTCTCCTCCAGCACCTCGGTGAGCTGCTCCTCATCCATCCCCTGCTCCGGCGCGAGCGGAGGGATGGTCCAGAAGTCCTCGTCACGAATGGTATTGCCGACGCCATCGAAGGCCGTCAGATGGCCTGGCGGCAGCAGCTCGACGCCCTTCACTGTCGTGCCGGGGCCAATGACGAAACCGTTCCACACCGCGCTGGCGACGGCTTGTGGATCGAGTCTCGGCGTGCCGAGCAGACCTGACGCCAGCAGCGCGCGCAGCTCCGAGGCGAAAGCCAGCGACCAGCCTGCGTCGCGGTTCGCCGCGCGGGCCACATAGAGCGGCTTGATGCCGAGCGGATCGCGCGCCAGCAGCAGCTGGCGCTGGCCCGGATCCCAGCAGGCAAAGGCGAACATCCCGCGCAGCCAGGTCACGGCCTCCGGCCCATGCAGGCCCAGCGCGCGCAGCATTACCGCGGTATCCCCGGTCGACGTGAAGCGTTGGCCCCCGGCGATGAGGCGCTGCCTCAGATCGGCGAAATTGTAGATCTCGCCGTTAAAGACGATGACATGCCCGGTCACCGGATCGGTCATCGGCTGCACGCCGGCCGGCGACAGATCGAGGATCGCGAGACGGCGATGCGCTAGCAGCGCGCCCCAGCCGCCCTCGTCGGGCTCGGAAACCCAGGTGCCGCCGGCATCCGGACCGCGATGAAGCATGGCGTCGTTCATCCGCTGCAGCGCTGCGCGGTTGTCGTCGTCGACGCGACCGATGATCCCAGCAATCCCGCACATCAAGATAATCCGTTTGCAATAAGCGAGGTCAGAACGACAAAGGATGCAGAACGACGTCGAGGGCGAGCTTCTCGAGTTCGATAATGCCGATCCGGGCGCCGCTGCGGGTCTGCCACCATTTTTCCGGATCGAACCCCGAATAGCGCTCGGCCTGAACGGTGACGCGGGCGGCGTGCCCTTTCATGTCACGGTCGAGCACACGGCGGAGACGCCGCGAGTGGTCGCTGGCCGCGACCAGCACGATCGAACCGATCGCATGCTGGTCGGACCATGGCGCGAGACTGCGGCCTTCACCGCCGGAGCCGGCCTCGTCGCGCGGGATCTTCACGACGTCGGTGATGCCGAGCGCGTTGAGCTGGCGGATCTGTCGCGCCGCCGTGTCCTCGTAAGGAAGTCCGCGGCGGATGAATTCGAGATCCTCTCCGCTCGGCGGATCGGTGAACACCGCGACGCGGGTGGCAATCCCCTTCTTTACCAGGTCGGCCGCATGCAGCGCGCCCGCGCCGGCGGAATCGCTGGTGATCACGATGATATCAGCGGGTGACGCCGGCTCGCTCAGCACCAGCGCGCGCCCCGCCGCGCGCAGCAGCGGCTGCGTCACCGAAGGCGCCGCAGCGACGACCGCGGCAGCCAAGGTCACCGCGAGCAGCGCCGCGCTCCATCTTGGCCGCCGCAACATCATCGCCGCCCTCAAATCGACGCCGCCTTGCCCGAGGGCCACGCCGCCGCCTCGACCCGAGCAGGTTCCGGGCCATAGGTGCGCGCCAGGCATTGCTTGTAGTCGAGCGGCGGCGTCCAGCCGAGCGTCTCCCTGAGCTTGCGATTGTCGAAGCGCAGCGGCTTGAGCATCGCATCGAATTTCTTCGGCGTCAGGATCGCCGGCACTTTCGTCGCCCGCCTGAACACCGTGACGAAGGCCAGCCGCACGACGGCGCTGGCGAGCCAATGCGGAACGGGCAGCCGCAGGCCGCGTTCGCCGGTGCCGCGCATGTAGTCGGACAAATAGGTCCAGACCCGCTCGCCGGGTCCATCGACGATGTTCAGCGTCTGGCCGCGGGCGCGTGGATCGGCAGCAGCCAAGGCGAAGACGTCGGCGCAATTCTCGACATGGGTCATCGGTATCCGCGTCAACGGCCCGATCACCACGTGATGCCGTCCGATCTGTTGCCCCAGCGCCGCGAGATAGCCGTGCCCCCGCCCCCAGATGAAGCCGGGCCGAAGCACCGTGAGATCCCAGCCGTCCTTCTCGACGTAGCGCCGCGTCAACCGCTCCTGCCACCATTTGGCGACGGTGTAGCCGCCGCGGGTGTAAACGTCGGGCGACTGCTGCAGCGGCGCGCTCTCATCGAGCACGTCTGATGTCGCCGTGTAGTCGTAGACAGAAAAGCTGCTGCACAGCACGAGTCGCCGGCAGGCGCTCGCCGCCATTGCGTCGAGCAGCCGCTCGGTGCCGCCGACCGTGCCGGCGAATTGCGCATCCTCGCCGCCGGAGACCACGGCCGCGAGATGGATCAGCACGTCGACATCGGCGAAGGCGTCCACGAGGTCGCGCGCGCTGCGCAGATCGGCCCTGACGATGTCGACGGACGCCGGCCAACCCAGCGCCTCGACGCGGGCGGCCGGGCGCACCATGGCGCGCACCTCGATGCCACGCGCCAGCAGCGCATTCACGACGTGCCGGCCGAGAAAGCCATTGGCGCCAGTGACGAGAGCCTTCATGCCGCCTGCTCCCTCGGCTTCATCGCTTCGACCATCCGATTGACCGACAGCACGTCCTCGATCGTGATCGGCAACGCCGCACGCGTGGCGAGCGCCTGATAGGTGCGGGACAGGCACGCCCACAGCCCCTCATAGGCGCCCGGCCCCTTGAACTTGCGCAGCAGAGTCGACAGCGCCGCACGCCGGATGTCGCGGCCTTCGTCGAGTCCGCTGAAGAACGGGCGCAGCGGCTTCGGCACGTTGCGCGGCCCGTCAAAGGTGAGCCGCGTCTCGAACAGATTGGCCGTCGCCTGCATCCGCTCGCCATAGACGCGCAGCCAGAACGCGTCGGGCTGGGCGCTGGCGCTGAAGCCGAGCGTCGCCGTGCCGCGCTCGGCCTCGATCACGCTGCGGAACTCATCGAACGGCAACGGCGACGGCTTGCGCTTGCTCCACACCGTCTGTGCGCTCCGGTGCGGCCCGACGAAGGCGTGCGACAGCGAGGCGAGATGCGGCAGGAAGTCGGCGATCGCGCCGCCGGCGAGCTTGAGCGCCGGATGCGGCGCGTTCGGGTCGGCAAACCCGTCGGGACCGAGAATGTCCAGGCAGATCAGGATGTCGACATGCGTGACGGCGCCGAACTCGCCGGTTTCGATCTTGCGCAGGATCTCCTGCGGCGCATGGTTGAAGACGTAGTTGTAATCCTCGATGACGTGACGGCCGGTCTGCTTGGCGCGCAAGGTCAGCGTCTGCAGCTCCTCGAAGCTCGAGGTCGCCGGCTTTTCCACGATGACATGCGCGCCGGCCTCGAGCGCATCCATCGCAAGGCGGAAATGCGAGGTCGGCGGCGTGGTCACGTGCACGACATCGGGCCGTATGGTCTCGAGCATCTGCCGATGATCGGTGAACCAGGACGGGATGGCGTGACGCTCGGCGGCGGCCTCCGCGGTCGCCGGCGACAGATCGCAGATCGCGGCCAGCTGCACGCCCGGGAGCGTGTTGAGACAGGTGAGATGCTGGCGGGCGATCTGCCCGGCCCCGATGAGCGCGGCCTTCATGGCGGGCTGGTCTCCAGGATCCTGCAATAGAAGCTCTCCAGCGCCTGCGCCGCGGCGCTCCAGGCGTATTTCTCGACCGCGACCTGACGGGCCGCGCTGCCGATGCGTGCCGCCACGTCGGGCGCGGCCAGCAGGCTGCTGACGGCCTCCGCGAAACCGGTCGGGTCATCCGCGATCAGAATGTCGCGCCCGGGCACGGCCTCGATGCCCTCGGCACCGAGGCTGGTCGAGACGATCGCCTTGCCCATCGCCATCGCCTCGACGATCTTGAGCCGGGTTCCTCCGCCGAGGCGCAGCGGCACGATGACCGCCGCTGCCGCCGCGAGATGCGGGCGCAGGTCGGGCACGAAGCCGGTGAGCTCGATCCCCGGTCCCGCCAGCGCCGTGAGCGACGGCGGCGGCCGGCCGCCGATGATCTTGCAGCGCGCGTCGGGATGCCGGGCGGCAATCGCGGGCCAGATATCCTGAACGAAGTGCGTCACGGCGTCGATGTTGGGGACGGTCGAGAGCAGTCCGAAATACACCAGCGTACGTCCGTCCGGCGCCGGATCGGTGCTGCGCGGCTGGTAGAAGTCGGTGTCGGCAGCGTTGGGAATCACAGCCGTGCGGACGTTCGGAAGATCGTCATGCAGTCGCGTCTCATCGTCGTTGCTGCAGAGATAGACACCGTCGGCCTCGGCGTAGGCCGCGAGCTCCTCGCGCCGCAACTTGCGCCAATTCGCCCCGGCATAGAGACGGCGGCCGAGACTTGCGCCGGTGGCAGCGAACTGACGCGCCAGGTCATAGGCGATCTCATGCGAGTCGACGACGAGACGCGGCGGCCTCTCGCCGACCGGAGCCTGTCGAAACCGGCAGTGACCGAGATAGGGAAATTCAAGATTGACGATATCGAACCGCGTCGTCGTCAGCAGCCGATCGAGCACGCTCTGCAGCTCCGGCAGGGCCACGCGCAGGCGGTCGAAGCTCCGCATCGACACCAGTGAACGCAATTGGAGAAGCCGCTTCGACAGGCCTTCGCGGCCGTAACGGTTGCGCACCAGAATCGCGTTGCGGCAATAGGCCTGCATCGCCTGGCGGCACTCGTCGAGATCGAACCCTTCGTCCACCAGCGAGACTGCCGTGACATCGTGGCGATGCGCGAGCTGCGTCATCAGCCCATGCATCCGCGCCTGCGCGCCGAAGCGCGGTGGGCTCGCCGGCATATGCGACACGTTCAGTATATTGAGGCGGCGTGCACTCACGGCACCGGCGCTGACGCGCCATGCGGGACCCTGCGCCGGCGGCGCAGGGTCCATGACGTCCGGGGCTGAGGTATCGAGGGTCATGATCATTTAAAATAATTAAATCACGGGAACATTATATATGACATTTAATAAATGGCGATAGATATTCTTGATCCGCGCCCTCGACGTTGCGGCGGCTGACGGGCCGTGACTCATCGCTTCCTGATGACGTCCTGGATGATCGTACCTGCGATCCGCAGCGGCTCGCCGTGCCGGAACAGACCGACGACGACCGCGAGATAGACACAGCCGCAGAAGCAGCCGGACAGGATCATGCGAAGGATAGGAGAATAGGTCGCAAGCAGCGCAGTCTGCAGCCACCACCCGGCCGCAGCGGTCGTGATCGCGCCGATCGTCTGCGGACCCGCGGCCCGGGCGACGAGCGCGACCCCGATGTCGATCGGGCGCCCGGCATAGAGCACCGACGGCAAGGCGATCAGCGAATAGCCGATGACGACGGCCCAGGCGACGCCGACCGTGCCGAACGGCAGGCCCGCGAGCACCGCGATGACCTGCGCCACCAGGGAGATGATGCCCCAGGTCTGCCAACGGTCCGCGCGTCCGAGCGACAGATGCAGCCAGCCCTGCGATCCCTCGACGACATGCGAGATGCCGCGCAGCGCCAGGATGCTCAGCAGCGCGCCGGACGCCTGCCACTTCTGCCCGAGCAGCACCACGGTGAGATCCTCGGCCGTCACCGAGAGGATCGCCGCGGCTGGCATCATGAAGAAGGCTAAAATCGAGAGCGCCGCCGCATATTTCTCGCGCAGCGCAGCCGGATTGGATTGCAGCTTGCTGAGCGCCGCGCTTCCCACGGCGTGGGTCTGGCTGAGCGCCGCGGATACCGAATTGTCGTAGAGGTTCATCGCGTTCTGATAGTAGCCGACCTGATCCGGACGGTAGAACAGCCCGAGCGCGATGCGGTCCACTGCCCGCGATAGCGTGTACGCGACCGTGAAGCCGACGACGTGCAGGCCGAACCGCACCATCGATTTCACCTCGTCGTCGAAGACCGGGGCTCCGGGACGCCAGGCGCAGGCCGACCACGCCGCGGCCACGATGCAGACCGAGCTGACCACGGGTCGCAACACCAGCGCCCAGTAGCCATAGCCCGCCACCGCGGCCGCGATGGCCACGACGGTTCCGGCGAGCGTCCCGAACAGCTGGATCTGGCCAATCCGGCCGAACTGCATCGTTCGCCGCAGCAGCGCCATGTGCTGGTTGGTCAGACCCGACAGCACGAAGGTGACGGCGACGCTGAGCGCGATCGGTTGCAGCCGCTGATCATCATAGATCCAGGCAATCAGCGGGCTCGATGCGGCAACGATCATCGCCACCGCGACGCCAAGACCGGTGCTGACCCAGAACAGCGCGCTGACCTGGCCCGGCGTGACCCTGCTCCGCTGCGCCGTCGCGTCGAGCAGTCCGAAATCGATCAGCAGCGGTGCGAAGCTCGTCAGCACGGTGACGATGGCGACGAGGCCGAAATCCTCAGGCGCGAGCAGCCGCGCCAGGACAATGGCGGCGACGATCTGGAGCGCGGCATTGCCATATTGAATGACGATGGAGATGATCCCACCGCGCAAGGCGCGACGTCCGAGATCGTTCGATGCCCTGTGCTCTTCGAAATAGGCGGCGATAGCTTCCGACATCGTGCGTCACTCGCCCGCGGCCGCAGGGACCGGCCTCTGATTTTCACGTGGCGAGCGGGTCGGGTGCATGAAAATCCATCCGTCAAAAAAGAGCCGTCGTGAAAACGACCGCCGGCTCGGCCCCGGCAGCCGGGAAGCGATGAAGCTGCTTTGTGGCGGAGACAAGGATTAAATCCTCACGGCGCCGATAAAACCGGCTCACGATTTAATTCAGTCCGCCGGACCGGTACCTCGCCCGCCATCTCGGCGAGGGCCCGGAGGCGGTCCTTGCGCGCCGCCAAGGCGGGCATCGGCTGCAGACCCGCGATCCGCAGGATGGTCTCCCAACGGTACACCCAGTCATGGCGCAGCAAGGTCTGCGTGATGCCGGCCCACCGGATCGCATCCTGCCGCTCGGGATCGCGATCCAGCTCCCTGATGACGCGATCGATGTCATTGGACGTATGCGGCACATCGATCACGGCGTCGGGCCAATCGAACATCCTCGGAAACAGCTCGTTCTGAGGACGCTCTCCGAGCATGATCGCGCCCGAGGCTGCGCCTTCGAGATAGCGATAACCGAACTCCACCTGGCGCCCGGTTTCGCCCGGCTCGTCGAACTTCCCGGGATTGGCGAGAAAATACCGGCTGCGCTTGGCGAGGTTGGCGACCTGGCCGCGGTGCTCCCTGAGATCGATCGCCTGGCTGCCGCCGATCGTGTCGTGGAGATAGAGGAAGCTGCTGTCCTGCGCCATCGCGCGCAGCGTCCGATGCAAAGCCTCGGGCCGTCGGCCCATGCTGTAGACGTCGATCACCCGCTCGGGCGGATCGGGATAGGGACAGAACTTGATGGCGTCGATGGCGAGCGGCATATGCACGCAGGCCTTCCCGATCTGCTCGCCCAGCGGCTTCACCGTGCCGATCTGGAACGGCATGACGATGTCGAACTTGGCCATGACCTTCAGGAAATGGCGGTGCTTGACGATGTCCTTGATCCAGAGCTCGTCGAGGAGACACACCGACAGTCTGGAGGACGATCTGATATCCTCGATCGCGTCGAACATGATGAGATCCTGCGGAAAGCCGCAGATCGCAAACATGACGTCGTAGGCCTTGCGCGCCGGGATCCGCGGCAGGCCGGGGTTCAGCAGGATGGGCGCGTGATAGCCCAGCCGGGTCGCGAAGCTGGCCCGCCGGCTCGTCGGATCGAGCTGGGGCGCCAGCAACTCGGCGGAATCGACCTCGCAAATGATATCCTCGAACTCGGCGTGCGGGCCGCGATTCAACGCCTTGCCGAAGATGTTCCGGAGCGAGAAGACCAGGATACGGGGATTGTCCGGCTGCGAACTCATCGTGCCCTGCTCCGTCGCTGTGCCCTGACAGACATTACGCCCGCGCCTCGGACGGCCTGATCAGGTTGGCGTCCAATGCCAAGCGTGCGGCCGCCTCGATCCGCGCGAACGGCACATCGGCACGGATCGCCATATCCAGCAGGCTGTGCTTGCCATCGGCCAGATTGAGCACCCAAAGCAGATCCATCTGCGTGGCCCCGCCCGCCTCACGCTGACCCGCGATCGCCCGATACAGGCCGCGCCGGCCGAGCTGCGGCTCTCCGCGCCCATCGACGCGCTCGTAGACACGGTCGTGATCGAGCAGGTCGAGGACCTGCTCGATCACGACGTAGGACTCGTCGAGACGGTCTGGCTTGACGAAGTCGAGATTGTCCGCCGAGGTGTGATATTCCGGGAATGTGCCGTGCACCCCGCGCATCAGGCATCCGACCGGAAGGTCGAGGCCCGGCGAGCAGAATTGCCGCTCGTCGTAGCCGTAGGGGCTGAACGGCAGGACCTCGTGGCGATGGCCGGAATGCTTCAGCACATGCGCGACGGCGCGGTCGATCGGCGCGCCCTTGCGGCTCTGCTTGTAGTGGAAGCCGTTGGAGTCGCCGAGACAGGTCAGAACGAGTCCATGCGCCACCCGATCGAGGCGGCTTTCGTTGCGATCGAGCCAGGCCAATGCGCCGATGGTCGCAGGCAAAAGCAGGAAGCGATAGCCCAGCCGGCGGGTCTGCCGCATCTGACGCATCGCCAGCGCGGTCATGACCGAGATGCCCGACAGATTGTCATTGGCAAGGCTCGGATGGCAGATGTGACAGGTGATCAGGACTTCGTTCTCGGTTTCTCCGGGCACGAAGAACTCACCATACGTCAATGCCCCCTGCTTAAGCTCGCTGTCGATCTCGACGCGATAGCTGTCGTCGGTCATCGTCCGCCAGAGTCGATCCGGCAGACAGAAGCCCCAGTCATCCGCGTAGTAGCCGGTCCGGTACGGGATCAGGTCGGGCTGGTCCGGCAGCGTGTGGACATGCCGGGCGAGCTCGGCGCGGCTCAGCACACCGTGGAACGGCTTGCTGTAGCCCATCACGTGCAGATTGTTGTCGGCGAAATCGACCAGACGCCGGCCCGACAAAGTCGAGATCGTCGCACCCCGGATATTCCACTCAGCGGGCACGTGCCAGTCGAGCACGGGCGTGCCCGTCGGGACCTCGTGGATCGTGAGATCGACATACCGTGCGATGATGTCGAGGGTCTGCCGGACGCCAGCTCCCGTCAGGCTGCGGTTGATCGGGAACAGCTCCGCGACCAGGCTATGGAGATCGATCGCCGGCCTTCGCTCCGCCACGGTGGATGTCACCTTGTCCAGCATCACGCCCACCTCTTCGAGGGCCACTCGATCATCCCTGGCAGATCAAGACGGTCCGTCACCACAGGCGTCGCTCCGCCAGCAACGGCCAGGCCGCATCCTTCGCCGACAGCACCGTCACCGGTTCCGGCCACTTGATGTTGATCATGGGATCGTCGTGTCGAAAGCCATCGGAAAGCTCCTCGGCATAATCGATGCCCATCAGGTACTCGACCGTCACGTCGTCGGTCAGCGTCTGAAAGCCGTGGGCAAATCCGGCGGGAATGTAGAGCATCCGCCCCGTCGCCGGCCCGAGCTCCCAGGCATAGACCTCGCCGCGCGTCGGCGAGGCCGGCCTGAGATCGACGATAACATCATGGATCAGCCCGGCCGTGCACCGCACGATCTTCGCATCGGCTTTCGGCGCGCGCTGAAAATGCATCCCGCGCACGGTGCCGCGGACACGCGTCACCGAGCTGTTGCCCTGAACCGGCTGGAAATCGATACCCTCGGCGGCGAATGTCTTCGCACACCAGGTCCGCGTGAAGCTGCCGCGCTCATCGGCGCGCACCGTGAGCTCGATCAGCCGCGCATCCGACTGGCCCAGTTGGACAAACCTCATCACAAGATTCTTTCGCGCAACGATCCCACACAACGATTCCTGAGGCCGCCCTGCCCCTGCAGGACGCGCCTCATGGATCTCGCCGATCAATCCTCGATGGTCGCCTTCGGCACCGGCACGATGAACCGTCCACCCCAGCCGCGGATCTCGGCCATCTGGGCCTTGATCTCGTTCTTGATGTTCCACGGCAGGATCAGCACGTAGTCCGGTCTGGCCTCGAAGATCGCCTCCGGCGGCAGGATCGGAATGCGGACGCCCGGCATGTAGCGGCCCTGCTTGGACGGGGCGCGATCGACCGTGAAGTCGAGGAAATCGGTCCGGATACCGCAATAGTTCAGCAGCGTGACGCCCTTGGCCGGCGCGCCATAGGCGACGATCTTCCTGTTGTCGCGCTTCAGCCGCGTGAGCAGCTCGAGCAGCGCCCGCTTGGTCTCCTTGACCTGCTCGTTCCAGGCCAAATAGATCGCGTCCTCGTGCAGGCCATAGGCCCGCTCGCGCGCCAGAACATCGGCCACGTTCGGGCTTTCCGCATGCGAGGCGCCGTCGTGGCAGACGAAGAACCGGATCGAGCCGCCATGGGTTTCGGGCAGCTCGACGTCGAACACCCGCAGGCCTGCCCGGGCGAAGATGCGCAAGCCCGCGATCAGTGACAGGTACGAAAAATGCTCGTGATAGATGGTGTCGAACTGGTGCCGCTGCATCAGCGTCAGCAGGTGCTGGACCTCGAAGGTCGCGACGCCCTCGGGCGCCAGCAGGATCTTCACGCCGCCGACGAAGTCGTTGATGTCGGGGACATGGGCGAGCACGTTGTTGGCGGTCACGAGATCGGCCGACCACCCCTCCTCGCGGAGAATGGTCGCGTAGTCGCGGCCGAAGAACTCGACCCGGGTCTCGATGCCCTTGGCCCGCGCGGCGAGCGCGACGCTTTCGCAGGGCTCGACGCCGAGGCAGCTGATCCCCTTCTGAACCGAATATTGCAGCAGATAGCCGTCATTCGAGGCGATCTCGACGTGACGCGAAGCCGGTCCCAGCTTGAACCGCTCCGCCATGGCATCGACATAGCCGCGCGCGTGCTCGAGCCACGAGGTCGAATGCGAGGAGAAATAGGCATAGTCGGCGCGAAAGATCTCGGACGCCGCCAGCAGGTCGCGCGTCTGCGCCAGACGGCACTCGCGGCAGACGAAGGTCTCCAGCGGATAGAACGGCTCGGCCCGCATGTAGTTTTCCGGGTCGATGTAATCGTTGGCGACCGGCGAGGCGCCGAGATCGATCAGCTTGAGCGTCAGGTCGTCGCCGCAATGCCGGCATTTGGGCGCGACGCCGACGGCGGTGGGAAGGCTGAGTTCCATGATTGCTCCGTCACTATCCTGTCTGGCCACGCAAGGCCCCTTTGGCGAGGGCCGAGCGACGTCAGGTCCATTGCAGCCGGTCGTTGATCCGCGCCGTCTCCATATGGTCCTGCAGGACCTTGAGACGGATCAGATCGGACGAGCGAAACTCGGCGTCCTTGAAGTTCATTCGCTTGAGGCCATCGACCAGGTTGGTGATCGACTGCTGCAGCGTCACCCGCGGCTGGTGATCGGGTGCAAGCGAGCGATAGAGGCCGAAATCCACCTTGTAGGAGCGGCTATCGACCGGCGCCGAGGTATTGATCGACACCGCCGTCCCCGGCACGCGCGCGGCGACGGCGTTGGCGAGATCCTTGACCTGGTAGTTGCGATCGTCGGACCCGGCATTGACCGTAAGAAAGCGGCCGCCATTGGCAGCCGGTCGATCGATCGCCCAATCGATCGCCCGTGCCATGTCGGCGACGTCGATCAGCGGGCGCCAGGGGGTGCCATCCGAGAGCACGCTGATCTGCCGGCGCGACAGCGCGCAGGCGACGAAATCATTGAGCACGAGGTCGAGCCTGAGCCGGTCCGACATGCCGCAGGCGGTGGCGAAGCGCAGGCAGGTGATCGCCATGTCGGTCTCGATCCGCGCGAGCTCCTGCTCCGAGCCGATCTTCGACTTGGCATAGGCCGTGATCGGATTGAGCGGATCGGTCTCCTTGCGAGGCGGCCCGTCAGCGATGCCGTAGACGCTGCAGCTGGAGGCGAACACGAAGTTCTTCACCCCGGCCGCCGCGGCCGCTCGCGCGAGCGACACCGTCGTGTTCTGGTTGATGTCGAGCGTGACGTCTTGGAAGCGGTTGCCCATCGGGTCGTTCGAGATCGCCGCGAGCTGAATCACGGCATCATAGCCGCGCAGGTCGAGCGACATGTCGCGGACGTCGCCATGGAACTGCTCGTCGAGATAGCGCTCCGGCAGTACCGGCGCGCCGGTCAGGCAGTGCGCGAAATAGGCGTTGTCGAAGCCGTGCAGCGTCGCATCGGGGCGCTGCGCCCGCAGATGCTTTGCGACCACCGGGCCGACATAGCCCATGTTTCCCGTGATGAGCACCTTCAAAATCGTCACCCCCTTATGTCGCGAACCAAAGCATGATTTTAAATGATCTTTCGGCATTATAATTTATAATCCAGCGGCGTCCAGCAAATCCGTATCACACCGGATCATCGGCCCATGACCACGATCGCTACCACCCGCACAAAAATCAGCTAAAGACATACAATTCCGCCACAATCTGCTTGAGAAGGCGGCTGTAGGGCGACCGTGCCTTGCGAGCCCGGCGATTTAATTATATTCAGCCGAATTAAATAAATGCCATGAATCCGACAAATCGGAACCGCAAAGCTCTTCAGCTTTAATTCTGATGCATTGGTTGAAAGTTTTGAGAGACAGAGCATGACGCTATCCGCCGGCGACTGGGTCGAGGTTCGCAGCAAGGAAGAGATCCTGGCCACCCTGGATGCGAATGGCCGCCTCGAAGGGCTGCCGTTCATGCCGCAGATGTTCAAATGGTGCGGCCAGCGCTTTCAGGTCTACAAGCGCGCCCACAAGACCTGCGATACGGTGACCGGATACAACACCGGCGAGTGGCTCGGACGGCGGCTGCCGAACGCGGTGCACCTCGATCTCCGCTGCGACGGCGAGGCCTATGGCGGTTGCCAGGCGGCCTGCCTGATCTTCTGGAAGGAGGCGTGGCTGTCGCCGGTCGATCCCGCCCAGGCGGCGAGCGCCGCGCGCGACCTCGTCGCGGCACGCCAGCCATCCGGCGGATGCACGGCGCGCGCCGTGTTTGATGCGACCAAGTCGCCCGATCAGGTGGCCGGCAAGGGTCCCCGCTACAGCTGCCAGGCCACCGAGCTGCCGACCTACACCCAGCCGCTCAAATGGTGGGACGCGCGGCAATATGCCGAGGACATCACCTCCGGCAACGTGTCGGTCGGCAAGATGTTTCGCGGCTTCCTGTACTTCGCTTACGTCGGCGCGACGATGGCGCGCCGGCCGCGCCTGGGACGTCCGGCCCGCTGGATCTATGATCGCATTCAGTCGCTGTGGGGCGGCGTGCCGTTTCCCCGCAAGCGCGGCGACCTGGCGACCGACAAGGATGCGCCGATCGCCGATCTCGGACTGCAGCCGGGCGATCTCGTCCGCGTCAGGCCGCACGCGGAGATCCTCGCGACCATCGACAAGCAGACCAACAACCGCGGCATGGGCTTCGATGCCGAGATGGTGCCCTACTGCGGCAAGGTGTTCCGGGTTCGCACCCGCGTCGAGAAGTTCATCGACGAGCGGACAGGCTACATCCGGCGCATGAAGACGCCCGCGGTGATCCTCGACGGCGTCTACTGCCAGTCGCGCTACAGCGAGAACCGGCTGTTCTGTCCGCGCGGCATCTTCGCATGGTGGCGCGAGGTCTGGCTGGAGAAGGTGCCGGCCACCGCCCTCGAGCGCCCCCCGGTCGAGGAGACGGTCGAGCTGCCCAGACGGGCAGCCGGCTGAGGCACGGCACGGCGCATCGAACGTCTCCCGCCGGCAAACCGGCGGGCGCACCTCGGCGTGACGGCGAAGCGCCTGCTCAGAAGCCGCAGCACGGCCGCTGCATTGCGCGCAGGCATCGACCGCGACGACATCGTCGCCATCGCTATCCGCCTCTCTTTGTGATGGATGACTGCTGGCGGCCTGCGCCGATCACCCCAGCGACAGCTTGCGGGCCACAAAGCCCTCAGCATAGCGCTCGGGAGCACGGCATTCCATGCCGCGCAGCCGCGCCAAGCCCATGAACGTCTCGGGGTCGAACCACTGCTTGGAGCGCTGGCTGCCGAAATGTGACATCAGCAGCGCGACCTTGCGCTTCATGATCCGCTCGGACAAAGGCATGTAAACGTTCGGCCGCCCGAGGTCGCCGTCCCATTTCGGGATCTCGTATTCGAGCACGAGATGATCGCGGAATGTGTTCCAGACGAGACGATTGACCTGGCGGTGATCCTGATGCGCATCATCGCGGCGATGGGCGAGGATGACGTCCGGATTGATCCGGCCTTTCAGCTGCTCGAACCAGGCCTTGATCTCTTCGCCCTGCTCCGGAAAGAAACCGTCGCGGAAATTCAGGACCTCCAGATTGCGGCCGGCAGCCTCGGCGAGAAAGTCGTTGGCCGAGGCGGTCGCCTCGACGCCGCGCTCGCCATTGCCGCTCAGCACGCACCAATGCACGTCGAGGCGGATCCCCTGATCGAGCCAGGTCAGCAGCGTGCCGCCGGCTCCGATCTCGATGTCGTCGGAATGCGCACCGAGACAGAGCACCGACAGCCGGTCGCCGCGACCGGCGAGCTGCAACGCCCTCATCCGTTCACCACCGCGGGGAGGTTCGCGCCGAGATGCCAGGGCGTGTCGCCGCGCTCGATCATCTCCTCGAGCACCTGGCGATCCCGGAGCGTGTCCATGGCCCGCCAGAAGCCTTCGTAGCGGTACGCCATCAGCAGGCCCCGATCGATCAGCCGCTTGAACGGCTGCACCACGAGCTCGTCACCCTCCTCGATATAATCGAAGATCTCCTTGCGGAAGATGAAGTAGCCGCCGTTGATCCAGATGTCGGAATCATTGCTCGCGGCCATGCGGCCGACCTTGCCGTCATTGTCGAACTCGGCGAGGTGGAAGCTGATCGGTGGATGGATGGCGATGAAGCAGCCGATCATCCCGCTGCGCTTGAAGCGGTCGATCATGTCCGGCAGCGGCGCATCCGTCAGGCCGTCGCTGTAGTTGGCGAGGAAGATCTCCTCGCCCTCGACCAGATGCCGGACAGCGCGCAGGCGCTGACCGATGTTGCGCCAGATCCCGGTGTCGACCAAGGACACCCGCCAGTCCGCCGGACGCTCGCCCAGCAGCTCGACCTTCTTGCCGAATTGCGAAATCGTGCAGTCGGTGGTGGCGGCCTGATTGTAGTTCAGGAAATAGTCCTTCACCACATTGGCCTTGTAGCCGAGGCACAGCACGAAGTCGCGGTGGCCATACTGGCTGTAATACTGCATCACGTGCCACAGGATCGGCTGATGGCCGATCGGGATCATCGGCTTCGGAACGCTCTCGGAATATTCCCTGATCCGCGTCCCCAGACCCCCACAGAACAATACGACCTTCATCGCTCGACGTCCTTCGTATTCATAATCTCGGAAATGAGCATCACTAATCTTCCAACCCACCATCGGCCGGCCCCGAGACGGCTCCCTCTCTCCTGAGGTCCCGCGCGCCTTCCTGGCCGCCCTTTGGCTGCGATGCACTGGCCCGTGCGTGACGGAGCCGGGCCCACGACGCAATTAATACGCTCATTTAATTATATTTTAAACGCCATTTTTGCAGTCCAACATCAAATTATCCGCCGCCACGACATTAATCCGCCATACGGATCATGTGACGACCTCGGCTCGAAGCCCAGCCGCGTCGCTGAAATGCAGTTCTGAGCGGGTTTCCGCCATTCGACGCCCTGAGCCGAGCGCGCTTTGCGGCGCGGTATTTCGCGACCGTCCAGCGGCAAAAATAATTCCTCACCCGAATTTTGTTTGTCTGGATTAAATATTTAATTATAGGATGGTTGCGACGCCGCTATTTTAACCGAGTTTCGAAATCGATATCCCATGCATTACGTGGATCAACCCGAGACTCTCGATCGGAACGGCATGCCGGCGGCCGTATTGGCGGACCGGCAAGCGCAACGCCGCAAATGGCCGGTCCACTACGCCGCGGTCGAGCCCTTCGCCGTCGCGGCGGACATCGTGACGATCACCGTCTCCAGCGTGTTGTCCGGCTTTGTCTACCACTTCCAGGACGCCGCCGGCGCCAACGACGTGAGCAAGTCGGTGGGGCTCGCGATCCTCGTCTCAGCCCTGTTCGTATCGCTAATGAAGATCCGCGGCATGTACAGGCCGGCGGAGCTCCTCATCCTGTCGCGCCAGATCCGCGCGACCTGCCTCACCTGGATCACCGCGTTCCTGGTGCTGGCCGGCGCCCTGTTTGCGCTGAAGATCGGCAGCGAGTTCTCGCGCGGCACGAGCATCGTGTTCGCGAGCCTCGGACTGGCGGCGCTGGTCGTGAACCGCCGGATCACGGAATATCTGCTGGCGAAGGGTCTCGCCGAGAAGCGGTTTTCGGGACGAAACGTCGTCCTGATCACCGACCAGACCAGCAAGGACAATGCGGTCCTCACCCAGGCGCTCATCGACACCGGCTTTCGCGTCAAGCGACACTTCCTGCTTCCCGACCCCGGCTCGGACCCGGCCCAGCGACAGCATGTCGTCGCCAGCGTCATCGATTATGTCCGCGGCTCCGATATCGAGGAGATCGTGGTCGGCGCCAGCCCCGATCCCTGGTCCGAGTTGCGGACGTTGGGCGCCGAGCTGAGGGTGCTGCCGTTTCCGGTGAGCTTCGTCCCCGTCGGAGCGGCTGCGGAGCTGTTCAAGCGGCCGCGCCACGATCTCGGCAGCGCCGTCTGCGTCGAGCTGCATCGCGGCCTGATGAGCCCGCTGGAGCACGCGACCAAGCGCCTGATGGATCTCATGTTGGCGGGAGCCGCCCTGACCCTGCTGTCGCCGCTGCTGCTGCTGGTGGCCGTCGCGATCAAGCTGGATTCGGCGGGACCGGTGCTGTTCCGCCAGCAGCGCTGCGGCTTCAACGGCAGATCGTTCCAGATCTTCAAATTCCGTACGATGTCCGTGCTCGAGGACGGTCCGTCGATCGTCCAGGCCAGGATTGGAGACAGCCGGTTCACGCGCCTCGGCGCATGGCTGCGCCGCACCAGCATCGATGAGCTTCCGCAGCTGCTCAACGTGCTCAATGGCAGCATGTCCTTGGTGGGACCGCGGCCGCACGCACTGGCCCATGACAACGAGTTCGACAAGCTCGTGCGCAACTACGCCTTTCGCCGCCGGGTCAAGCCCGGCCTGACCGGCTGGGCCCAGGTGCATGGCTGCCGGGGGCCGACACCGACCCGGGCCTCGATCGAACAGCGCGTCGAGTTCGACCTCTGGTACATCGACAATTGGAGCCTTTCGCTCGACATCGCGATCCTTCTCAGGACGCCGATCGAGCTGATCCGCGGCAACAACGCCTACTAGCGTGCGTGGACAGGAGCGGAAGTGACGGCCGACGCGAATGATGCAGCTCCGCCGGCTCCCGGCAGAGATGCGCACCCGTGCTTGCCATGATCGCCCGCGGTCGACCTCCTGCCGATCGATCGACCGAATGATCCCCGAGTGATCCGCAAAGCCGGAATTCGGACCCACGACGGCGACCGGCGGCGATCACGCAAGATCCCGAAGAATGCGGCAGGCTCTCCTGCGCCAAACCCGGCGGACCGTGCCCGGATCGATCAGGCGCGCTGACGGCGCCCCTTCGGAGCACCGTTGCCGTTGATCGCGAATTCTTCGATACGATGTCCGGTCTTGATCGCGGCAACCAGCCAGCGCGGTTGCTTGCCGCGTCCAGACCACGTCTCGGAGGTCTGCGGGTTACGGTACTTCGGCAGAACACGCGGATATTTGCGCCGTGCCTTTCCGTTGCCGTTATAGGACGGCGCGTCCTCGCTCTTTCCCTCGATGACACCGCGGCTGCGATTGAGAACCGCCAGACGACGCTCGAGCTCGCGCTTCTCAGACGTGATCCGCTCAGCCAGGATATGACTGATCTGCTCATGGAGCGACCAGAGGTCATCGAAAGACATCGTCTCGAAATCGATCTTCTTGGTGGACATGCAGCGACCTTTATCCGTGATCTCTATCCTGCCGGATTAATGTCATATAATTCGGTATTTCGATCCGCAAGTGGTTCGCTGTCGGAAAAACTGAATATTTGAGTTATATCCACGCCAGCGACGGAATGGTTGTAGCCTGATAAAATATCAACCCGCAACCCCATTGCGACAGAATATGTCGATCTGCCGCCGCGGTCTGACGCCAGGCGAATTCTCCGCCACGAAAGACCGTCAAATCAACACGATCGGCGAAGGTTTACTGCATTCTGTGACGGAACCGCGCCGAAATGCCGCGATTAAAATGGCGAAAGCTCGAGCATTCCGGCTGCGGAGCCGCTCACGGGTGCATTCATCGCATTACGTCTGACGACGTGCACAACCTATTCGCGCGATGAAGCCAATAACCCGGATCTCGATGTTTATGCACTCGCACAAAATAGCGAAGCGCGGTTTAATTACGCACGACATCAGGAATATGCCCTAAATCAGCCGAGATGGTCGCCGCCGCTCGTCCCGAAAACTCTTGGCAGTACAGCTTATCCACAACTCCTGATCGGCAGCCCGGCTCGCAGCCTCATCCGTCCGATGCACACTCGGACGACGGCCACTCCCGCCCCGGGAGCCGCGGCCTCCGACAGCGGCGCCCGCTCCCGCGCTCCCTCCCCATGGCGTCCGAGCGCGCTCAGGGCGCGCTGCGCGCACCGACAGGCGCCGTTGGTTGACGCCGGTCCTGGAGTCCGGCTCCGAACCGGCGGGAATGCGGACACGACAGCCCGCTCGCCCCCGAAAGAAAACCGGCCCTCCACTGCGGACACGAACGGCGGCGGCAAAAGCATCCGGCGATGGCTTCCGCCGAGCACATCAGATTAAATCGGGCAGGTTATTTCCGAACACATGGAAAATAGCGCGCCGCCGGTCGCGACGATCTCTGTTGGCCGAGCCGGCGAGGACGATCGAGCCGCGCGTGCGGCGGCGAAATGTCGGCCGTGCGACACGCAGGGCATGGCCGGCCGTCGCGCTGCGGATCCAACCAGCTTCCGCCCCCGGGCGGAGGGTCGGTGAGAGCCGAGGCGGACAGCTATCGCTGCTGCTTGGTGCGGCCCGGCGTGACGCGCCGGGGCGCGACCAGGTGAGCGGTGCCGCGGTGGCGCCTGTTCGCCACAGGGCGGCGATTGGGAGCGCAGGAATGCTCGACGCGCTTGTCGAGGCTGCAGCTGATCGATTGAATTTCGTCGAGCAGAGCGTTGCAGAGCTCGATCTGGGACAGCAAGGCTTCGGGCGTGGAATTGTCCGACGCCTCCAGCTGCAAGCGTGATCTGGCGGTACGTATCTTGGTCAATGATGCCAGAACGGCTTGCACGGGCCGCCGCCCGCCACCAACGTCCATGTCTTTATCACTCAACGCTGTACTCAGCTCGTCACACAAGGACGGACCCCACTCGTTGGCGAGTTTCGAGGGATTTTTCTCGAGCGTCGGCGAAATGCCATCGCGACGATCGGCTCCGATGACCGGGATGAAATTAACCACTCGCGACAAGTTAACTACCATCTGCAAGGCAAGACATTAAATACGTCCGGCGCAGCCCGCGGCCCGTCAAAATTCACCGCACTTGCGAAAGGACTTATTAACCACCCTTGGTCGGCGACAATTGAAGCTTAAGTTTGTTCGCTGTGCGTTTTTTTATGTCGCCCTCGTCCGGATCGCGCCAGATTAATTATTTAATTTTAGATTGCAAATAATCCCACTCGCAACCTCAGAATTTAATTCAGGTGGGTCTTGCGTGCGCGTCCGCGCTTTGGAGCGTCGCGGCCGACGCAACCGGATCTACCAGACCATCGGCCGCTCGGGCGCCCCGCAGACCACGACGTTGCGATACGTCACGCCCCGCGGGGTCTCCACCGCGACCCGCCTGATGCATCCCGGATAAATCGCGAGATTGTAGTGGAATGGCGTGCTCTCGAAGGCGCCGTGCAGCCGGCACAACCGGCTGAGATCCGCGCCGCACTCCGTGAGCGGATAGAGCCGGCGCGCCGACGCCGGACCGGACACCCCAGCCAGCAGGATGGCGACGACGGCGGTGATCCTGATCGCGCGCGACAACGGCATGCTCCCTCACAAGCGGCTGGATTGGGCGGAACGCAGGATAGACTTGGATGGCCGCCGTCGGCAACCGAGGCTCCCATTTGCCGCCTCGAACGCTTCAATTCCTGGCGTACGGCGCCCGCAGAGGTGGCCTGGGTCCGGGCGCGACCGAGTCGGAAACCGTTGTTCAACGGCTTTCTGCTTAAGATTTTCCAGAGCTCGTTAGGTCGCAGAAAGCGCGCCGGCCTGCACCGTCGCGCTGGGGCAGGCGGAATCTCGCAGAACGGTAATTCGGTGAGGCTGGACTGTGACCTAATTAGCACGGCGGCGCAAAAGCCGGCCCGGACGAACAGGGGTGCGCTTTCGCCGGGGGAAGGCGCCGAGTAACTTGGGAACCGAGCGGGACGGCGTCACCTCCAAAGGGGGAGAGAGATGCCTGGGGAATCCTTTTGTTGTATCCGAGGATGCGTTTGAAGGCCTTGATCAATCCGCTCGGCGCCCGGATGGCGAGAAGCGGGGCTGGATCTGCCACCGGCAGCAACGCGGCAAGCTTGCCTGGCTTCCGCGGGATTTGTCGCAGCTCGCGCAGCCTGGCGCTGGTGGCCCTGCTGGCGCTGCTGCCGGCCTGCTCCTTCCTGCCCGGCACGGGCCCGACCAGCGATGCGGTCAGCGACAACGCCACGGCCAGCGTGCGATCGAGCACGGCGCTTCCCTACGCCCTCGTCGACGTCAGCCCTGAGACGATCGGCTTTCTGTCGCAGCCCAACCTGGTCACCTTCCAGGGCGTGTTTCCCGACAAGCGGCCCAAGCCGGTGCAGGTGGCCGGCATTGGCGACGTCCTGAACGTATCGATCTTCGAAGCGGCCCCCGGCGGATTGTTCACGCCGCCGACGGCCGCCGGCGCCCGCCCGGGTAATTTCGTCGACCTGCCGGCGCAAGCCGTCGATCAGCAGGGCAACATTCGCGTCCCCTACGCCGGCGAGATCGCGGCGGCTGGTCGCACGCTTCCTCAGATCGAGCAGGAGATCGTCTTCCGCCTGCAGAAGCGCGCGCTCGAGCCGCAAGTCGTGGTCAGCCTGAACCAGCAGCATTCCAGCGTGGTCAGCGTTCTCGGCGACGTCAACACGCCCGGCGTGCTGGCGCTGAACAGCGTGGGCGAGCGGCTGCTGGCGGTCATTGCACGCGCCGGTGGGCCCAAGCACGAGGCGATCGAGAGCTACGTGACCCTGCAGCGCGACGGCAGGCGCGTCCGGGTGCTGCTCGCCCGGGTCGTGCAGGATCCGCGCGAAAACATCTTCATCCGCCCGAACGACGTGGTCTACATCACGCGGGAATCGCCGACTTTCACGGCGCTCGGCGCACTCAATCAGAACGTCTTCGGCTTCAACTCGGAGATCTCCTTCGACACCGAGACGCTCACGCTGGCGCAGGCGATCGGCAAGGCCGGCGGCCTGAACGACCAGCAGTCGGATCCGGCCGAGGTCTTCCTGTATCGCTATGAGGAGCGGCCGCTGCTGCAGAAGCTCGGCGTCGACACCAGCCGGTTCGTCTACGACCGCATTCCGACGATCTATCACGTCAATCTGCGCGATCCCTCCGGCATGCTGCTGGCCTCGGGCTTCCAGATGCGCAGCAAGGACGTGATGTACGTCGCCAATGCCAAGGTCGTCGACTACTACAAGCTGCTGACCCTGATCAACAACACGGCGGCGACGACGTCCAACACGGCAGCAGCCGTGACCAACGTCAACACCGCGACCAAGACCAGGTGGTGAAGACAAACGCCTGAAGCGGTCGCAGGATCGCCGGCGGCTTTCATACGGTCGAGTCGCGGCGGGCAGGCCCTGCCCCGCCGTCGTCCTGGTGGCCAGGCGCTAGGTCTGCGGCCCATGTTGATACCGAGAGCAACGCTGGATTCGAAGTATCGTCGCTCCTGGAGCGAGATTGTTCGGCCTCCGATCCGTTCGGCTGTGACCAGGGAAGCCATTCGCACGCGCGGATCGATACGGCGAAACGCTCAGGCCGGCAGGGTCGGCGTCGTGTTGGGGGTCAGCGGTAGCTCGGCCTCGGCAGTCTCCGGGAGCTTCTCACCCCGAATGCCAAGAGGCTGGCCGATCCAGAGCGCATGCGCGGTATGATCGGCCAGCGGCTGTGTCGTGTTCGGATGCACCAGCACGCTGAGCCGTCCGTGATTGAGCATCAGCCAGGGCACCAGGGTCGGAAACACCTCGACGGCGAAAGCGACCTGATACATCGAGCGCTCATGCGGACCGACCAGCGCGTCGTGCCAACGGCCGAGCGTCACCACGAATCGCTCACCGATCCAGCGGCGCAGCTGCTCGGCTTCCGCACGGCTCTCCTGATCGTAGTACACGTGCGCGTGAAAACTCGCGATTGCACCGAGACGATGCGGCTCCGATATCGCTGCAGGCTCTCCCATGCTCCACCTGTCTTCGGCAGTTTGCGACGGCACCAACCTCCAGCATAGCACCGCGGAGCGAACGATGTCGCGAGGCCGTTGGACGCTGCGGAGCTTCCGCCCCTCTGGCGAGCGGTCGGGGAAAATCGAGACACGCGAGCCAGATCGGGCGGCACGTTGGTGGTCGGCAGCGGAGCCAGCGGCGCACGCAGCAACGCCGCCATTTGCGGATCATGGAAGGATCAGCGGACTGAGAAACTCCCGCGCCATCGGCAGGCGACACGAGATGAACGACGTGGCGACAGTCGGCACCAACCATCGCCTGCATTCGGACCGACGAGCGCACCGCCACAAACGACACGGGCACAAACGACACCGCCACAAACGACAACGCCACAAACGACAACGCCGCGCTGAATTGATCAGCGCGGCGTTGTCGTTTTGGTTTGTGAAGAGGGG